>LFLF01000218.1 GCA_001184395.1 Candidatus Paraburkholderia calva | reverse complement strand
TTCACGCAGTCTCAGGCTTCGACCAACGCCGCCTGACCAAAGAAAACCATACGCAAAATCCTAGATGTAAGTCGCGCTTCCCACGCCAGCAGATTTGCAGCGCTAGGCAACATTCATGCGCATGCCTATGCGCTCAAATTGGCGCTTACTCTACATTGGACACCTTCTTGTGTAAAAGCCTGGCTGATCTCTGCTTCATGACGGCCGTCGTTCAGCGTGATGAGCACACACCGATGTCCGAAGGGACACGGCAGGGAGTACGGCTCAGATAGGAGGTGAATTGACAATGCCGGGACCGTTTATGTCGTTTTGTTGTCAAAGCATACGTTGTCCTGTATCCGTTTCGACTTTAAGAAGCGATAGCAGTGCGCTTTTTGTGGGCAAAGTCCGCAGCTTGTGCTTCAGACGTTTCTAGGGCTTCGGCCTCGTGGATTGGACTAAGATGGACATCGGTTCAGGTCGAGGCGTAAAGATTGGAAAGGCGGAAGTTTACGCTTCTGTTAATCTTCCGCGCTAGAAAGAATGCCAATTTCCCGTAGAGGATTCTTGAACCATATTTGTAGGCGCCTTACTTAATGGTGCGGTCTTCGCTCGAGTCACGCACGGACTAGGTATGGTTCTGCTAACGGGGGCGACCATCATGTCGGTGTTGTGCGTGTCGATCACGAACGATGCGACCGAGTCGTTCAGGACGCGTCCTTGTTCTTCGAGTGACTGGGATGCGGCTGCGGCCTCTTCGACCAAGGCGCTATTTTGTTGAGTGACTTCGTCCATCTGGGCGATGGCGAGATTGACTTGCTCAATCCCGTGACTCTGCTCAGCCGAGGCAGCAGCAATTTCGCCCATGATGCCCGCTACGCGGTTTACTGCGTCGGTCATATCGTACATAGCTTGTCCGGCCTCGTTCGCTAAAAGCGAAGCATCGTGAATCTTGACGACCGAGTCGTTGATCAACTCTTTTATCTCCTTCGCGGCAGTTGAGGACCGCTGAGCCAGATTGCGCACTTCACCTGCGACGACGGCGAAGCCGCGCCCCTGCTCACCAGCACGCGCTGCCTCCACGGCCGCATTGAGAGCCAAAATGTTTGTCTGGAACGCAATCCCCTCGATAATGCCGATGATGTCGGCGATCTCGGCGGAGCTCGCCTTGATATTGTCCATCTTCCCCATCACCTGGCCGACGACCTCATTGCCTTTGAGCGCCATATTTGACGCGTCTCGCGACAAAGAGCTGGCAAGATTGGCATTCTCTGCGTTTTGTTTGACTGCTGAAGTCAGCTGTTCCATGCTTGTCGCCGTTTCTTGCAAGGAAGCTGCCTGCTCTTCCGTGCGCGATGAGAGATCAATGTTGCCTGCCGCTATCTGGCTCGAGCCGGTTGCAATCCCGTCGGCGGCAGTTCGCACTTTGCCGATGAGGGAGAGAAGACTCATTTGCATGTCCGACATGGAGGCCAGAACGCTGCCGGTCGGCGCGTCGGCCACGTTTGGGATTGTACTCAGATCGCCTCTCGCTACGCGATGACTCACGCTTGCCAGATCAGCCGGTTCAGCGCCCAGGGCTCTCACTAAGCTTCGAGTAATGGCTACACCGGCAAGCACAGCCAACGCTGCGGCCAGAACGCACAAACCGACTAAGATGTTTCGTTCCAAGACAAATGTTTCGTTTGACTGCTTAACAATTTGTGCCGAACGATCCGTTGCGGTTTGGCTGTAATCCTTCACCGCTTTGATCAAAGCCGAAAGGAGCGGCCGACACTTTATTTGGATCTCGCGAATAGCGGTGTCACGTTGTCCGCTGAGTGCAAGGTCATTGATTTCCAAAGCCACGGGACGATATTCATTCTCGATTCGAGGGATCTCGAGGCCAAGCTTGTGCGCATCGTCGGTCATGTCCTTCGCGTTCTCTACGAGCTCGTTAAACTTGGCAAGGGACGACTCGACCCTTGCTTCCGCTTCTCGGACGACGGCCTTTTCAATTTGAATGTCTTCGGGAGCGGTGACGAGCACTAGATTGCGGACCGCAACCGCGCGATCGCTTACCGCGGCTTTTATTGCGTTCGCGGTTTCGACACGGGCATTGATCCCGTTTAGGAACCCAATCATTTGTTCATGCGAGTCGTTAAGCGCCTTGACTGAATAAGCGGATACGCATACGACGACTAATGTCAAAGAGCCGAAAGCAAGGCTCAGCTTGGTTCTCACTGACAGTTGGTTAAAGTTCATGTCTCTACCGATGCCCATAGGGAAATGGTGTGGAAGCGGTGACCTGGACGTCGGCAAATCAGACTGCAATTCTTCTTAAATTCGTAGGGCTACATTTGCGTCACCTAGCCAAAATAACGGCGAGAAACCGCGTCGATTTAGGAGACTTCCCGACAGAAAGCGCATCATCACTTCAATAAGCGCAATCATTTTTCTCTCGGTGCATCGACGGGACGGCGGAGACGCAAGAATGGAAATGTGTTCGCCGGACAATCACCAATCACAATAAGCACTAACGATTGTCTTGCCTGCCCCGCTGCGGCGTACCGTCAGTGCGATCTGGTTTCTTGACGATCTTAGGTTTGCAACCGGGTTACCGATGTTTGCAACCGGGTTACCGATTCTAAGTTTTCCAAGTTCTGTTATACCGGATCGAACCTTCGATCCGTAAGACTGCCCGAATAAGAATGCCTAAATCTTACTTGCGGTCGGGACAACGTCGTTTCTGGTGTCACTCGGTTTTGCGCCGAGTTTCTTGCCTCTGCGGCAGTATCGCGAAGGTATTCCAGTGCGCCTTTGCTGATGTGCGCTTATCTTAACGGGTATTTTAGGCATACGCTCGGCGTAGTGTCTCTTCGAGCATCGCTGGCGAAAACAAAAAGAAGCCGACTTGCCATCAAGCAAGTCGGCCAAACTCCAGCCGTTATCCGAAGGCCAGCTAAAACCGGCTGGAGCTGAGAGCGTTCACTGCAAAGGATGAGCAGTGGCCACAGTTTGCCAAGCAAAAGCCTTGAATTATCCAACAATTTCGCTTTTTGGAAAACTTGTGCGTATTGGGGAGTTTGAGGAGCAGAAGGAGCTCCGTCCGGTCTATCTGATTTCGACTAACAGGCTATTGAAATACCCTCTACGCGGGTCATCTTACGCGGGTGATCTGATTGGGAGTGGCAAACTGGGCGGGGCAAACGTTGAATCAAGGAATCGAACGACACTGAGACCGAAACGATGCGCAGAGCGGACGGCTACACCGAATTGATGTTCATGATGACCACGCTGGATAACTTGGTTCCGGCCAATCACCCGCTGCGACCGATTCGGCTGTGGTTGAACGAGGCGCTCACTCGCATGGACGCGGTCTTTTCGCGGATGTATGAGAGCGCCGCGAGGGGGGTCGTCCGAGCTTCGCGCCGGA
>LFLF01000022.1 GCA_001184395.1 Candidatus Paraburkholderia calva | reverse complement strand
TCGTCGCGCTGGCGTTGACCAACGTCTATCTTTCGCGCAAGCGATTGATGGCACAGGTTCGCCCGTAATGGGGGAAAGCGGGCCGCAGGCCCAGGCGCAACACCCTGGTGGACCGGAAATCCAGGCGTAAAGCCTCACTCACGATGAATCTGCCGCTGTTTGTGCCTGAATCGATGAATACAACCGGCTGGTTTAGCCTTGCCTTAAGAAACGAGTGTAAAAAAACGGCAGTGTGCGTTCTCCCATGGTTGATTCGCGGGTTAGCCCGCAGTATCCGGTTATGGCAAATCTGCCGTATCGAAGTCGCTCGCAGCAGTCCCGCAGCAGCTCATAAGCATCCGAATGTCTGCCGGTGTTACGCACAAGCGGTGCCCGGTGCTGATCCGCGCTCGGTCGAGTCGCGCGTCACAGAATGCGGCGCGCGGTGTGTTCGCCTGGTCGCTGCTGCTGGCGCGAAACCGATAACGACCTTTACACCCATTCGACGACCCCGTTGCTACCACGAGGGAATGCATGAAAGTTGCCATCGTTCACGACTGGTTGACCGCGTCCGGCGGCGCTGAGAAAGTTCTCGAGCAGATGATCGAGTGTTTTCCGAATGCCGACATCTTCACGGTCGTGGATTTTCTCGAGGATCGATTCTGCCTGCGGGGCTGGCCGGTGCGCACTTCGTTCATTCAGAAGTTGCCGTTCGCGCGCACGCACTACCGTCACTATCTCGCGTTGATGCCGCTCGCCATCGAGCAACTCGACCTGTCGGAATACGAACTCGTGATCTCCAGTTCGTATGCGGTCGCGAAGGGTGTGCTGACCGGCCCGAATCAGCTTCACGTGAGTTACGTGCATTCGCTCTAGCCTGAAGTTGCTGGTCGTACGCGCCATGCTGTATTACATGTGCGGATGGGTGTCCGTTCGAACAACGTTGTCGATCATCTGATTTCGAACTCGCATTTCGTCGCACGGCGCATCCGGAAGTTTTACGGGCGTGCCGCGACGGTGATCTATCCGCCGGTCGATGTAAGCGATCTATCGGTGCGTCACGACAAGGACGATTTCTATCTGACGGCGTCGCGCATGGTGTCGTACAAGCGCATCGATCTGATCGTGAAGGCCTTTTCGACGATGCCGGAGAAGCGTCTCGTCGTGATCGGCGACGGCCCGGAGATGCGCAAGATCAAGGCAGTCGCGGGGCCGAATGTCGAGATTCTCGGCTATTAGTCGTTCAAGGTCTTGCGCGATCACCTGCAGCGCGCCCGCGTGTTCGTGTTCGCTGCCCGAGGAGGACTTCGGCATTTCGGTGGTCGAGGCGCAGGCCTGCGGCACGCCGGTGATCGCATATGGAAAGGGCGGCGCGCTGGAGACGGTGGTCAGCCTGACCGAAGAGCAGCCGACCGGGATGTAGCCGACCGGGATGTTCTTCTCCGAGCAGACCGAGGCGTCGCTGTGTGACGCGGTAAAGCATTTCGAAGCGAACGAACATCTCTTCACGTCGGCGGCATGCCCCGCCAAGGTGGAACGTTTCGCCGCCTAAGAGTTCCGCGCGGAGATGAATCGCGTGGGCCGGCCTATCGCGCCCGCTTCGCTGCGCAAGGCGGATTCGGCAGTAGGGAGTTCGCTGGGCGGGAAAGCCTGAGCGGCCCAGTTGAGAGGCAGGTTAGCCATGAATTCTTCGCGCGTACTTTCATCCCGCACCGTATCGGGCGAAATCCGTCCGATGACCGGCGTGCACGGCATCGCGGCGCTGGCGGTGGTCGCGTATCACTATTTCGATCACGCGGGCGTGGCGCTGCGGCCGTGGCAGCATGCGTATCTCGTCGTCGATCTGTTCTTCATGCTGAGCGGGCTGGTGCTGGCGCTCAACTATGCGTTGTCGGTGACGCTCGGCGCGGGGTGCGAGTCTTATGTCGCGTTTGTGAAGAAGCGCATTGCGCGGGTGTTTCCGCTGTATATCGCCGTCACGTTCATTCAAACGCTGTACGACCTGAGCAAGCACGTTCTGCTCGGCTTGCTCATGCCCGTGACATGGAACCTGAAAGCCATGCTCGCGAATATGTTCCTCGTTCAGGCGTGGGGCATTTCGCATAGCGTCGTAATGCCGGCTTGGTCGTTGCGCACGGAATTCGCCGCCTATGTGCTGTTCCCTGTGCTGGTCGCGCTGGCGATCGGCAGCCGTGCGGCGATGGCGTGGTGCGTGTCGGCGCTGATGATCTTTCTGCTGATGACGGCGGCGACCGGCGGCCACGATTGCAGTGGTTACGGCGGATACCTGAACGTGATCCAGGGCGACGAACTTCATCCGCTGATGCGATGCATCGCGGGCTTCACGTTCGGCTTGCTTGCGTATCGGCTCGTGAGCCGGATGCGCGTGGGCGCGCTTGCTTCCCCGGCAACGCATTCGCGCTGCTCGCAGTGATGGCGACGCTCGCGGTCTACGCGGCCGGCGCGCACGATCTCGTCATCTACGCGGGACTGTTTCTCATCGTGATCGCGTGCTATGGCGATTCCAAAGCTGCCAACGCGCTGTTCGGCAATCGCGTGGTGTGTTCTCTTCTTCGGTAAGATCTCATTTTCGATCTATCTCACGCACATGCTGCTCGCGCCGGCGGTGAAGTGCGTCACGCCGGTCTTCGAGGCGCATCTCGGCGCGCTCGGCGGCGTGGTGTCGTTCGTGTCCGCGCTCGGCTCGGTGATCGTGCTGGCGACGGTGTGTGCTATCACCCGATCGAAGTGCCCGGCCGCAAGCTCATGATGCGATGGCTCGAGCGCCGCGCGGCGACGCATCAGCAGACGCCGAGCTTCGCGAAAGAGGGCGATCTGGCGTAAGCGAAGCTGCTCTGATCTCCCGCTTCCGCTCTCCGGACGGCGTACGCACAAAAATGTGCGCGAAAACACCCGCAAGAAAGCAAAAAGCCCAGTCTTGAGGACTGGGCTTTTTGCTTGATTTTTTGCTTGATCTTTGGTAGGCCGTACAGGATTCGAACCTGTGACCAACGGATTAAAAGTCCGCTGCTCTACCAGCTGAGCTAACGACCTGAAAGACGTAAAATTATAAGCGGGGAGGTCCGGCACTGTCAACCAAAAACCGCGGCACCTGCCTCAAACGTCGAAGGAAAACGCACGCGAGATCACAGACCGCGAACACTTCCCTCGACTCGCACGACGCCCGAAGGCGTCGCGCTTTACTTCACCTGCGATACTTGCTTTGCGCCGTTTGCGCAGCCTCGGAACCGGCGTACTGTGAGACGACCTGCTGCAACGTCTGCTTGGCGGCCGCCTTCTGACCTTGTTCGACCTGATTGTTCGCAATCGCGAGCAGCGCCTCGGGCGCGCGCGGATGTTGCGGATACTGCTTCACCAGATCCTGCCAGATCGCAGTCGATGCCTTGTAGTCACGCTGCGCATATAACGCATTGCCGAGCCAGTAGCGCGCCGTCGGCTGATACGGGCTCTGCGGGTACTTTGCCACGAACGCCTTGAAGGCCGCCGAGGCGCCCTTGTAGTCACCGTTGCGGAACTGAGTCGACGCTGCGTTGAAGGCTTCCGTCTCGCCGGGTTGCACGGCGCCCGTTACGCCATCGATGGTCTCTTGCTGCGGCTCGAATTTCTTCAGGCGCGTGTCGAGATCGGCGTAATAGTCCTTCTGCTGTTTTTGCAGCGTGGTGACCTGATTCGCGAGGTCCTCATTCTGGCCACGAACCGTCGCGACCTGCTGATTCAACTGGTCGATGCGGTTCTGCTGATCGAGGATCGTGCGTTGCGCGGCCGACAACTGATTGCTCAGGCTATCGGTCTTGGTGCGCAGATCGAGGACGGCTTTACGTGCTTCGTTGTCGTCGAAAACGCCAGCGTGCGCGGGCACGCTCAGCATCGTCGAACCGGCGACGCACGCGGCTGCGGCGACGCGCAGCAAGGGGAAGCGATACAACATAGAGCGACTCACCCGTGTCTGGTTACGTTACTCGGATTACTGCTGGTACACGAGATCCGCGCGGCGGTTCTGTGCCCACGATGCTTCGTCGTGACCCGTCGCCGTCGGTTTTTCCTTGCCGAGCGACACGGCTTCCATCTGCGAATCGGCCACGCCCATCAGCGACATGGCGCGATGCACGGCTTCCGCACGCTTTTGGCCGAGCGCCAGGTTGTACTCACTTGTGCCGCGTTCGTCGGTGTTGCCCTGAATCAGGACGTGACGCTCCGGATGGGTCTTCAGGTACGACGAGTGTTGTTGCAGCAGCGGCTGATAGTCGTCCTTCACGGCATAGCTGTCGAAGTCGAAATAGATGCTGCGCTTGGCGAGCGGGCTGTTCGGATCGTTCAGCGGGTCGATGTTGACCTGCTTCACGTCGTTCGGGTTCGGCTGCGTGCTGACGCCACCCTTGTTCGCGCCTTCATCGAGCTTCACGCCCGAATGACAAGCTGCCAATGCGCCGACCATCGCAACTGCTAGGCCGATACGAAGTTTCGACATCATGGTACTTCTCCTTGTGTTGTAGCTGAACGTTGTATGTGAAACGTTATTGCTGGACTTATTGCATGAACGGACCCCAGGACGGCTCGCGTACCACACCGCCCTGAACTGACAAGACTTGCCGCGTGCGACCATCAGTCGACACCGCCGCCAAAACGCCACGTCCGTTCACTTGGGTGGCGTAAAGGATGTACTGACCATTCGCCGCGAAACTCGGCGATTCGTCATGCGTCGTGTCGGTCAGCCCCGTTGCCGTGCCGGACGCGAGGTCCTGCAAGTACAGCTTGAAGCCGCCGCCAGTGCGCGAAATGTACGCGAGTTGCTTGCCGTCAGGGCTCATGCGCGGACTCGTGTTGTACGAACCCGTGAACGTGACCCGCTGGGCCGCGCCGGCGCTTTCCCCCGCCGCCGGGATCTTGTAGATCTGCGGTTGGCCGCCGCGATCACTCGTGAAATAAATCCAGTTGCCATCGGGAGAGAAGAACGGCTCGGTGTCGATGGAACTGCCTTGGGTCAGACGGCGCAGGCCGGTGCCGTCTGCGTTGACTTCGAATATTTGTGTATTGCCGGTGCGCGACAGGGCGACCGCCAGCTTGCGACCATCGGGCGACCATGCCGGCGCACTGTTGTTACCCTTCTGATTCGACACGACCACGCGACGTCCCGTCGGCAGATCGTGGATATACACCACCGGCTTTTTCTTCTCGAACGACACGTACGCGACCTTCGTGCCGTCCGGCGACCACGCCGGCGAGATGATCGGCTCGGGGCTGGAGAGGGCGATCTTCGCGTCCTGGCCGTCCGAGTCGGAAATCTGCAACTGATAGCGTCCGCCCGTCTGGATGACATAAGACAGACGCGTCGCGAACACGCCGCGCGAACCGAGCAGCTTGGCGTAGATGTAATCCGCAATCTTGTGCGCGCTCATGCGCAGGCCGCCTTCACCGGAGACGAGCGACAGGCCGCCGAGATTCTGCTGGCTTAACGTGTCGTAGAGGCGGAAGCGCACTTCATACTGGCCGTTCGGCAGCTTGTTGACGCTGCCTGACACGAACGCATTCGCGCCTTTTGCCTTCCATGCGCCGAGATCAACCGAGTTGGCGTCCGATAGCGGCGTGCTGCCCGCATCGATATTCGTGAACTTGCCGCTGCCCTGCAGGTCTTGACGGACGATCGCGCTCACTTGCTGCGGCGAACTGGCTTCGTTGGCGAAATTGGCCGTCGCGATGGGGAATTGCGTGGAGCCGACGCCGGTCACGAGTACGTTCAACTGGGCGTGCGCAGCGGTACCGGCTGCGATCAGGCAGGGCGCGACCAGCGTTCTCAGGCTAAACTTCGTCATCAAACTCATGCTGTTATAGGTTCCAAAAAAAGCGTTTTTCAGGTGTCGGAGACTGCAGAACAGATCCCCGGAAGCACAATTCGTTCCCAATCCACAGAAGACGTCCGGCGGGGCTCAACCGCCCGCCGGACGCAGCGTGATCGTGAAGTGATCCGGTGCCTTGCCGTCGATATCGACAGGCATCGGATCGGAGTTTCGGACCGCGCGCAGTGCCGCGGCATCCCACTGCTCGTTGCCGCTCGATCTCGTCACGCTCGCGGACAGCAAGGTGCCCGAAGGCGAGCAACGAACCGAGACCACGGTTTCGAGACCGGTGGTTTCGCCGCTCCAGATGATATTCGGCCGCACGCGACGCTGGACCTTCTCCGCATAGCCCGGCGACTTCGCGTTGCCGCCCGCGCCCTTGCCCGAGCCGCCCTTCGCAAGACCTTCGCCGCTAACTACCGTGCTGCCGCCGAGCTGATTCTGCAACTGGGCCATGCGCGCCTTGCGTTCCGCATCGAGCTTCGCTTTCGCTTCGGCCGCGGCCTTTGCCTTGGCTTGCGCATCGGCTTTGGCCTTGGTTTCCTGCTGTTCCTTCTGCTGTTCCTTGAGCTGCTCCTGCTTCTGCGCTTCGGCCTGCTGCTGGCGCTGCTTGTCCTGCTGCGCTTTCAACTGTTGCTGCTTTTGGAGATCGGCCTGACGCTGCTGCTCGATCTGCCTCTGCTTGTCCTGCATCGCCTTTTGCTGCTGACGCTTGGCTTCCGCTTCCTGCCGCGTCTGCTCCTGCTGACGGCGCTGCTCGGTGAGCTGGGCCTCGCGCTGCGCGGCTTCCTGCTGCTTACGCTTCTTTTCTTGCAGCGCGATGTCCGCGTCCTCGTCCTTCGCCGGCGGCGGCGCGGGCTGCACTTTCACCGGCGCGGGCGGCGGGGGAGCGGGGCGCGGCGTCGGCGCGGGCGTGTCCGGAATCTGGGTCCAGATTTCCGCCTCGGCGCCCGCGGGCGTGTTGTTCTGCCAGTTGATGCCGTGATAGAGCAGCCAGATCAACAGCAGATGCATCAGCGCGGCGAGCACGAATGCCTTCCACGTCCCACGCTCGCGTGGCGGACGGACGGGTCGCGCGGACGCCTGTCCGTCCGCTGGCCGTGGCTGGGTGTTCCGCGAACCGATCATTGCGATTTGACGAGCAATCCGACGCGCTTCACGCCACGCGCCTTTATATCGGACATCACGTTCACGACGGCCTCGTACTTCACCGTCTTGTCCGCCGCGATGACGACCGGCTGATCAGGATGCGACTCCTGGCGGTTCAGCACGAACGTGTTGAGATCGCTCTTGGTCATCTTCTGCTCTTGAGACGAGCCGTTGTCGTCCTTGTAGCGGATGTTCATGCTGCCGTCGGTCTTGATATTGATCATGAGCGGCGGCTGCTGTTCCTGCGGCTGCGCGTTGCCGACCGTCGGCAGATTGATGATAGACGGCGACACGAGCGGCGCCGTCACCATGAAGATGGCGAGCAGCACGAGCATCACGTCGATGTACGGCACGACGTTGATGTCGGCCATCGCGCGGCGCGAACTGCCGCGCATGCTGGAACGGATCGGGCCTGCCATCGTGAACTCCTTTTTCCTTAGTGCGCCTGGCGCTGCAGAATGTTCGAGAACTCTTCGATGAAGGTCTCGAAGCGGATCGCCAGACGGTCGATATCGTGTGCGTAGCGGTTGTACGCGACCACCGCCGGAATCGCGGCGAACAGGCCGATCGCGGTGGCGACCAGCGCTTCCGCGATGCCCGGCGCGACGTTCGCGAGGGTTGCCTGCTGCACGTTGGCGAGACCGCGGAACGAGTTCATGATGCCCCACACCGTGCCGAACAGACCGATGTACGGACTGACCGAACCGACTGACGCGAGAAACGCGAGATTCGCCTCGAGCACATCCATTTCACGCTGGAAGGCGGCGCGCATGGCGCGGCGCGAACCGTCGAGGATCGCGCCCGGATCGGTGATGCGGCGCTCCTTGCCCTTCAGGAATTCGCGCATGCCGGATTCGAAGATACGCTCTAGCGCGCCGATGGTGTGACGGTTGTTGGCAGCGCTCTGATACAGCGCCTGCAAATCGCCGCCGGACCAGAAATCGCGCTCGAAGCGCTCGGTCTGCACGCGCGCGCGACGAATCGCGAACGCCTTGCGGAAAATGAATGTCCACGACAGAAGCGACAGCACCAACAGCAGCGCCATCACGGCCTGCGCGAGCAGGCTCGCGTGAATGACGAGAGAAACGATCGACAAGTCTTGTGTGTTTTCCATAAAGGTCCGCTGGTACGTCTGGTTGATGCGGGCGTCCGGTCAAAGGCGCGTCAGTTGTTCGTGATCCGGCTTTAAAAATAACGAAAGCCGCGCGGCGGCTCTTTCCGGTCGAAAGAGGGCATGCGCAGCTTCCATCGTGGTACTCAATTTGTGCTGGCCTCGTGGGAGGCCGGGGCCTGCGCCGTACCGCACGCCGCGTGCGGGCCGCATCGCAAGCCGTCGAGCACGCAATCGGGAACGGCGGCGGGACGAATCGTGACGCGATTCACCGACGCGACCCGGACATTGCCCGTGGCGAGCAGCACGTCGCCGCGCCACTCTTCCTGATGAAAATCCACCGATGCGCGGCCGAGCTGCTCGATGCGGCTGACGACGCTGATCATGTCGTCCAGACGCGCCAGCGCGGAATAATCGACGGCGGTCCTTCTGACTACGAACACGATGCCGTCCGACTCCGCCAGGCGTTGCTGGTCGATGCCGCACGCGCATAGCCATTCGGTGCGCGCGCTCGAAGAACTTGAGGTAGTTCGCGTAGAAGACGATGCCGCTGGCGTCGGTGTCCTCGTAATACACACGAATCGGCCACTCGAAAATCAACGGATCGTTCACCTTTGCGTCGCTTCGCCCGCGCGGCCGCGGGCTTGCCCGCTTCCCGACCCGCTCCGGCTCGCTTTTTGACAGATATTCATCTGCGGCATTTTACTAGAAGCGCAAGCGGCGTCGCGAAATCCTCAGTCGTTGAGGGAATCAGCCGCGGTGAATTTGCAACGGTCCGAAGGTCTGGGCGATCGGCATCAACTCGATGGTGTTGATGTTGACGTGCGCCGGGCGCGTCGCGATCCAGTAGATCGCATCGGCGATGTCTTCGGCAGAGAGAGCGCCTGAACCTCCTTTTAGACCGACACGGCCTTGCTGTCGTCGCCCTTGAAGCGCACGTTCGAAAATTCCGTGCCGCTGCACAGGCCGGGTTCGATATCGGTCACGCGAAGGTTGGTGCTGATCAGGTCCGCGCGCAGATTCAGACTGAACTGACGCAAGAACGCTTTGGTCGCGCCATACACGTTGCCGCCGGGATATGGATAGTTCGCCGCGACCGAGCCGAGATTGAAGACGTGGTCGCGATTGCGTTCGACCATGCCCGGCAGCAACGCGCGCGTGACCGTGACGATGCCCGTGCAGTTGGTGTCGATCATGTTCTTCCAGTCGTCGAGGCTCGCCTTGTGTGCGGGTTTGAGGCCGAGCGCGAGGCCCGCGTTGTTCACCAGCACAAAAGGCTTCGGGCTGCGAGTTGATGGCGTTCTCGTCACGCACGTCGAGTTCTAGCGGCAACAGCGCGTCGTCGAGTTCCTTGGATAGTGCGATGAGGCGTTCCTTGTGGCGCGCGGCGGCGATCACGCGATGGCCGCCTTTGACGAAAGTACGGGCGATGGCAGCGCTGGTGACGAACACGATCATGAGCGGGCTCTGGGGGCATGAGAGTGAGCGAGCCCGGGCCGTGTGGGGACGGGCTTCGAGCAACGGCGCACAGAGTACTTCCATTGATGCGTTGCGGCAAGTTACCGGCCGCGCGAAACTTCGCGCGAACGGTCGTGTTTTAAACGTCGCAAACGATGGCTTCGGCACGCCGCCGAACCGCCCTGGCGCACGGTTGCCTAAAGCCATGCTGCCCATTACACTACAAAGCTCAAACCCCGCGTGACTGGCGATAGATAGGATTTTCGGATCCAAGGTGGAGCGACCCACCAGGAAGCGCGGAGCGTCGTTTTCGTTTTGCCGTTCGCCTGGGCAGCTAAAATCTGTGCGCTGTCGTTGCTGCGCCGGTGGCTGTCCGTTACGCGATTCCGGATTCATCCCTCATCCGCCGCGTCTGGACTCCATCGGCCTCCAGCAGTTTTCGCGTACGCGCGACCCAGTCAACCTGTTTTGATCTAACGGAAAGCGTATGTTTGACAGAGCCGAAAGTACCCTCGCCAACGTCGATCCCGAGCTGCTGAAGGCGATCGATCAGGAAAATCGTCGTCAGGAAGATCACATCGAGCTGATCGCATCGGAAAACTACACCTCGCCGGCCGTGATGGCCGCGCAAGGCTCGCAACTCACCAACAAATACGCGGAAGGCTATCCCGGCAAGCGCTATTACGGCGGCTGCGAATATGTGGATATCGTCGAGCAACTCGCGATCGACCGCGTGAAGCAACTGTTTGGCGCGGAAGCGGCCAACGTGCAGCCGAATTCCGGCTCGCAGGCTAATCAGGGCGTGTTCTTCGCCATACTCAAGCCGGGCGACACCATTATGGGCATGAGCCTCGCAGAAGGCGGCCACCTCACGCACGGCTCGCCGGTCAACATGTCGGGCAAGTGGTTCAACGTGGTGAGCTACGGCCTGAACGAAGTCGAGGACATCGACTACGACAAGCTCGAGAAGCTTGCGCAAGAGAACAAGCCGAAACTGATCGTCGCGGGCGCCTCGGCGTTTGCGCTGAAGATCGACTTCGAACGCATGGCGAAGATCGCCAAGGCGGTCGGCGCGTATTTTATGGTCGACATGGCGCACTACGCGGGTCTGGTCGCGGCGGGCGTGTACCCGAATCCGGTGCCACACGCGGCTTTCGTCACGACGACCACGCACAAGAGCCTGCGCGGCCCACGCGGCGGCGTCGTCCTGATGAAGGCGGAGTTCGAGAAGCCGATCAACTCGGCCATCTTCCCGGGCATTCAGGGCGGCCCGCTCATGCACGTGATCGCCGCGAAGGCCGTCGCGTTCAAGGAAGCGCTGTCGCAGGAGTTCAAGACGTATCAGAAGGCGGTTGTCGAAAACGCGCGCGTGCTGGCCGAAACGTTGGTCAAGCGCGGTCTGCGTATCGTCTCGGGACGTACGGAAAGCCACGTCATGCTGGTCGATCTGCGCGCGAAGAAGATCACCGGCAAGGCGGCGGAAGCCGCGCTAGGTGCCGCACACATCACGGTGAACAAGAACGCGATTCCGAACGATCCGGAGAAGCTGTTCGTGACGAGCGGTGTGCGTCTGGGTTCGCTCGCGATGACCACGCGCGGTTTCGGCGTGAAGGAAGCGAAGATCGTCGGCAATCTGATCGCGGATGTGCTCGACAATCCGGAAGATCAGGCGAACCTCGAACGCGTGTGTGCGCAAGTCTCCGAGTTGACCAAGCGTTTCCCGGTCTATCGTTAATCTCTCAGCCGACAAGTCCCGATGCGCTGCCCATTCTGCCGACACGAAGACACCCAGGTCGTGGATTCTCGCGTGTCGGAGGATGGCGTGGCCATCCGGCGTCGTCGTCGCTGTCCTTCCTGCGACAAGCGCTTCACCACGTATGAACGTGTCGAACTCGCGCTGCCGTCCGTCGTCAAGAAGGACGGCACGCGCGCCGAGTTCGACCGGCGCAAAATCGTCGCGAGCATGAAGCTGGCGCTGCGCAAGCGCCCGGTCGCGGCGGACGCGATCGATGCTGCCGCGTCCCGCATCGAATATCAACTGCTCGGCACCGGCGAGCGTGAAATCCAGAGCGAGCGTCTCGGCGAGCTCGTGATGAGCGAGTTGCATCAGCTTGATACCATCGCCTACGTGCGTTTCGCATCTGTCTACAAGCGTTTCGAGGATGTCTCCGAGTTCGAAGACGTACTCGACGAATTCCGTCGCGCGGCACCGAAAAAGGCCGCATCGCGCAAGCGCTGAATCTTTTCGCATCATCTCCCCAGACTGTTTGAGTCCTTCGCCCGGCGAGTCTGCTGCGTCGCGCGGATGTTGAACACTCGGCCATTCGGCTAATGGCGGCGCGCGAAAATTATCGATAGATTGTGCTTCAGCTCGACGAATCGATAAGGCATGCAGATGAATCGCGGTTCCACTTTGAGCGAACTGTGCGTGGTGCTTGCCACGATGGCGATCCTCGCGGTGTTCGCCACGCCGTCGTTCGGCGCGTGGTATGGCGCGATCAGGTCGATGCGCGGGCTCGCGCGCTCTTTTCCACGCTTTCGCTTGCCCGTGTCGAAGCCATGCGGCGCGGCGCGCGTGACGCTGTGCCGGATCGATGCCGTGGCCACTGTCTCGCAACGGGTAGGGCGTGCGACGGCGGCGGGACCGACTGGTCCTGCGATTGGGGTGTGTTCGTCGATCGAGACGGCGTGTCGATGCTGTTGCGCATGCAGCCCGCGATGACGCCGGTCGCCATCGCGGGTACCGCGATGGATCTGACGTTCACGCCGCCGGCAGGTCAGATAATCGGTGGGTCCGCAGCTTCGATTTCTTGCTGCGCGGCGCGGATGCCACGTCGAATGCCGCAGTGCGGCGTTGTGTGCAACTGGCTGCGCGCGGTCGCGCGCGCATCACGCAGGGCGCTTGCGGGCCGTCGGCATGATGCGCGCTCGTATCCAGTGCAGCGATTCGCTCATCGAAGTGATGATCGCGCTCGCGCTCACGGCGGTCACCGCACTCGGTTTCATCGCCTTGCAGAGTGCGTTCGCGCGCGAGCGGGCAGCGCTCATCGCGGATTCACTCGTCGAAGGGATTCGCAGCGATGCGGATCGCGTGGAAGTCGTTTCGCAATGGCGAATGCGGGCCGGAGCGATGCTTTCTTCGGCCGCGATCGACGTGATGGATCGTGCCGATGGCGTGCGCGTCGCGACGATGAGCGGATGCGCCAACGAAAGTGACGAGCCGTGTCCCGAACCGCAGGCGTTGCCGCATAGCGCCTGCTTTTCCGTGGCGTTCGCGCGATGAACACGTCACTCTTCAAGCGGCACGGCCATATGCTGCTCGAACTGACGATTGCGCTCGCGCTCGGCTTGCTGATCGTCGCGGCGTGTTTGTCGCTATATCGGGCGCAGCGGGCGGCGTTCGATCGCGCGACCGACGCCGCGCGCATTCACGACGCAGGCGTCGTCGCGCTCGATCTGCTCGGCTAGCAGATCTGGATGGCAGGGCTTTGCCGCCACCAACGCAACCGTCGATGCGGCGCTCTTCGGCTGCTCGCAGGGGCGGGTAATTGGCGCGGACACTTCCCCACTTCCCCATCGTGCGAAACGCTGTCGGGCCAATCCAACGGCATTTAGATGCGCTACGTCGCCGACACCATTTCCACATGGCCATCGACGACCGACGCCCCGACGGATTGCCTCGGGCAAGCGGTGTCGGACGCGTTCGTCGTCAACCGCTTCTACGCGAAGCCGAGCACGTCGAGTGGCGCGCCGGAACTTGTACTGCGAAGGCAGCGGCAAGCAGGCGCAGCCGATGGTGGAAGGCATCGAACGCATCGGCGTGATGATGTACTGGCTGGCGGTGCGGCGAGCGGGTGAATGCATCCGCGATGGCGCGTGAGCGCTGGCGCGATGTGTACGCGGCGGACGTGTGCGTGCTCGTGCGCGGCTATGCGAATCAGGCGAAGCGCAAAGCGTCGTATATCGACTGCAACGGCGCGGTGGCCGTGGCCGAAGACGGCTGCACGCACCAGGCATTCTGGCGGCGCGTCGCGGTCCGCAATTCCGTAGCGGGGCGCGCATGAAGCGGTGTTCGACCTCACGCGGAACAGCGTTGCCCATCGTCCTGTTGCTCACCGCGATGATGCTCGTCACCGTGAGCGCGTGGCTGCAAACGTCGCTCGTGGCGACGCGCGCGACGGTCGCGGCGCGCGAACGCATTCAGGCGTTTCACGCGGCGGACAGTGCGTCGATCCGATGCAGCCGCATGCTCGACGCGGCATTGCCTGCCGCTTCCACGTTCACGCAGGAACCCGCGCAGTGGCGCAGCAAAGCGTCGTTCGAGAAGGCGTCTCGGCGCTCGCCTTGCAGCCGTTCGTGGAATGGCCATATGCGGCGCGTCGCGTGCCCCAATGCCTGATCGAAACGTGGATGCGAACGGAGGCGGGCGTCGTATCTGATCACCGCGCGTGGTTTCGGCGCGATGCCGGATTCCGAGGCGTGGCTGCAACTTCGCGTGGACGAAAGCGGCGCGCGGTATTGGCGGCGCGTCGTCGCAAAACCGTTTTGAGGTGAGGATGAAAGCAACCGGCAAAGGCTTTAGCCTGCTCGAACTGATAATCGCGCTGGGCGTCGCAGGAATCATCGCGACGTTCGCGATCCCCGCGTATCGCACGCATATCGCGAAGGCGCATCGACTGGATGCGGCGGCGCTCATGCGCGCGGTGCAGTTCGTGGAGACGTCGCGGCTGTCGCAAACGCCCGGCGGTGATGTCATCGCGCTGCCTGCGGGAATGGATCGCGTGCCATCGGGCGGAGGCGTCGCGGCGATTTATGCGCTAACGCTGCTGCTCGAATCCGCCAGCAACGGTGGCTATACGATCGAAGCCGCGCCCATCGCGTCCGGGGCGATGCAGGACGACGCTTGCGGCATCTTCGTTATCGACGCGACCGGCTCAAAAACCAATCACACGAATGCAAACGAAGCGGCACGTTCGTCATCCTGCTGGACTGGAAAGGGGTGAGCGCGTCAGAAAACCGTGGGATCGGCCGCGTTTTCAGATGTTTCCGCGGCCGGGTTTTTCATCTGCTGATAGATGCGCCAGCCTTCCCACGCAGCAAGCCCCAGGCCGCCCCATTTGAGCAGCGGCTTGGCGCCGCTTACCACACGCGTGCGGACCGGCTTGGTGAGAATGAGCGAGGCCAGCGAGCCTACGATCGGATACTGCTTGAACAGCATGCCGATGCCCCCACCACTGCCGAGCAGCGCGCCGAGCGTTTCCATTATGCCACCGCCCGACGACCCGCGCCGGTTCCAGCCACGATTGCTGCGCTTGGGCATGAGAAAAAAGCGCAGAAAGCTGAAGTGTGTGACGGACGAACGCAGTTCCGCCGTGGCCTGCTGCAGTTCCATGCGTTCGACATCGGCGCACGCGATCAGCAGTTCCTTTCGCAGCGCACGCATGTGCGGCGTGCGCAGCTTCTGCATCTTGTTGCGGTGAGGCGCCTTGAAGGCTTCGTCGGGTTTGCTCATGTGATCGGCTCGTGCTCGGGTGATTCGGCTTGTCGTCGTGACGGTTGTTTCGCGGACGCGCTCAGCTATTCGAGCGGAACGTGGCGCGGTCCTTGCGGAACTCGGTCAGCGTGTCGTCGAACATGTTCGGGGCATCGCGGAGATTGCTGCGCGCGCGCAGGCCGCAACCGAGCGCGATCAGCGCATACAGCAGCGTGATACTGCCCAGCGTCTGCCAGCGATACGTATCCCAGAAGAAAATGGCGATCAGCACGGTGAGCGAGATCAACGCCATCATCGTGAGCATCATGGCGGCGAGGCCGAGAAACAGCACGCCGATGAGCCGCTCCTTCTCTTCCTGAAGCTCGATGCCGATGATTTCAAGGCGCGTCTCGAAGATGGCGAAGGCGGAGCTCAGGATTCGTCGCGATGGTCCGGGGGACGCTTGCTGCGGTGGCCGTTCTGTCGTCATGGTTTGGATGCGAGAAGCGCGTTGGTGCTGCTTTTTTATGATTCCGGCCGCTCAGCGCGTAGCGGGCGGGGCGTCCGGCGCGAGAGTGAAGCCGCGCGCCCGGGCAGGCGCTCGCGGTTCGGTTCAAGGTGTTCTCCAATGGAACCGCGATCAACTACGAACTAGCAATCAGCGAGCCATTGGGTGACGGCGAGGCCTTTACTTGCGATTGATCAGCAGACCAATGACCATGCCGATGCCCGCCGCGATGCCGATCGACGCCCACGGATGTTCGTGCACGTAATCGTCCGTGGCGCGCGCAGCCTTCTTGCCGCGCTCGATCACGACGACTTGCGCATCGGCGGCTTTTTCCTTGGCTTGCTTGAGGCGCGTCATGGCCGTTTCGCGCAATTCGGAAGCGCGTTCGCCGGTTGTGGCCGCTGCTTGCTTCAACAGATCTTCGGCGTCAGCGAGTACGGTTTTGATGTCGGACATGAATCGCTCCTTATTGATTTCTGACATTGAAGGGCTCCAATCGATGAGGCTACACAAATCGTAGCCAAAGATGCGGTCGCTGACGAGGATGCCGCAGGCCGATGCGCTGGGAAGCAGGTTTCGTTCCCGGCGCTGTGTTGACCCAGATTTGCCGACATCTTCGTCAAACCATTGACATCTGCAACTAGGTTGAGCCGATCCGACCCGTAAAAGTTTCAGCCGCCGATCAAAAGTTACAAAATGCGCAAATGCGTCTGAGCGGTGCGTGCGGCCTTGCTCAAGTGTAAAAGGGCCGGCCCGCGCGAGCGAACCGGCCCTTCCACACATTGTCCGCCACAGAAAACAATCGGACGAACGAATTCGGGGACGATTAGAAAAAGGCCTGAATGCCCGTTTGCGCGCGGCCGAAAATCAGCGCGTGGATATCGTGCGTGCCCTCGTAAGTGTTGACCACTTCGAGATTGACCAGATGCCGCGCGACGCCGAATTAGTCGGAAATACCGTTGCCGTCGAGCATGTCGCGGGTGAGCCGCGCGATCTCCAGCGCCTTGCCGCACGAGTTGCGCTTCATGGTCGAGGTGATTTCGATGGCCACCGTGCCTTCGTCCTTCGTGCGGCCCAGGCGCAGTACGCCTTGCAAACCAAGGGTAATTTCGGTTTGCATGTCGGCGAGTTTCTTTTGAATCAACTGGTTGGCGGCGAGTGGCCGGCCGAATTGCTTGCGATCGAGCATGTATTGCCGCGCCGTATGCCAGCACGCTTCCGCTGCGCCGAGCGCGCCCCACGAAATGCCGTAGCGCGCCGAGTTGAGGCACGTGAACGGACGCGTTCTGTCAATGGCGCTTCCGGCATGTGACGACGGTGGAACGCATCATCGGCATGAAACAGGGCACGGGCGGAACGGCGGGCGTCGTATTTGCGCAAGATGCTCGATGTGGTGCTGTTTCCCGAGCTATGGCACGTGCGGACGGTGCTCTGACCAGGCATCACGCGAGGCGCGCGGCGAGCGCCTTCAGCTTCGGGCCGATGGTCTCGCGGAAAAACGCCTCGCCCATCGACGACGCCGGCCCGCTGCTCGACAGCACGAGCCAGCGGCCGTTGCGCGTCGCGAAACGGCGCGGCAATCGCGTTGACGTCGTCGTGCCACTCGCGAAACGAATAGAAGCAGCTGTCGCGCGCGAAATCCTCGACGGCGCGCTGCGCCGATTCGACCTACGCCGCGCCCTCCGATTGCCCGAGTTCCACGAACAACACCTCGCGCTCGGGCACGTCCAGCACGGCGAGATACGCGCTGCCCATCGAACTCGTCAGCATCGACAAACGCGAACCGGGCGCGAGACCCAGCGTAAGCGCGGTTTCGCTGCGGATCGTCTCCAGATAGATCATGTCCTCCAGATCGACGAGTTCCTCCGCAATCTCATACAGTTCCCAGTGCTGCTTTGGGTCGCGATACACCGTGAGCCATGCCGCCTCGACGGATTCGTCGTAAGTGGTGGGCAGCGTCCAGTCGCGCTCCAGCCAGTCGCGATGAATCGGGAAGCCGCGCCGCGCCAGCATGCGCACCACTTCGTCGTAGAACGACGGCGCTTCGAGTGCCGCGCGCACCTGCGCGTGAATCTCCGGCCGATGCTCGTGCGGCTTGAGCATGTGCACATTCTTGTTGCCGAGCATGAACTCGATCTACCGGTACTGATGCGACTGGAATCCGGACGATGAGCCGAGGTACGGTCGCATCGCCACATACTCGGACGGCGTCATGGTCGCGAGCACGTTCCAAGCTTGCGCCATTTGTTCGAGGATGCGCGACACGCGTGCCAGCATCTTGAACGCGATCTGCGATTCGTCGCTGCTCACGGCCGTCAGCGCCGCACGCAGTTCGTGCAGCGCGAGCTTCATCCACAGTTCACTGGTCTGATGCTGGACGATGAACAGCATCTCGTCGTGCTCCGGCAAGCGTGGATGTCGCGCGGTGAGGATGGAATCGAGCGCGAGGTAGTCGCCGTAACTCATCGACTCGGAGAAATATCGAGCTTGGCGTCGTGCCAGCCTTTTTTCTCGCCGGCGCCGTGCCCCGCTTTCGCCGTGCCCGAACGGGCAGCCTTGCGTGTCGCTCATGATCGATTCCCTCAGGTCACCGATGCGCGCTCGGCGAATTGCGGCGCGCGCCAGCTTTCGGTCGCGAGCACGTCGCGCAGGACTTCGACGGCATCCCAGCCATCAGCGAAGCGCGTGTACAGCGGCGTAAAACCGAAGCGCAGAATGCGCGGCTCGCGATAGTCGCCGATTACGCTGCACGCGATCAGCGCCTGCATCACTTCATAGCCGTGCGGATGCTCGAAACTCACTTGCGAGCCGCGCCGCGCATACTCGCGCGGCGTGGCGAGCGTGAGCGGAAACTCGCCGCAGCGCGCCTCCACCAGTGCGATGAACAGATCGCTGAGCGCGAGCGATTTGCGGCGCAGCGCCTGCATGTCCGTCTGCAGTAATACGTCGAGTCCGCATTCGACGAGCGACATCGACACGATCGGCTGCGTGCCGCACAAGAAGCGTGCGATGCCGTTGTCCGGCCGTGTCCATTTCGAATGTTTTTTTGTGGCCCCGCCAGCCGGACAACGGCCGCGAAAACGCATTATGATGCCGTTTCGGCACCCATACGAAAGCGGGCGAACCTGGCCCGCCGTCAGATACTGTATAGGTGCAGCTGACCGCGTAATCCGCGCTGACGCCGTTCAGATCGACCGGCACCGCGCTCGCTGAATGCGCCAGATCCCACACGGCGAGCGCGCCCGCGTGGTGGATCGTCTGCGTGAGCACGGCCATGTCGTGCATATAGCCCCGAGCGGTAATTGACGTGCGTGATCATCGCGAGCGCGGTGTGACCGTCGATGGCGGCCGGCAACTCGGACGGATCGTCCATGAGCCGCAATTCGTAGCCGCGATCGAGCTGTTCGATCAGCCTCTGCGCAATACAGTACGCAATACAGTATACAGATCGGTACAGATCGGTCGGGAAATTCGAACGCTCGGAGACGATGACGCGGCGCTTCGGATCGCGTTCATTTGCGAGCCTGAGCGCGGCCGACAGAATCTTGAACAGATTCGCCGAGATCTTATCGGTGACGACGACTTCGTCCGTACCCGCGCCGATCAAAGGCACGAGCTTGTTGCCGAGGTGCTTGGGCAGGTCGAACCAGCTGGCCGTGTTCCAGCAACGAATTAGGCCGTCGCCCCATTCTCCGGCGATCACGGCGGCGGCCCGCGCGGCGGCTTTCGGCGGTACGCCGAGCGAATTGCCGTCGAGATAGATCAGGCGGTCGTCGAGCGCGAACTGGGCGCGCAGCGCGCCGAGCGGATCGTCGCGATCGAGTGACACGGTATCGTCACGAAATTTCATCGAAAAGTTCCTATATTCGGTACGGAATCAGGCGAGCGGACGCAGGACGGCGCGAACCGGGCTTGCATCGAGCGTCGTGAATTTGAGCGGCATGGCGATCAGTTCATAGTCGCCGGGCGCGGCCTCGTCGAGCACGAGGCCCTCGAGGATCGCCATGTCGTGACCCGGATACGGCCGTGCGCGTCCATCGTCTTGGAGTCTTGCGGATCGAGCGAAGGCGTATCGATGCCAATCAGCTCGACGCCGCGGCTCGCCAGCGGGTCGATGGTGTTGGGCGCGACGGCGCAGAACGCGGCATCCCAGGCGTCGAGCGGCGCGTAGCGGTACGTGCGGAACAGGACGCGCGGCGGAACGTCGTCGAGAAAGGCGGCGACGTGCTGCGGCAGCAGCGGCGCCGCACTGATGCAATGCACGATCCGGCACGGCCCGATGTAGATCGCAAGCGGGACCGCGCCGATCGCGACGCCGTCGCGGTCGTAGTGAAGCGGAGCGTCGGCGTGCGCGCCGGTGTGCGGCGAAAGCGTCAGCCGCGCGACGTTGACAGGCGATCCGGTTTCCATGCGCCCGCTCGATGCCCACTGCCGTGTCGCTCGGCCAGACCCGCATGCCCGCATCGATGGCCGGCGGGATGTCCAAAAGCTTCACGACGCCCAGCAGAAAGTCTGGAGATGCGTCAAATCATAGTCGCCTTGCTTTGAAAGGTGCTTGCAAATTAACTACCCAAAAACGTTGGCTTAGAACATAATTCGATGAAATGGGCTAGGGAGACTAAAAAATGACTGGTTTCACGCTCGATGCAACGGATTGCCGAATTCTAGCGGTGCTGCAGAAAGATGGACGGATCAGCAACCTGGACCTGGCGGAGCGCATTTCGCTCTCGCCGTCGGCGTGCCTGCGCCGAATGCGGTTGCTCGAGGAGGAAGGGATGATCGTGAGCTACCACGCGTGTCTGGACCGCGAGCGGCTAGGCATAGAACTGGAGGCGTTCGTGCACGTCTCCATGCGCAACGACGAAGAAAACTGGCACGAGAAGTTTGCCGCCGCGGTCAAGGAATGGCCGGAAGTGGTCGGCGCATTCGTTGTCACCGGCGACACGCATTACGTGCTGCGCGTGTTGGCGCACAACCTCAAGCACTACTCGGATTTCATTCTTTCCAAGCTGTACAAGGCGCCGGGCGTGATTGACATCTGCTCGAACATCGTGCTTCAGACCATGAAGGACGACGCGGGCGTGCTGGTCGCATTGATCGAGCAGCCGGAGCGCAATGGCGCGGCGGCGCTGGCCAAAGCCACCTGACACGCGAACTGACAACGCGAATTGATGCCAGTGAGGATTCCAGCGGTCCCAGCGTATGGAAGTCGCCCGAATGGAACACGAGCGGCGGCACGCGTTCGGATTGGCCGCGCACGCCGCAGCGTTCCACTTCGCCGACGAAGATCACGTGATCGCCTTCATCGTAGCGGCTGCGGTTGTGGCATTCGAACCATGCAATCGCGCCGTCGAGCACGGGCATGCTGGAGTCGCCCGCGGAGTGCGACACCCCCGCGAAGCGATCGCCCTTGAGCGTCCCGAAACGCCGGCACAGCTCGAGTTGCGGTGCCGCCAGCACGTTCACCACGTAGTGACTGTTGGTACGGAACACCGGCATCGACGCCGATTTGGTGGCGAGGCTCCATAGCACGAGCGGATCGAGTGAGACGGAATTGAACGAACTCGCGGTGATGCCGATCAACTGGCCGGAATCCGTGCGCGTCGTAATGATGGTCACGCCGGTCGCGAACTGTCCCAGCGCGGCGAGGAAGGTGGTCGGATCGAAGTTCAGGGCTTTGGCTTTGGCGCGTGTCATCGGGCTAATGGCAAATGGCGTCCCTTGTCGCGCTTTTTGCAGTAGCCGCCTCCCCGGCGGAGGGGTTACCCCTCCGCCGGGGAGGCGGCTACTGCAAACCTACAGCGAAAGCCAAGAACCACCCATCACACAATCGTCACAAAACAAGACCGGCATAAAAAAGCACCCCAAAAAGCGTGCTTTAAACAATGCCGGCCTGACTCTCAACAGCCAAAAGCGACTAGTCGAAGAAGAAACGAAGCGAGGAGTCCCTCACTGACATGCTTCACATTCATCAAACCCCGGATCACCGGGACGCATCATGCAGACAGGGCCATCGGCTTCGGGCACGGCCTCGACGGCCGGAGCAGCAGCGGCCGCAGCATTGAACCCCGAGGAGGAAGCACTCGAACCAGCACCGCCATTCGCGCCACCGCCGAACCCGTTCCCCGCCCCACCATCACCGGAGGAAGAAGACACTGCATTGAGCGCGCCATGCGCAACCGTCGATTTCTCGACGTGCGTAGCCGCCATCGTGCGGAGATAGTAGGTCGTCTTGAGACCGCGAACCCACGCGAGCTTGTACACCTCATCGAGCTTCTTGCCCGACGCGCCAGCCATGTAGATATTGAGCGATTGCGCCTGATCGATCCACTTCTGACGACGCGATGCCGCTTCCACCAGCCACTTCGGATCGACTTCAAACGCCGTCGCATAGATCGCGCACAGATCGGCCGGGATGCGGTCGATGCGCAACAGTGTGCCGTCGAAGTACTTCAGATCCGACACCATCACCTCGTCCCATAGGCCGCGCGCCTTCAGATCGCGCACGAGGTAGTCGTTGACGACCGTGAACTCGCCCGACAGATTCGACTTCACATACAGATTCTGGAACATCGGCTCGATACACGCCGACACGCCGATGATGTTCGAAATCGTCGCCGTCGGCGCGATCGCCACGCAGTTCGAATTGCGCATACCGTACGTCGAGATGCGGGAGCGCAGCGTTGCCCAGTCCATCGATTCCGACGAATCCACTTCGACATAACCGCCGCGCGCTTCGGCCAGCAACTTCAGCGAATCCTGCGGGAGAATGCCGCGATCCCACAGCGAACCGCGATACGTCGCGTAATGGCCGCGCTCTTCCGCCAGCTCCGTCGATGCGTAGTACGCGTAGTAGCACACCGCTTCCATCGAACGATCCGCGAACTCGACCGCCTCACCCGACGCGTACGGCGTGCGCAGCAGGTGCAGACAGTCCTGGAAGCCCATGATGCCCATGCCCACCGGACGATGCTTCAGGTTCGAGTTACGCGCCTTCGGCACCGCGTAGTAGTTGATGTCGATCACGTTGTCGAGCATGCGCATCGCGACGCTGATGGTGCACTTCAGCTTGTCGTGATCCAGCGCGTACGAGCCGTCGGCCTGCTTCACCATGTGTGCGACCAGATTCACCGAACCGAGGTTGCACACGGCGATTTCCGTCTCGCTAGTGTTCAGCGTGATTTCCGTGCAAAGGTTCGACGAATGCACGCCGCCCACGTGCTGCTGCGGCGAGCGCACGTTGCACGGATCCTTGAACGTGATCCACGGATGGCCCGTCTCGAACAGCATGCCCAGCATCTTGTGCCACAGTTGCGCCGCCGGCAGCTTCTTGAACAGCTTGATCTCGCCGCGTGCAGTTTTCTCTTCGTAAGCGACATAGGCCTTCTCGAAGTCAGCGCCGAACAGATCGTGCAGGTCCGGGCAGGTCGAGGGCGAGAACAGCGTCCAGTCGCCGCCTTCCACGACGCGCTTCATGAACAGGTCGGGAATCCAATTCGCCGTGTTCATGTCGTGCGTGCGGCGGCGGTCATCGCCGGTGTTCTTGCGCAGTTCCAGGAATTCTTCGATATCCAGGTGCCACGACTCGAGGTACGCGCACACCGCACCCTTGCGCTTGCCGCCCTGATTCACCGCGACGGCCGTGTCGTTCACGACCTTCAGAAACGGCACCACGCCTTGCGACTTGCCGTTGGTACCCTTGATATGGGAGCCGAGCGCACGCACGCGCGTCCAGTCATTGCCCAGACCGCCCGCGAACTTCGAGAGCAGCGCGTTTTCCTTCAGCGCTTCGTAGATGTCGTCGAGGTCGTCGGCGACTGTCGTCAGATAGCACGACGACAATTGCGAGCGATGTGTCCCCGAGTTGAACAGCGTCGGCGTGGACGACATGAAGTCGAACGACGACAGCACGTTGTAGAACTCGATGGCGCGCGCTTCGCGATCGATTTCGTTGAGCGACAGGCCCATCGCGACGCGCATGAAGAATGCCTGCGGCAGCTCGATGCGCGTGCCGTCGACGTGCAGGAAGTAGCGGTCGTACAGCGTCTGCAGGCCGAGGTAGCCAAATTGTAGATCGCGGTCGGCGTCGAGCGCCGCGCCCAGATGCTTGAGGTCGAACTGTTGCAGCTTGTCGTCGAGCAGATCGGCTTTCACGCCGCGCTTGATAAACAGCGGGAAGTATTCGGCGTAGCGCTCGCCCATTTCGGCCTGCGTAACTTCGCCTTCGAGAATCTCACGGCGGATCGTGTGCAGCAGTATGCGCGAGGTGACCTGGCTGTACGCTGGATCCTTTTCGATCATCGTGCGCGCAGCGAGAATGGCCGAGTCGTACACCTGCGACATCGGCACGCCGTCGTACAGGTTCTTCACCGTTTCGGCAACGATCGGCTCGGCGCTCACGGCGTCGCCGAGGTTCGCGCAGGCGGAGACGATCAGTGCCTTGAGCGCTTCCATGTCGAGCGGACGCGTGATGCCCTGGTCCGTCACGTTGATCACGCCTTCATGCGAATGCGCATTCTGTGCCAGCGCGCGTTCTTGCGTACGCTGCTGCGTGCGCTTTTCGCGATACAGCACGTAAGCGCGCGCGACGTTGTGCTCGCCGCCGCGCATCAGCGCGAGTTCCACCTGATCCTGAATGTCCTCGATATGGAACGTGCCGCCGTGCGGACGGCTGCGCACCAGCGCGCGGACGACGGCTTGCGTCAGTTGCTCGACGAGCTCGCGCACGCGCGCCGAAGCCGCGCCCTGTCCGCCGTTCACGGCGATGAACGCCTTCGTCACGGCGATCGCGATCTTGGTCGGCTCGAACGACACCACGCTTCCGTTGCGACGAATCACCTTGTAGTCGGCAAACGTCGTGTTCGGCACGAGCGCTTGTGCAGCGCCTGCAGCCTGCGCACCGCCCAGCGGCTGCACGGATGCGCCTTCGTAGGAAGTCGTGGTGTTCTCGGTAGTTTTCATGTGCAAAACTCCAATGTTCGAAATGATGCGGATGGTCCGCGGATTTATCAGTTAATAATGCCGCGTGCTCGCGAGCCGCCTCACGGTGGTCACGCGATGATTTGGCTGGGGCAGCAGGCCAGAAACGCAAATCGCGGCGCTGTCGGCCCGCATTGTCATTGGCTACTCATGCGGTGCCCGCGTTGGCGCGCGGTGTCGGTCGACGCAATTCACGTTCACTTGCATGCGTTCTTTACGATGCTGCTCGCTGGCGCTCGATGCGCCCGTAAGCCTCGTTCCAAGTGGATCGAAACCGCAGTACGCACCACCCCCGGGCCAGCCAAACCGCTTACTGCCGGAAAGCCGACGGCGCCGGCTCATGGGAGCGGGCGCCGCCACAACAACACAAGATCTAGTGCAAAATACGTCTGTTAGCACTAAGTATAGTGGACATCAGCACAGTCTCAAAAAGTTTTATTTGCCTCTTTTCTGCCTCGACGGGGTTGACTTTCGTCCTGCCCAAGCGCGACAAGGCTTCGCGCGCGAAGCTGCTGCGCCGCAGCGAGAATGACCTTACGCCGCGCCGGATGATGACTCAGTCGTGTGACTGAAATGGGAAAAAGGATGTCGGCAACGCGCTCTCAGACGCAGCCTTGGCCAGTCTAAGTGCGGACCGGGATCGGTCTTGCGACCTGGTGCGATGTCCGAGTGACCGGCGAGCGCATCGATCGGATAGCACTTCATGATTGATGCGCACCAGTGCCGCGAGCGCTTCGTATTGCGCGTCCTCGGAAGGCACGTGATCGCTGCCTTCGAGTTCGATGCCGATGGAGAAGTCGTTGCAGCGCTCGCGCTCGAAGAACGACGACACGCCCGCGTGCCACGCGCGTTCGTCGCACGAGACGAACTGCTCGACGGCTCCATCGCGCCGGATCACGAAGTGCACCGACACGCGCATGCCGCGCAGACGATCGAAGTACGGATGCGCGTCGTGATCGAGTTCGTTGCGGAAGAACTTCGTCACCGAGTCGGTGCTGAAGTCGTCGGGCGGCAGGCTAATGTTGTGCACGACGATAAGCGTCGGCACAGTGTCGCGGGTGCGCGCCTCGAAGTTCGGCGACGGCAGACGCGTCGCGCTCGTGAGCCAGCCTTCACCGTCGATATAAGGATCACGGCGGCCGGGCACACGCGACGCGTTCATCGCGCGTCGCGGCCCGTGGGATGAGCGGCGTAACGGCGTGCGTGATCGGCGCAGCAGAAGCGCTGACCGGCGGCGACGATGGCGTCGCTGCTCGGCATGTGCACGCCGCATTGCGCGCAGCGGACCAGTGGATCGGCGAGTTGCGGCGGTGCGCTCGGCGCGGCGTTAGCGTTCGCACCCGCGCCGTGACGTGTGCGCGCGGAAGCGCCGCCCGGGCCACGCGCGTCGGCCTGAGCCCGCGCGTTGGCGCGACGCAGCTTCTTGAGAAGCCATTGCGTCGCGAGGAAGATGACGATCAGAAGGATGAAGTTTCGCATCGGTTCGGCGGATTCAGTGCGCTCGCTCAGACGACCGCGCGGTGCAGCAGCACTTCGAACACGAAGCGGCTGCCGACATAAGCCAGCAGCAACGCGACGAACGAAGCGAGCACCCAGCGCAGCGCGGCGCGGCCGCGCCAGCCGGAAATGCGGCGCGCGGTGAGCAGCGCGCCGAACATCAGCCATGAGAGAAACGCGAAGACGGTTTTGTGATCGAAGCGCAGCGCGCGATCGACCAGTTGTTCATTGAACGCGATGCCCGACACGAGCGTGAGCGTCAGCAACACGAAGCCCGCACTGATCAGGCGAAACAGCAGCTTTTCGAGCGTGAGCAACGGCGGCAGCGCGTCGAGCCAGCTCGAGAGCCAACCGTCGTTGCCTGTGTGACGTGTCGCCAGGCCGCGCATGCGCTGCAGGCGGCGCTCGAGCATAAGCATGAGGATGGCGTGCAGCGCGGCGATCGCAAACAAGCCATACGCGATGTTCGCGATCAGGAAGTGCAGCTTGAACATCGGCGCGGCGGAGTACGATAGCACGCGCACGCCGCCGAACACGAGCGGCATCAGCGACGCGATGCACGCGAGTGGCAGCACGAGTAGACGCAAGCCATCGAGCGGGAAGAAAAAGCTTTCTATCCAGTAAATGCCCGCACCGAGCCAGAACATGGCGGAGAGCACGAACGCGAAGCCGAAGATCATCGCGTTCTGGGGAAAAATCGTGGTGTGCAGCAGCACACCATGGACGAGCAACGCTAATAATAATAGCGCACGTGTCATGGCGCCCATACCCGGCGTCTTCGGCTTCGATTCCACCGGCGAGATGTCCGCGGGCACGCCAGCCAGCGCCAGCTCCACGGCCGTATGGCGATGCGCGCGCCAGCCCGCTACGGCCAGTCCGCCGTAGAGAAGCGCAGTGAAAGCATATAGTACAATATCCATATTCGAAGTTTACACTAGGCCCCAGACTCGCGACGTCTTTCCCCTTGCGCCAACGCGGAACACGGCACCATCGCGGCACGGCTCAGGGTCGTATCCTCTATCGTTTCCCATGCTCGATAACCTCACTCAACGGATGGCCCACGTCGTCAAGACGCTGCGCGGCGAGGCGCGGCTCACCGAGGCCAACACGCAGGAAATGCTGCGTGAAGTACGTCTCGCGCTGCTCGAAGCCGATGTGGCCCTGCCCGTCGTGCGCGAGTTCATCGCGAAAATGAAGGAAAAGGCGCTCGGCGAAGAAGTGCTGTTGAGCCTGTCGCCGGGTCAGGCGCTCGTCGGCATGGCGCAGAAAGAACTGACAGCCGTGATCGGCGGCGATTACGAAGGCAAAGCCGCCGAACTCAACCTCGCTGTCACGCCGCCCGCCGTCATCCTGATGGCCGGTTTGCAGGGCGCGGGTAAGACGACCACCACCGGTAAGCTCGCCAAGCTGCTGCGCGAGAAGAACAAGAAGAAGGTCCTTACCGTATCCGTCGACGTGTATCGCCCCGCCGCTATCTGTCAGTTGCAGACGGTGACGGAACAGGTCGGCGCGGACTTCTTCCCGTCGCAGCCGGACCAGAAACCCGCCGATATCGCGCGCGCCGCGATCGACTGGGCCAAGCGTCATTACCACGATGTGGTGATCGTCGACACGGCCGGCCGTCTCGGTATCGACGAAGCGATGATGAAGGAGATCAGCGAGCTCCACACGCTGCTGAAACCCGCCGAAACGCTGTTCGTTGTCGACGCCATGCTCGGTCAAGACGCGGTCAACATCGCGAAGGCGTTCAACGACGCGCTGCCGCTCACCGGCGTCGTGCTCACCAAGCTCGACGGCGATTCGCGCGGCGGCGCGACGCTCTCGGTGCGCAACATCACCGGCAAGCCGATCAAGTTCGTCGGCGTCGCGGAAAAGCTCGACGGCCTCGAAGTGTTTCATCCGGGCCGCATGGCGAACCGGATTCTCGGCATGGGCGACATCCTCGCGCTGGTCGAGGAAGCGCAACGCGGCGTCGACACGGCCGCCGCGCAGAAGCTCGCTGATAAGGTCAAGAAGGGCGGCGACTTCGACCTCAACGACTTCAAGGCGCAACTCGCGCAGATGAAGAACATGGGCGGCCTCTCGTCGCTCATGGACAAGCTGCCCGCGCAGTTCCAGCAAGCCGCGCAAGGCGCGGACATGAACAACGCGGAAAAGCAGATGCGCCGCATGGAAGGCATCATCAATTCGATGACGGTGCAGGAGCGCGCCAAGCCGGAACTCATCAAGGCGGCGCGCAAGCGTCGTATCGCGGCCGGCGCGGGCGTTCACGTGCAGGAAGTGAACCGCATGCTGAATCAATACGAGCAGATGCGCGGCATGATGAAAAAGCTCAAAAGCGGCAACCTGCAAAAGATGATGCGCGGCATGAAGGGCGTGCTGCTGCACGGCATGCGTTAAATCGCACTCAATCGGACCCGCGTTTTTTCGTCGTTCATGGCGAAGGAAACGCGGGCTTATCATATGGCGCACGCCGTCGTTTTTTCCACACTAGAAGTCAGCCTTTCCCGCTTTCCTATGAACCGCGAAGAAGCTCTCCACATCTCCACATTTTCAGCCACTCCGAAGAGATCGTCACGGCTGACGAAGTTAACGCGTCGATCACGCATAGCTGCGGACATCAAGACCGCGACGAAAGACGACTTCCCGTTGCTGCTGCCGGTCATGGGCGGCGCGGCCGTGTTCACCGGCATGCTGCTGCCGCATCTGGATTTCCCGATGGAGTTCGATACATCCACCTGACGCGTTACCGTAACGCGATCAAGGGCGGCAGCGAGATGCAGTGGCGCGCGGCGCCAGCGGAATCGGTGAAGGATCGCGTGGTGCTCGTGCTCGACGACATCCTCGACGAAGGCGAAACGATGGCCGCTATCCGCGACCGCATCATGGCAATGGGCGCGAAGCATTTTCTGTCGGTGGTGCTGTGCGAGAAGATCATCCCGAAGGCGAAACCGTTGCGTCCGGATTTTTGCGGTTTCGAAGTGCCAGACCGCTATGTGTTCGGCTGCGGGATTGATGCGAAGGGCTACGGCGCAACCTGTCGACGATCCGTGCGCTGACTGAAGGCGCCTGAACTTGCCACCGCTCCAAAACAAAAGCGGCCTCGAAGGCCGCTTTTTTCATAGCTGATACACGAAGGTCTTTATGCCGGTCAGGATCATTTCGACTGAAATGGCGACCAGCACCAATCCCATCAAACGCTCGAACGCCGTCACGGCGCGCTCGCCCAGCCACTGCTGAATCTTCTCCGCGAGGATCAGCACGATCGCGCAGACGACCATCGTCACCGTCAGCGCGCCGATCCACTCGAACATCTTGCCCGGCACCTGCGACGTCAGTAGCATCACCGTCACCAATGCCGAAGGCCCGCAGCGCAGGAATTGCTAGCGGCACGATGAGCGGTTCGCCGCCGCGCGAATCGCGCCCATCGGGCCATCCGGATGCGGGAAAATCATGCGCAGCGCGATCAAAAACAGCACGACCCGCCAGCGATGCGCAACGACACATCGGTGAGATTCATCGCGCGCAGAAAGCGATCGCCCGCCATCATGAACACCAGCAAGATGACGAAAGCGATTGCCACTTCACGCAAAATCACGATGCGGCGCCGCTCGGTCGCGACGCCGCGCAACGCGTTGATGAAGATCGGAATGTTACCGAGCGGATCCGTGATCAGCAGCAGAAGGATCGTCGCCGACAAGAAGTTGTACTGCATTTACTTCCTGAGCGCAGCCCGGACCTTTCCGATCACGACATTCGCGGCATCGTCCACCGGCAGCAGCGTGGCTTCGGTATCGCGGCGATTCTGATATTCGAGCTTGCCCTCTTTCAGCCCGCGATCGCTGATCACGATGCGATGCGGCACGCCAATCAGTTCCCAGTCCGCGAACATCACGCCGAAACGCTTGCCGCGATCGTCGAGGATCGCGTCGATGCCTGCTTCCTGCAGCGTCGCGTACAGCTTGTCGGCCTGCTCGCGCACGGCGTCGCTGCGATCATAGCCCATCGGGCAGATCACGACTTCGAACGGCGCAATGGCTTCCGGCCAGATGATGCCGCGATCGTCGAAGTTCTGTTCGATCGCCGCGCCCAGCACGCGCGTCACGCCGATACCGTAGCAGCCCATCTGCATCGGCGCGGGCTTGCCGTCCTCGTCGAGATAAGTCGCTCCCATCAAATCGGAGTATTTGGTGCCTAACTGGAACACGTGGCCCACTTCGATGCCGCGGCAAATTTCGAGCATGCCCTTGCCGTCCGGCGACGGATCGCCCGCGACGACATTGCGGATATCCGCCACCTCCGGCTCGGGCAGATCGCGGCCCCAGTTCACGCCGGTCGTGTGGAAATCGACTTCGTTCGAACCGACCACGAAATCGCTCATGTTCGCGACTGTGCGGTCCGCGATCACACGCACTGGCTTCTTCGTGCCAATCGGACCGAGATAGCCCGGCGTGCCGAACCATTCGACGATCTCCGCTTCCGTCGCGAACCGGTAGCCCGCGAGGCCCGGCAGCTTGCCGGTCTTGATGTCGTTGAGCGAGTGATCGCCGCGCAGCATCAGCAGCCAGATGGTCGGTTCCGCGCCTTCGTTGTCGGTCGCGAGAATGATCGACTTGATGGTGCTTTCGAGCAGGATATTCAGATATTCGGCCACCACCTCGCACTTCGCCTTGCCGGGCGTCGGTGTCTTTTTGAGTTCCTGCGCGGGCGCTGCGCGCTGCGCGATGAGCGGCAGCCCTTCGGCCGCTTCGACGTTGGCCGCGAAGTCCGAACTCGGGCAATAAGCAATGTCGTCCTCGCCCGTGTCGGCGATCACGTGGAACTCGTACGAACCGCTGCCGCCGATCGAACCGTTGTCCGCCGCCACGGCGCGGAATTCCAGCCCGATGCGCGTGAAAATGCGCACGTACGCTTCGTACATCTTGCGGTACGACTCGGCAAGACCGTCCTTGTCCTTATCGAACGAGTACGCGTCCTTCATGATGAACTCGCGGCAGCGCATCACGCCGAAACGCGGACGAATCTCGTCGCGGAACTTGGTTTGAATCTGATAGAAGTTCACCGGCAACTGGCGATAGCTCTTGATCTCGCGCCGCGCGATGTCCGTCACGACTTCCTCGTGCGTTGGGCCCATCACGAAGTCGCGCTCGTGGCGATCCTTGAAGCGCAGCAGTTCCGGGCCGTACTGCTCCCAGCGGCCGCTTTCCTGCCAGAGTTCAGCAGGCTGCACAGCGGGCATCAGCAATTCGAGCGCGCCCTCGCGGTTCATCTCTTCACGCACGATGGCTTCGACCTTGCGCACAGAGCGCAGACCGATTGGCAGGTAATCGTAGATACCGCCCGCGACGCGGCGGATCATGCCGGCGCGCATCATCAGCTTGTGGCTGACGATCTCGGCGTCAGCAGGAGCTTCTTTGAGAGTGCCGATGAAGAAACGGGATGCTTTCATTCAAATTTTCCAACAGCGGCGCGCGGCTTCGTGCTGAACAAGCGCGGAAGCAGGCGATACGAAGGTGAACAAACGGAACGGTTCAGCGAATGGAAGATTTTGCCGTCTTCCGATTCGGCTGGCAAAGCTTGTCTGACAAGCTCGTGAAATCGAGCCCCGAATTGGGTTCGTGCTAGTGCGCCGGGACCAATAACTGTTTATAATCAAAGCAATTTTAAAGGATTTGAAGGTGACTGTATGCTGGATCGTGAAGGCTTTCGCCCGAACGTCGGCATCATCCTCTTGAACGCGCGCAACGAAGTGTTTTGGGGCAAGCGGCTGCGTGAACATTCCTGGCAGTTTCCGCAAGGGGGCATCAAATACGGTGAGACCCCAGTGCAAGCGATGTATCGGGAGTTACACGAAGAAACCGGCTTGCTGCCTGAGCATGTGAAAGTTGTCGGTCGCACGCGCGACTGGCTGCGTTATGAGGTACCGGACAAGTTCATCAAGCGCGAGGTGCGCGGCCATTATCGCGGTCAGAAACAGATCTGGTTTCTGCTGCGCATGGTGGGACGCGATTGCGACATCTGCCTGCGTGCGACGGACCATCCGGAGTTCGATGCCTGGCGCTGGAACGAATATTGGGTGCCGCTGGACGCGGTCATCGAGTTCAAGCGCGACGTTTATCAAATGGCTCTCACCGAGCTATCTCGCTTCTTGCGGCGTACCAACTCCCGCGGAGATCGCGGCGAGCGCGCCGCGCATAATGGGCCGCGCTATCCACGCATCGTCCAGTCGATGACGATCGAGACCGCGTCTGTCACTGCCGGCGGTAATGCAGTTGAGGCAGAATGCTCGGTCAGCGAGGAAGTGCGCATCATCGTGCGGCAGTCGCCGTGCGAATGATCGTCGCGCTTTCTGGTCCAAAACTCTTTGTCAGAGACGGTTGAGCGGCGGCACGGCGACATTCTCGCCGTGCCGTTCTGCTTGTTCCGCGCGGCGATCCACTCGGTTCGCGCGCACGTTTTCGGGATTACCCAATTGAAATTCGAAGCGAAATTCAAAACCTCATTCGTGGTAATCGCGGCATCCGCGGCCATGTTCGCCGCGCTCGCCGGCTGTTCCAGTTCGAAGCAGCCGAGCAACAAGGACGACAGCGCGTTCGCCTATCTGCTCGATCAAAAATTGAACTGGGTCGAAAACAAGGTGGACACGCTGCCGGCGCTGCCGCAGGCGGCCGACCTGCTTCAGTTCACCGTGTCGCAGAATACGCCGTTGACGTTCTCGGTCGGTCAGAAATCGATCGACGTCGGCAGCGACGGCGTGGTACGTTACGCGGTCGTCGCGTCGAGTACGAGCGGCGCGCGCAACGTGAACTACGAAGGCATCCGCTGCGACACGTACGAGTGGCGCAGTTACGCGAGCATCAACGAAGACGGCAACGGTTGGGATCGCGACACGGCATTCGGCTTCCGGCGCATCGAAAACGGTGAGCTGAACGGGTATCAGGCGGCGCTCTATCAGGACTACTTCTGCGCGAATAAGCTGCCCGTCGGGACGGCGAAAGTGATCGTCAACAATATCCGCTACAAGCGCACGCAGACGTCGATCAACACGCGCTGATCGCGTTTTCGCGTTCCGGCTGAACATGCAAAAGCCCGCTGGCCTTTCGGCTCAGCGGGCTTTTTCGTGCGCGTCCGCGGACTTCAGACCAGCACCAGATTGTCGCGATGGATCAGTTCCGGCTCGAGCATATAGCTGAGCACCGATTCGATCTCGCCGCTCGGCCGGCGATGGATCAGCCGCGCCTCCGAACTGCTGTAATTGGTGATGCCGCGCGCCACTTCCTGCCCTTCGCCGTTCACGCACGCGATCACTTCGCCCCGATCGAACGCGCCCTTCACGTCGATCACGCCGATGGGCAAGAGGCTTTTGCCGTCGTCGGTGAGCTTTTGCACCGCGCCATTGTCGATGACCACGTGCCCGCGCACCTGCAGATGATCGGCCATCCACTGCTTGCGCGCCGCCATGCGGGCCGTGCGCGCGATCAACTGCGTACCGATCGCTTCGCCCGATGCGAGGCGCGTAAGGACATCGGCTTCACGGCCGTTCGCGATCACCGTGTTCGTGCCGCTGTGCGCCACGCGCTTGGCCGCGAGAATCTTGGTCAGCATGCCGCCGCGTCCGAGGCTCGAGCCCGCGCCGCCGGCCATCGCCTCGAGTTCGGGCGTGCCGGCGTAGGCCTGCTCGACCAGCGTCGCGCCCGGGTCCTTGCGCGGATCGGCGGTGAAGAGACCGCGCTGATCGGTGAGGATGACGAGCGCATCGCCTTCGATCAGATTGGCCACGAGCGCGCCGAGCGTGTCGTTGTCGCCGAACTTGATTTCGTCGGTGATGACCGTGTCGTTCTCGTTGATGATCGGCAACGCGCCGAAACGCAACAACGTGAGCAAGGTGGAACGCGCATTGAGATAACGCTCGCGGTCGGCGAGATCGGCGTGCGTAAGCAGGATCTGCGCGATGCGGATATTATGCGCGCCGAAGCTGCTCTCGTACACCTGCGCCAGCCCCATCTGGCCGACCGCCGCGGCCGCCTGCAATTCGTCGATCTCACGCGGCCGCTTGCTCCAGCCGAGCCGGTGGATACCTTCGGCGATCGCGCCCGAACTCACCAGCACGACTTCCTTGCCCTGCTCCCGCAACGCCGCGATCTGCGACGCCCAGCGGCCGATGGCTGCATGATCGAGCCCGCACCCGTCGTTGGTGACGAGGCTGGACCCTACCTTCACTACGATTCGCTTCGCAGCGGCGATGATCGAACGCATCGTGCGCTTTCTCCTCATCGATATGTCGTTTATTCGTCGTCTTCGTTGGCCTGCTGTTTCGGTGCTTCGTCGCGAAAGCACACGTCCGCGGCGAGATCTTCCGCTTCCGCCCCGCGCGACGCGTCGGAATGCTGCGAGATGTCGGAATGCTGCGAGATGTAATCGTAGATGGCGTAGGTCAGCGCTTCGCAGCCTTGACCCGTGAGTGCCGAAATCTCGTAGACTGGACCGTTCCACTCGAAGCGCTCGATAAAATCGTCCACACGCGCCTGACGTTCGTCCTCGTGAATCATATCGAGCTTGTTCAGCACAAGCCAGCGCGGCTTCTCGTACAGCGCCTCGTCGTATTTGCACAGTTCGTTGACGATAGCGCGCGCTTCCGTGACCGGATCGACGTTTTCATCGAACGGGGCGAGATCGACGAGATGCAGCAGCACGCCCGTGCGCTGCAAGTGACACAGGAAGCGATGGCCTAGACCCGCGCCTTTCGCCGCGCCCTCGATCAGACCCGGAATATCGGCGATCACGAAGCTCTTGCTCGGGCCCACACGCACCGCGCCGAGATTCGGCGCGAGCGTGGTGAACGGGTAATCGGCGATCTTCGGCCGCGCGTTCGACACCGACGAGATGAACGTGGATTTGCCTGCGTTCGGCATGCCGAGCAGGCCGACGTCCGCGAGCACCTTGAGTTCGAGCTTGAGCATACGGCGCTCGCCCGGTTTGCCGTTGGTCTTTTGACGTGGCGCGCGGTTTGTGCTCGATTTGAAATGCAGATTGCCCAGCCCGCCCGCGCCGCCCTTGGCGACCAGAACCTGCTGGTTGTGTTCGGTCAGATCGGCGATCAGTTCGCCCGTATCCTGATCCGTGATGATGGTGCCGACCGGCATGCGCAAGGTGATGTCGTCGCCGCCTTTGCCGTAGCAGTCCGCGCCACGGCCGTTTTCGCCGTTGCGTGCCTGATGCTTTTTGGAAAACCGGTAGTCGATCAGCGTATTGATGTTGCGATCCGCGACCGCATAGACGCTGCCGCCGCGACCGCCGTCGCCGCCGTCCGGTCCGCCGAACGGGACGAACTTCTCGCGGCACATCGACGCGCTGCCATCGCCTCCGTCGCCAGCGATGACTTCGATCCTCGCTTCGTCAATGAACTTCATGCGTTACTCCGTCCCGTGTCGTGCTGCTATTTTGCCGTGACCGTCAGTGCCGATCACCGATAACCTTGAATTCTTTGGATGCGCGTTTTCCGCGCACCAATGAAAAAGGCCCCATGAACTTCGCGGGGCCTTTCCGGTCCTGAAGCCCGTGCGTAAGAAACTTACGCTGCCGGGACGACGACGACCGTGTGCTTGCGTGCGGTGCCCTTGGTCACGAACTTGACGTGGCCGTCGGTCAGCGCGAACAGGGTGTGATCCTTGCTGATGCCGACATTCTCACCCGGATGCATACGCGTGCCGCGCTGGCGAACGATGATGCCGCCTGCGTTGATTGCCTGGCCGCCGTACACCTTCACGCCGAGGCGTTTCGACTCGGAGTCGCGGCCGTTGCGGGAAGACCCGCCTGCTTTTTTGTGTGCCATTTGCTTAGCTCCTTAACAACCGATGCGATGCGCTTACGCGTTGATCGCGTCGATGCGCAGTTCAGTGTAGTTCTGGCGATGGCCAGCGTGCTTTTGGTAGTGCTTCCTGCGACGCATCTTGAAGATGGTCACTTTGGCATGACGACCTTGGGACACCACGGTAGCCTTGACGGAAGCCCCACTGACCAGCGGCGTACCGAACTTAATCGATTCGCCTTCGCCTACGGCGAGAACCTGGTCGAGCGTGATTTCTGCGTCAATGTCTGCGGGTATCTGTTCTACTTTCAATTTTTCGCCAACGGCAACCTCGTACTGCTTGCCGCCGGTTTTTATGACAGCATACATTGAGAACCTCACTCTGAATTCATTTTTCCCGTTTTCAACTTGCGTTGCCGCGGGAAAATTCACTATTATACATAGAGTTACGTGCGACGTCAAAAGACGTTAACGTTTCCGTACGTTAACGTTTCCGTATTTCGCCTCGGCGGCAGCTCTTAGCGCGCAGGTGCGCCGATGCAGTCAACATGCCGCTTGTGTCTCCGCTTGTGCGCAGTAGCCACTCGATCCTCGGCGAAAAGCGCCTGATTTTCCCGTGAATTCACGCGGCGCGGCCGTTCCCGGCGCGCTGAGTCCCGGCGCGAGTCGGATTCGACTTATAATCCGCCGCATTACCCTATTCGCCGATCATGTCGTCCACCGCCACTTCCTCTCCCAATGCCGCCGCGCTGCTCGCCCCGATCGCCGAGGACATGCAGCAGGTCAATCGCGTCATCCGGCAGCGCCTGGCATCAGAAGTGATGCTGATCAACCAGATTTCGGAGTACATCATCGGCGCGGGCGGGAAGCGGCTGCGTCCGGCGCTGCTGCTGCTGGTTTCGGGCGCGCTGGGCGACGCGACCGGACATCGCCATGAACTGGCGGCGGTGGTGGAGTTCATTCACACGGCGACGCTCCTGCACGACGACGTCGTCGACGAATCCGATCTGCGTCGCGGCCGTAAGACCGCCAATGCGCTGTTCGGCAATGCGGCGAGCGTGCTGGTCGGCGACTTCCTGTACTCGCGCTCGTTCGAGATGATGGTGAGCGTCGGGAAGATGCGCGTGATGGAGATTCTCTCCTTTGCGACCAACATCATTTCCGAAGGCGAAGTGCTGCAGTTACTCAACATGCACGACCCGAATGTGGACGAAGCCCGCTACATGCAAGTGATCCGCTACAAGACGGCAAAGCTGTTCGAAGCGGCGGCGCAACTCGGCGCGGTCCTCGCGGGTTCCGATGCGTGCACCGAAGCGGCGGCGGCGGAATTCGGCCGGCGCATCGGCACCGCGTTTCAGATCATGGACGACTGGCTCGACTACACCGGCACGCCGGAATCGATGGGCAAGAACGCCGGCGACGACCTGCGCGAAGGCAAGCCCACTTTGCCGCTCATCTATCTGATGAAACACGGCACGGAAGAACAGGCGGCCCTCGTGCGCGAGGTGATCGAGCAAGGCGGCACGGACCGCTTCGACACGATCTTCCACGCGATCACGACATCCGGCGCGCTGGATCACACGCTGGAATGCGCGCGCAAAGAGGCTCAGGCAGCGGCAAATGCAATTTCTTCATTTCCCGATTCCATTTTCAAAGAGAGTCTGCTAAGATTGCATATTTACTCGATTTTGAGGCAGTCTTAAAAAAGCCTGGAACGGCGTAAGAGTCCAGAGTTTTGTAGAGTAGATTAGTTGGAAAATTCGGGGTGTAGCTTAGCCTGGTAGAGCGCTACGTTCGGGACGTAGAGGCCGGAGGTTCGAATCCTCTCACCCCGACCAGAGTTCTTCAAAGGGATCAAGGAGTTATCGATCCTTTTCCAACTCACTGTTCATGTTGAGTTAGAGTAAACCCTACATCTGGTTGTCCCAAGAATGTCCCGTAGTTGACCGGACATTTCTGTCAGTCGACCGGACATTTCTTTTGTACTACTTTCCCCATGTCGGTATCCATGACTAAAGCTTGTAGTCGGAATGCTGGATTCGAGGCACGCGCTCTGCGCTGTTGACGATGACGCTGGAGGGTCGAGCAAAGTAAGTGTATGGGATAGCTCGACACGAAACGCTGCACCTTTGAACAACGAAGGCGTCGGGGGCAAAGACAGTAAAAGACAGTAATGTACGAAGTGCAACGTTCATTGCAGTCCTGCCCGATGTCCGCCAAACACCCGCACGGGGCCTACACACGTGAGGACTGTTGACACCTACCCCTCACCGCGCTTTCGAGCCCGTGTGAGGTGTCATGTCTGTCCCGTTCCACGCCAAGGCAGACGCGCCAGTACGCGTCTGCCAGTACGTGTCTTATTTGATCGAAGAACTCTCCAGGCTGATCGGTAAAGCACCGACCACCATTCGTAGTTGCGCGACGAACGCTAAGTACCTCCGCCTGATACCTCGCCCTTTCAAGATGCCCAACAGCCGGCAGCTGTGCTGGTGGGAAAGTGACGTTCTTGCGTGTAGATTAACGCAAGTCGGGAACCACCGCCCCCTACAGCCCGACGCCCGCGCGGCCGGCCGATAAAAGCGCAGCAAGCAGCCTGGCAGCGCCAAGCGATCGAATCGCGGTCGCCAACCCAGGGGGGGCGCGATGAAGATCGGTCCGCGGATTGATCCCGATGCTTGGCGCGCTGGCTTTGAGGCCGGCGAAACCGGTCGAGCCATAACGCCATGCCCTGCCAGTCTTGACGCCTTCTCTTACTTTTCCGGCTGGATCTAGGGTGACGCCAAGCGGCAAGGTTACGAATACAGCGCGGGGGCCGAGCGATGAATGCTTCGCAAAGCAAAGATGCGCTCCGCTCGCAAAAGCCCCTCGAACCGCTGCAGCCTCGAAACGTCCTAAGCACCGAAATGTGGTCGCGAATACAAGAGCGGGCGGCACGCGAGCTCGCACGGCCTCGCCAAATGTTCCTGCCCGGGCTAGAGCCGACAATGCGGACAATGCCGAATCACATCGCTCGAAGCAGCCTGTTTGCCCCTCTGTCCAAGACCCACTAGCGACGCTTCCTTAACGATCACCTCCTAATCAGCTGCCGCGACGTGGTGATCAGATTCACCGGTATTCAACTCGACGAAAGTCAGGCCGACGTCTTGATGCAGCTCATGCATGTCGCGTCGGCCTCCCTGATAGGCGAGCCGTTCGATGTGCGCAGCGCATCGATACTCGAAGCGATGGGCCGGCAGATCCGCGGGGCCGAGTATCGGTGGCTTCGACGAGCCGTGGAGGCAATCTACAAGGCCACATTGATCATCGACGTCGTCAACAAGTACCGCATTGGCGACGGCGACTCCGATGGCGACGGAATACGAATGATCGATCGATTCAGATACGACGCATCGCGTAAGCAGTACACGCTGGTAATCGACCCTCGATGGGTGCCATGTACAGCAACCAGGAGTTCGCGCGTATCAGGAGTTCGCGCGTATCGATTGGGAGAAGCGCCTAGCAATCAAGCGAAGCCAAGACATGGCCAAAACGTTGCAGCGCCTCGTCGCTACCTCTGCCGACAAGGTGCAGCGATACGGCCTCGATTGGCTCAAAGACAAGCTTCAATACACCAGCCTCCTGCGGAAATTCCGAAGTGCTTTGCGCGCCGCACTTGTGGAGCTGGAGCGTGTTGAAGTCATCGCCGCCGCGCACATCGGAACCAGTACACGCGGTTCAGAGCAAGCGGTGTGGACCAAGTTGTAAGCCATGCGAGCCACCCTCTTCCGCGCGGTTCGCCGATCCGCCACAGTTGAGTACGTGCGTATGTACTACATACGCAAACGTGTAAATGCAAGTAACAAAAATGCCAAACCCTGATGAAAAAGAAGTCGCCAAGCAACTGGCGCTGAAGCGGGCGTTCCTCTTTCTTGCCCTCTGGTCGCTCTTCAGCCTCTTCACCGAGCGACTTTTTCAGCTACTTGTTTGGTCGATCCTATTGGTGGTCGTCACGATCGTCCTCGCCTGGTTCTCCGACGAACTGCTGTGGCGCACACGCCATCCCGACCAGCCGCCGTGTATCGACTACTACCGACGGCGGTTTTGGTGAGCCCACATCTTCGACCACGAGGTTCGATTCTGGTGGACCAAGAGCGATCAACGGGAGGAACAGCGATGAACCGCATGAAGACTACGCGCGCCCTTCTGCTGCTTATCGCCGGTTGCTCGATGTCCATGCCGACGTTCGCCGACGGTACGACGCTCGGCGAGATCACGCAGGCAGCGCAGCGCTCGGGCGCCAAGTCGCGCCAAGCGCTCGTCACCATCTACGGAAACGTCGTCAACAATCCACTTGCGACCGGGGGCGCCGCCGGCAGCGACACGATACTGGCCGGAATCTTCCAAGTGGCAAACGGTGCGCTGCTGGTCATCGGTAAGCGCCAATTTGAGCGCACAGGCATGCGCATGAATGTTGCCTAGCGCTGCAAATCTGCTGGCGTGGGAAGCGCGACTTACATCTAGGATTTTGCGTATGGTTTTCTTTGGTCAGGCGGCGTTG
>LFLF01000217.1 GCA_001184395.1 Candidatus Paraburkholderia calva | reverse complement strand
GCCGCAGGCCCAGGCGCAACACCCTGGTGGACCGGAAATCCAGGCGTAAAGCCTCACTCACGATGAATCTGCCGTTATTTGCACCTGAATCGATGAATACAACGGCTGGTTCAGCGTTGCCTTAAGCAAAATTCAATGATCTTCGAACGCTCCCTGCAACGCGAACTCGCGTACACGGCGGGCGGCGTGTTCATGGTGCTGCTCACGATCATGCTGACCACGATGATGATCCGCATCGTCGGGTTCGCGGCGCAAGGCCAGATCGACCCGAAGGACGTCGTCGTGCTGATCGGTCTGACGATCATCGGCTATCTCGCGGTCATGCTGATCGTGACATTGTTCGTCTCCATCCTGTTCGTGCTCACGCGCTGGTACCGCGACTCGGAAATGGTCGTGTGGCTCGCATCGGGCGTGAGCCAGACGCAACTCATCAAGCCGATTGCCGTGTTCGCCACGCCGATCATCATCTTCATCATGTTTTTCGCGTTCGTCGGCTGGCCGTGGTCGAACGCGCAGAGCAAGCTCATCAAGGCGCGTTTCCAGCAGCGTGACGAAGTGTCCCTGCTCGCGCCCGGCCAGTTCCGCGAATCGCCGACGACCAACCGCGTGTTCTTCATCGAGAAAATGTCGCCGGACCAGGCCAATGTCGAGAACGTGTTCGTGATGAGCACCGAAGGCGGCAAGGTCAATGTAATCGTGTCGAAGACCGGCCACACGGAAATTCGCGACGGCGACCGCTTCATCGTGCTGGAAAATGGCCGGCGCTACGACGGCGAGCCAGGGCAGCCGAACTTCCGCATCACGGAATTCGAGCGCTACGGCGTAGTGATCATGAATCGTCAGGTCGTCAATCAGGCGACCACGACCAGCATTCCGACACCCGCGCTGCTGCGTCATCCGAGCCGCGACAATCTCGCCGAATTCGCGTGGCGCGCGGGCCTGCCGCTCATCGCCATCAATCTGATGCTGCTCGCCATTCCGCTGTCGTATCAGAATCCGCAGCGTAGCCGCACCATCAATTTCGTGATGGCCGTGCTCATTTACCTAACCTATTCGAATCTGCTCAACGTCGTGCAATCGTGGATCGAGCAAGGCAAGCTATCCTTCGGCGTCGGACTCGTGGGACTGCATGTGGTGGTATCGTTGATCGTCGCGTTCAACTTCTGGCTGCGCGTGCGCAACCGGCCGCTGTTCAGGCTGCCGTCGTTTGCGCGGTCGAAGGGAGCCTGACGCGATGCGCATCTACGAACGATATTTCGCGCGCCAGATCTATCTCGCGTTCATCTTCATCCTGTTCGCGTTCTCGGGCCTGTTCTTCTTCTTCGATCTGATCAACGAACTGAACACGGTCGGGCACGGCAACTACAAGTTCACGCTCGCGGTGCTGCGCGTCGCGCTGCAAACGCCCTCGCGCTTCTACGAAATCATCCCGGTCGCCGCACTGATTTCCGCCATCTACGTGTTTGCGCAGATGGCGGCGGCCTCAGAGTTCACGATCTTTCGCGTGTCGGGACTCTCGACTGGCTCGGCCTTGCGCTCGCTGCTCAAGATCGGCATTCCGATGGTGCTGGTGACGTATATCATCGGCGAAGTGGTCGGGCCTTATGCCGATCAACTCTCCGAATGCGTGCGGCTCAAAGCGCTGGGCTCGTCGGTGTCGTCGAACTTCCAGTCGGGTGTGTGGGTCAGGGACACGCTGACGGCCAAGGAAAACGGCGAGCAGGTCACACGCCTCGTCAACGTGGGCACGCTCAATCCGGATGCGACCATTGCCAACGTGCGCATCTACCAGTTCGATCCGAAATTCCGCCTGTCGAACGTACGTATCGCGAAGAGCGGCGTGTATGAGCCGCCGGGCCACTGGAAACTGACGGACGTGACCGACACGCAACTGGCCGATGCAGACCCGACGGCACTCAATCCCAGCGATGCGCTCAATCCCATCTATCGGGCCAAGGAAACCACGCTGCCGACCTACTCGCTGCGTTCGGAGCTGACGCCGAACATTCTGTCGGTGCTGCTGGTGTCGCCCGATCGCATGTCGATGTTCAATCTGTTCCGCTATATCCAGCATCTGACCGAAAACCATCAGGATGCGCAGCGCTATCAGATCGCGCTGTGGCGCAAGATTCTGTATCCGTTCGCGGTATTCGTGATGCTGATTCTGTCGCTGCCGTTCGCGTATCTACATACACGTGCCGGTGTGGTCGGCGTGAAGGTGTTCGGCGGCATCATGATCGGGATGAGTTTCCAGTTGTTCAATACGCTGTTCTCGCATATCGGCAATCTGAATACGTGGCCTGCGCCGATTACTGCGGCCGCTCCGGCGCTGGCTTATCTGGTCGTCAGCTTGATCGGGCTGAAGTGGGCGGAGCGGCACTGAGGTCTTTTCGGGAACGCGCATGGGCAAGCACGGCATCATTCTGTTCGGGCATGGCGCACGCGACCCGCAATGGGCGGAGCCATTCGAGCGGCTCGCGTCCAAGCTGCGCGCGGCGCGTGGCGATCAGCCGGTGGCGTTGGCGTTTCTCGAATTGATGTCACCGGATTTGCCGTCGGCCCTGGCCTCGCAGGTGGCCGATGGATGCAATTCGATTACCGTCGTGCCGGTGTTCTTCGGCCAAGGCGGGCATGTGCGGTGCGATTTGCCTGAGGTGATAGAAAGGTGCCGCGAAGCAAATCCCGATGTCGCAATTCATTGCGCGACGGCGGTGGGCGAGGATGAGGCGGTGCTGGACACGGTGGCGGGGTATTGTTTGAGGCAGATCCACGCTTAAAGTCGGCGAACACTCCGTCCCATCGAAATCGATGGGCTCCATTTGGACTGGCACCACAACAATAAGAACGGTCCATTGGCGAGTGCGAGGGTATCGCTTTATTGCTGACTGCATCGGCCGTTCGGCCTAATTTTCATCGACATACTGACGCCCTATAATGGATATACTTTCTCGTATATCCAGCGAGGTTCGCAATGAACTTGCTAATTTCCAAATGGGGCAACAGCCTCGCCGTTCGAATTCTTTGTGACTATCTGCGACACACGGGTTTGGCCGAAGGTGACCAGGTTTAAGCAAGTCTCACCGTCGACGGCGGCATCTGCCTGCGCGCCGCGAAACTGGATCGCAGGGCATTTATCGAGGAAATCGCAAAAACACGCGACGCCATGCCGATGACGGATTCGGTTATCGACGAACTGCGAGGCGGAGCACGCTACTGATGGTGTATGTCGACACAAGCGTGCTCGCCGCGCTTTGCGCAAACGAGCCGATGACCGCAGCCATCTCGAAATGGTTCGGCTCCACGAATGACGAACTCGTTTCCGGCACCTGGTGCGTGACGGAATTCGCCAGTGCATTGGGATTGAAACGTCGAACGGGGCAAATCTCGGAGAGCGAATCGGTCTTTGCGTGGAGGACGTTCGAGCGTAAGCGCCAATTTGAGCGCACAGGCATGCGCATGAATGTTGCCTAGCGCTGCAAATCTGCTGGCGTGGGAAGCGCGACTTACATCTAGGATTTTGCGTATGGTTTTCTTTGGTCAGGCGGCGTTG
>LFLF01000216.1 GCA_001184395.1 Candidatus Paraburkholderia calva | reverse complement strand
CTGACCAAAGAAAACCATACGCAAAATCCTAGATGTAAGTCGCGCTTCCCACGCCAGCAGATTTGCAGCGCTAGGCAACATTCATGCGCATGCCTGTGCGCTCAAATTGGCGCTTACGGTCATCCGCGTGACCGTCAGGGACAGCTAGTCACTTGTGAGCATCTGACGCGCCGCGTGACGCGCACCGAGTACGATGGTTCCATCACCGTGATCGCGGACAGCTTCAATGGCAAGCCGCTCAACTCTCCTAATGATATCGTCGTCAAGTCGGATGGCTCGATCCGGTTTACCGATCCGCCGTTCGGTATCAACGGCTTTTACGAAGCCAGAAGGTCGAGCCGCAACTGAAGCCGTGTGTGTACCGCGTGGATGGGCAGAGCGGCGAGATGACAGTGATGATCGACGATTTCATCGGCCCGAACGGTCTTGCGCTCTCGCCCGACGAGTCGGTGCTCTACGTCGTCGAATCACGCTCGACGCCGCGTACGATCTGGGCTTTCGATGTGATCCAGGGCGGCCGCAAGCTCGGCGACCGGCGGCTCGTGATCTGCGGGGCCGGGCACGCCGGATGGCTTTCGCGTCGATATTTACGGCAATCTGTGGTGGGCTGGGGCATGGGCGATGCCGAACTCGACGGCGTGCACGTATTCACGTCCGAGGACGAGGCGATCGGACATATCGATCTGCCCGAACGGTGCGCGAATGTGTGCTTCGGCGGAAGCATCGCAACCGGCTGTTCATGGCGGCGAGCCATGGGTTGTATGCGGTTTATGTGAATACTCAGACTCAGGGGCGCTTGGCGGCTGAACCCTCTCCATGATCCGTTCCAGATGCACAGGCGGCGCGAAGCCGTTGAGCGCATACAAGCCGTGCGCGTCCGATGTCACGAGCATGATGCGGCGCAGCCCCTGAAGATCGGGATGCGCCATCACGCATTGCATCATCTATTTGCTGAGTCCCTTGCCCTGATGCTCGGGTAGCATGAATACATCGGCGAGGTAAGCGAAGGTCGCCGTATCGGTGATCATGCGCGCGTAGCCGATTTGCGTATCGTCGAGAAAGAGGCCGAACGCAATCGAATGCCGCGCCGCGCGCTCGATCTTCTCCCGCGAGATGCCCGGCGACCAGTACGCCACCTCACTCAGATACTGATGCACGACATCGAACTGGAAACGTTCGATGTCCGTCGTCAGCAGATACGCGTCGCGGGTCCATTGCATCTCAATGCACCTTATATACACGCGCTCATACATGCGCTCGGTCTCCGCGCCTTCCACGCTGCGGCTATAAGCCAGCGCCACGCGTGCGCCGCTCGCCGCTCGCCGCTTCGAAACTGCGAAAGAACGGCCCGATGCTTCACGCGCTTCTTCGAGCATCGTCGGACTGATCACGTTGATGCGCAAGCCGCGCGGCAGTTCGATCGCCGCGCCGCGCACGGAGCCTTCGATTGCACCATTGACCGATGCCGCGCTCGCGCCCTGCAGGATCGGCGCATCGCCGATGATGCCGCTCGTCAGCGTGAACGATCCGCCATCGTTAAGATAATCGCGAGCGCCGAGCACCAGATTGACTTGACCCATCAGTTTGTCGTCGAGGCTGAGGCAGAACTGCTCGGGCGTCATCTCGACGAGTGGACCGAAATGCACGTGACCAGCGGACGCGACGATGGAATCGACGCGTCCGATCGCGTCGAACAGGCTCTTGATGCTGGCGATATCGCGCAGATTCACGCGATGCGTCCCGCGCGTCGCGCCGATCTCGATGACTTCATGACGCGCCTTGAGTTCGGTTCAGACAACCTGGCCGACCGTGCCGGTCACGCCGATGACAGCGATTTTCATGGTGGTGCTCGCTTGCATTGTAGTTAAGATATCCAGCAGGAACAACTCATTGTGCCCGTGCGAGCACGGATGCTTCAAGCCATGCGTGAGCTCACGCGTCGCTGCGCGCGGGCATCGGCGAGAGCAGATAGAGTGAGGCCGCCAACTTGAAGACGATCGATGCGCCACAAATTACGGCGGCGGTCGGGAACACGTGCCACTGCAGTGCAATGGTCGGCGCGACGAATAGCACGCTGCACAGGCCGAGCGCGACCGTTACCCAGCGCGCCCATTGCAGACGCGAAGCCACGCAAAGATAAAGCAGCGCGAGCAGCACACGCGAGGCGATCGACGCGGCAAGTGGATGACTCTGGAGATTACCGGGAAAGCCGATCGCCAACGCAAGGCCGAATTCGGCCCAAGACAATGTATAGGCCGCGCCGAGACAAAGCAACGCGGTGGTGAAGCGCTCTTCGGCCGCAGCGCCGGAGCGTTCGACGGTGTGAATGGGCTCGTCGTCGGCAGGGCTTTCGAAAGCGTGAAGCGTGGTCATTGCTTCCCCTTGGTCGTGTCGTTCGCTGTCAGTGTGCGTCGATGCTTTTTCACTCACATAGCATACGGCGTGCCAGCCTCGGGGAATGCACGTTGCTTGACAGCCGGATACCAATCAAACGGAGCCCACCATAAACAAGACAAACGAGCAGCACCCGCATTCGGAACGCGATTACGAGAACATCGATCGCGCGGTCGAAGACACATTTCCTGAAGCGATCCGCCGGCGACCGGCGGCGTGACCCACATCGACCCGAATGATGAACGGAAGAAGGACAAAAACCCCAATAAGCACTCAAGCCGCGCGGATAGCGCGGTCTACCATGAGTCTCGTTCATTCAGACGCGCGTTATGACTTGTGCGAAACATGTCCATGCATCGCACCACGCATACTACGCCGCGCGCGCTCCGAACTCAGGATCGCTCGAGTTCGAACAGTCGCGACGGCCGCAGATGATTGATCGCATAGTGCTTGCGCCCACGCAACGCATGGCCATGCGCGTCGCGGCCTTCGTAGCATAGTTTTTCCTCGATCTCCGGGAGTGCCGGGGCGACCATGCCGCGATCGATCATGCGCCAGCCGCGCTCCAGCATCAGCAGCACGCCGTTGCGCCCCGGACGGCTGTCGAAACCGCCGAGGCCATCGCTCGGTGTATTAACGAAGTTGACCGTCGTGGCATTGGACGTGATGACGGCGTCAGGCTCGTTGCGCATCATCTGGTCGTAGTGCTGTGCCTGAATATTCTTGCCGTCGGCATCGACGGTGTCGTCCATCGTGTCGTCGTTGAGTACATCCGCGCCGCGTGGACGCATTTCGCGCACGTTGTCCGGGCCTATGGTATAGGCGCTGCTGTTCGCTCCTGTCCTGGACATACCGGCGCCCGCATGCGCTTCACCATCGGCTGCGGCCTTCTGCGCATCGCTCATCTTGATGTGGGCCGTTTCCGCGCCCGGCGTCTTGACGGGGCTTGCGGCCGTCTGGTCGATCTGCTTGGCTTTCGGATCGTTTGTATTGGCGTCACTCATCACGTATTCTCGTTGATCGTACCGAACTATAAACATGGATCACGCAAGACTCATTCCGTTTATTTAGCGACGGAAGGGTGAGCCTTGTCGCAAGGCGGCAGGGTCTCCTGACTTATTTTCGGGCAATGCTGGATTAAGTCCACCGCTTGTGCTTGTCAGGTGTTATAGAGCGCACGTGCAAGGAGAAAGGCAAACGACGATGAAGCAGCAGACGCTGGCGATGGCCGCGGATCAAGGTGCGGGGTTCGAGACTTGCCGCAAGCACACGCGACGCGACGAGTTGCTTG
>LFLF01000215.1 GCA_001184395.1 Candidatus Paraburkholderia calva | reverse complement strand
TCTTTCTGCTGACCCAGGCAGCTTACAACCTGACGCGCATGGGAACGCTGGCCGCTCGGGCGGCATGAGAGCGAACGTCGAAAAGAATGCGACATTAGCAGCACCTGAATCAACGAAGTCCGGCGTTAAATTAGTTGGGTCTGAACGTCGCGTTGGCTCTTTCGAATGAGTAGGCGCACATTCAAAAAAACTATTTCAACAGCCTGCTAGATGTAAGTCGCGCTTCCCGCTCCAGCAGATTTGCAGCGCTAGGCGACATTTATCGTCGAGGCTCGCCAAGCGGATCGTGTGCGGGCCGCGTCTTCTCAGCACAAAAAAGGGCAGCGGATTTCTCCGCTGCCTTTTCGCTACATCGCGTATCGAGCACGCGCCTCAATGCACCACGCGATCAAACTCAAACTTCCCATCCCGCACATCGACCGGAATCACGTCCTTCGGCCCGAAGCGGCCGGACAGGATCAGCTTGGCGACCGGATTCTCGATCTCCTGCTGAATCGCGCGCTTGAGCGGCCGCGCGCCGAACACCGGGTCGTAGCCGACCTTGCCGATTTGCTCCAGTGCCGCATCCGAAACATCGAGCTGCATGTCGAGCTTCGCCAGCCGATCGTGCAGACGCGCCAACTGGATCTTCGCGATGGACTCGATATTCGTGCGATCCAGCGAGTGGAACACGACGGCGTCGTCGATCCGGTTTAGGAATTCCGGCCGGAAATGCAGCTTCACTTCTTCCCAAACGGCATCCTTCACCGCTTCCTGCGGCTCGCCGATCATGCCCTGGATGACTTGCGAACCGAGGTTCGATGTCATCACGATCACCGTGTTCTTGAAGTCCACGGTGCGGCCTTGTCCGTCGGTCATGCGACCGTCGTCCAGCACCTGGAGCAGCACGTTGAACACGTCCGGATGCGCCTTTTCAATTTCATCGAGCAGGATCACGCTGTACGGCTTGCGACGCACGGCTTCGGTCAGGTAACCGCCTTCCTCGTAACCGACGTATCCCGGCGGCGCGCCGATCAGACGCGCGACGCTGTGCTTCTCCATGAACTCGCTCATGTCGATGCGGATGAGATGATCTTCCGAATCGAACAGGAACGCGGCCAGCGCCTTGCACAGCTCCGTCTTGCCCACGCCCGTCGGCCCCAGGAACAGGAACGAACCATATGGCTGGTTCGGGTCCGACAGCCCCGCACGCGAACGGCGAATCGCGTCCGCCACCGCGCCGATCGCTTCGTCCTGACCGATCACGCGCTCATGCAGCCTGCTCTCGATCTGCAGAAGTTTTTCGCGTTCGCCCTGCATCATGCGCGCCACCGGAATGCCCGTGGAACGCGACACCACTTCCGCGATTTCCTCCGCGCCGACCTGCGTGCGCAACAAGCGTGGACGCGTCGGGTTGGCCTGCTCCTGCGACTCGGCCTGCGTCACCTGCTTGAGACGCGCCTCGAGTTCCGGCAGCTTGACGTACTGCAATTCGGCGACCTTCTCTAGCTTGCCTTCGCGCTGCAGGCGCGTAATATCGGCCCGCACCTTCTCGATCTCTTCCTTCAGTTGCGCGCTGCCCTGCACCGTGGCTTTTTCGGCAGTCCAGATTTCCTCGAGATCGGAATACTCGCGGTTCAGGCGCTCGATTTCCTCTTCGATGAGTTGCAGACGCTTCTGCGAAGCTTCGTCCTTCTCCTTCTTCACCGCTTCGCGCTCGATCTTCAACTGGATGGTGCGGCGCTCGAGTTTGTCCATTTCTTCGGGCTTCGAATCGATTTCCATCTTGATGCGCGACCCGGCTTCGTCGATCAGATCGATGGCCTTGTCCGGCAGAAAACGGTCGGTGATATAGCGATGCGACAGTTCTGCCGCCGCCACGATAGCCGGATCGGTGATTTCGACGCCGTGATGCAACTCGTACTTTTCCTGCAAGCCGCGCAGGATCGCGATGGTCGCTTCCACCGACGGTTCATCTACGAGCACCTTCTGGAACCTGCGCTCCAGCGCCGCGTCCTTCTCGATGTATTTGCGGTATTCGTTGAGAGTTGTCGCGCCGATGCAATGCAGTTCGCCGCGCGAAAGCGCCGGCTTCAACATGTTGCCCGCATCCATCGCGCCTTCGGCCTTGCCCGCGCCGACCATCGTATGAATCTCGTCGATGAAGACAATCGTTTGCCCTTCATCTTTGGCGATGTCGTTAAGCAGGGCCTTCAGGCGCTCCTCGAATTCGCCGCGATACTTCGCGCCCGCGAGCAGCGCCGCCATGTCGAGCGACAGCACTCGCTTGCCCTTAAGCGTCTCCGGCACTTCGCCGTTGACGATACGCTGCGCGAGGCCTTCGACGATCGCCGTCTTGCCCACGCCCGGCTCGCCGATCAGCACCGGGTTGTTCTTCGTGCGGCGTTGCAGGATCTGGATCGAGCGGCGGATTTCGTCGTCGCGGCCGATCACCGGATCGAGCTTGCCGGCGCGCGCGCGCTCGGTCAGATCGACGGTGTACTTCTTGAGCGCCTCGCGCTGGCTTTCCGCGTCCTGGCTGTTCACTTGGGCACCGCCCCGCACGGCGTTGATGGCGGCTTCGAGCGCCTTTCGCGTTAGGCCGTGCTGCTTGGCGATGCGGCCTGCCGCGCCTTTGTCGTCGGCCACCGCGAGCAGGAACATTTCGCTCGCGATGTACATGTCGTTAAGCTTTTGCGCTTCCTTGTCGGCGGTGTTGAGCAAGCCGGCGAGATCGCTGCTCACCTGCACGTTGCCGCCGGTGCCCTGAACTTGCGGCAGCCGGCCGATGGCCTCGTTCACCGCGGTTTGCAGTGCCTGCACCTGAACGCCCGCATGCGACAGCAGCGAGCGCGCGGAGCCGTCCTGCTGCGCGATCAACGCGGCGAGCAGGTGGACCGGCTCGATGTACTGGTTGTCGTGTCCGACTGCCAGGCTCTGAGCGTCGGAAAGCGCTTCCTGAAACTTGGTGGTAAGTTTGTCGATTCTCATTTTTGACAGCTCCAATTCTTAATACAGCGAAAATGAGGTGCTTTTTGCTGGTTTCAAGCGCTGTTTCGCTCGATTTTGCGCATTTTTTAATTGATCGGCAGAATGGGAGCACGCGTCGGCCGCATGAGAATGACCGTCGCGTTCAGCCTTCGTTCGCCGCGCGACGGAGCAGCTAGGCGAGATTGGCGCGGCAGCAGCGTGCGATGTAGCCGCGCCGCTCGGTACGAGCGCGTAAGGCTGAACGGGCATGATCGGCACGGTGCCGAGCAGCCGCGCGAATTCGTTCGCGGGTTGCGCGCGTTTGCCGACCGTGTGCTTGTCGAGTTCGGCGAGGAACGCGCGGTGCGCGCCGCAGCGAGCACGCCCCCCCGGAGCCGGCACTGCGACTCGATCACGCAGCCGCGATGCTCGCTTGCGTCGCCGAAACAGCCGACCAGCGCAAAATCGCTCTCGGTCTTGCGCACGATATCGCCAATGGTAAAACTCGCGGAGTGCTTGGCCAGCCGCAGGCCGCCGTTACGGCCGCGCACGGTTTCGACCCAGCCGAGTTCGCCTAGTTGCCGGACGATTTTCATCAGATGATTTTTCGATACACCGTAGGCATCCGAAATCTCCTGGATCGTCGAAAGTCCGGACGGGCGCACGGAGAGATACAGCAGCACCCGCAGTGAGTAGTCGGTGTAGTCGGTCAGTCGCATGATTCGCTAACGATTCGCTAATTAGGGCAACGCTGAAGCAGCCGGTTGTATTCATCGATTCAGGCGCAAACAGCGGCAGATTCATCGTGAGTGAGGCTTTGCGCCTGGATTTCCGGTCCACCAGGGTGTTGCGCCTGGGCCTGCGGCCCG
>LFLF01000214.1 GCA_001184395.1 Candidatus Paraburkholderia calva | reverse complement strand
TATCTTTCGCGCAAGCGATTGATGGCACAGGTTCGCCCGTAATGGGGGAAAGCGGGCCGCAGGCCCAGGCGCAACACCCTGGTGGACCGGAAATCCAGGCGCAAAGCCTCACTCACGATGAATCTGCCGCTGTTTGCGCCTGAATCGATGAATACAACGGCTGCTTCAGCGTTGCCCTAAACCGGCCGCCCGACTCTTTCAACTTCCGTAACAGAGAGGAATCAACCAGATGAAGCTGCTTCGTTACGGCCCGAAGGGTCAGGAAAAACCGGGTCTGCTGGACGCCGAAGGCAATATTCGCGATTTGTCGAAGGTCGTGGACGACATCACCGGCACAACGCTGACCGAAGCGGGCCTGGCCAAGCTGCGCGCCGCCGATGTCGCGTCGCTGCCGGTCGTGGACGGCAATCCGCGCATCTGACCGTGCGTGGGCCGCATCGGCAAGTTCGTGTGTATCGGCTTGAACTACGCGGATTACGCCGCCGAATCGAATCTTCCGGTGCTGACCAAGCCGGTCATTTTCAACAAATGGACGAGCGCGATCTGCGGCCCGAACGATGACGTCGAAATTCCGCGCAGCTCGGTCAAGACCGACTGGGAAGTCGAACTGGGCGTGGTGATTGGCAAAGAAGCGAAATATGTCGACGAAGCCAGCGCGCTCGACTATGTCGCGGGCTACTGCGTGATCAACCACGTCTCCGAAACGGGAATAACAGCTCGAGCACGGCACCCAATGGGACAAGGGCAAGCAAGGCTTCGACACCTTCGACACCTTCGGCCCGATCGGTCCGTGGGTGGTCACCAAAAACGAAGTCGCCGATTCGCAGAAGCTGGATCTGTGGCTCGAAGTCGACGGCAAGCGCTATCAGAACAGCAACACGAAGACCATGGTCTTCACGGTCGTGCAACTGGTCGCGTATCTGTCGAAGGTGATGAACCTCCAACCGGGCGATGTGATCTCCACTGGCACGCCGCCGCGCGTTGGCATGGGCGTAAAGCCGAACGCGGTGTATCTGAAGGCTGGCCAGACGATGAAACTCGGCATTCAGGGTCTCGGCGAGCAGACGCAGAAGACCGTTGCCGCGAAATAGGCGCATCGCAGATCGGGGCAGCAACGAGACGCCTCTTCGCCGGACTGTCGCAGATGCAGTCGAGCGTCGCGACCACGGTGAAGACCGTGCGCGAAACCTCGGATTTGATCAACTACGGCGCCGATGAAATCGCCAGCGGCAACGCCCCGATCTGTCGGCGCGCACTGAGAATCAGGCGGCATCGCTCGAAGAAACCGCATCAAGTATGGAAGAACTGACGGCCACGGTGCGCCAGAATGCCGAGCATGCGCGCGAAGCGAATGCGCTCGCCGGTCAGGCGCTCGAAACCACCTCGCGCGGCGCGGGCGTAGTGGACGACGTGGTCGACAAGATGCGCGTGATCGATCGCGAGCAGTTCGGACAAGATCGCGGAAATCATCTCGGTCATCGACGGCATTGCGTTTCAGACTAATATCCTCGCGTTGAACGCGGCCGTCGAAGCAGCGCGTGCGGGTGAGCAGGGACGCGGTTTCGCGGTCGTGGCGGGCGAAGTGCGCTGGTTCGCGCAGCGTTCGGCGCAATCGGCGAAGGAAATCAAGGAACTGATCGGCGAATCGGTCGCGCAGGTGAGCGACGATTCCGAGCTGGTCGAGCGCGGGGGCGCGGCCATGCGCGAAGTATCGGCGTCCATCTCGCGCGTCACGCAGATGATGGCGGAAATCAGCACGTCGTCTATGGAGCAGAGCGTCGGCATCGAACAAGTGAATCAGGCCGTCACGCAGATGGACGAGATGATGCAGCAGAATGCGGCGCTCGTCGAGCAGGCCGCGGCGGCCGCGTCATCGCTGCATGAGCAGACGCGGCAGTTGAAAGCGGTGGTGTCGGTGTTTCGGCTCGGCTGACGCCGCGCCTTTAATTCAGCGCGGCAACGCCGCGTAGGCGGTGGCAAGGTGATACGGGGTCGTGGATGGCATCTCGGCACGCGCGATCTCGCCGTTGCCCGCGCGGGCTTCGATCCAGCCCTTCGCATGCAGAAATCGCGCGCGATAGCGCTCGATTTGCCGGTCGAGCGCATCGCCTGTGATACCGCGCGTGGCCATCGCGCGCAAATACTCGGTCTGCGCCCAGATACGCTGGGTGCTGTCGATCACGCCGCCGGTTTCATCCAGCGCGGCGCACACTCCGCCTGTTTCTTCATCCACGCCGTGCCGCCGCGCGAAGTCGAACGCGCGCTCCAGCCGCTTGTCCAGCCCGGCGGCTGCGAACGCGGTGTGTTGGCTGCCGATCGCCAGAAAATACCATTCGAACTGATGCCCCGGCTCCAGCCGGTTGCCCGTCACGCCCATCGTCAATTCGGCGATACAGCCGGTCGCTTCGTGTACGAAGGTATCGGCGAGCGCGCGGGCGAGCGCGGCAAGACGCATATCGAAGGCGGTGTCGCCGGTGGCGTCGCGCGCGGCGAGCCAGGCTTCGGCCAGATGCATCAGCGGATTCTGTAGCGGCCCTTCCAATGCGGTGCCAAAATTCTCGGACAGCACCGCGTTCAGCAGCGCTCCTCGGTGACAAAAGCGTGTTTCGATCAGTCGCGATGTTTCGTCGACGAGCGCGAACGCATCGGCATCGCCGCTCTTCTTCGCGTAATGCGCGCAGGCGAATACCACGAAAGCATGCGTGTACAGATCCTTCTGGCGCTCCAGTGCCGCGCCGTGGGCGTCGACACTGTAGAGCCATCCGCCATGCCGCGTGTCCCGAAAGTAGTGACGCAACGACGCGAAAAGCGTCGTGGCGTGTGCGAGATCGCCTGCGTCCGAAAAAACGAACAACTGGCGCGCGCATGCCATCGCGCGATAACGCTTGGGTGGCAGCGGCGCGTGATCGTCGGGTGAAACGGCTTCATAAGGCAGACGCAGGGCGTCGTTGAAGCCCGGGCCGTGCCACACCGGCATCACGATGTCCGAAAAGTGCGCGAGCAGGGCGCCGCGCGGGGCCGGGTTCGCCGCTTGCATCCCTTGCTGCATGTCTTGCGTGAAGGGACCGTTTGAGTGCTGTTGTTGCATGAGACGGTTTAACAAGGATCGATCGGGCGCGACTTGTCGCAACAGCGCCGCGCAGCCTGCGAAGCATAGCAAAACAGATCCGGCGCGCGCCGCGTCGCGCAGAAAAGGAGGTAAAACGAAATGTTGAATAATCTGGAACTCATCTCGCGGCTGGTCATGGCCGCCGTGCTCGGAAGCTTGATCGGCTTCGAGCGCGAGCGGCTTTCCTGGGCGGCGGGTTTACGCACGCACATGCTGGTGTGTGTCGACTCGGCGCTGATCATGATCGTGTCGGCGTTCGGCTTCGAGGATGCGCTCCAGGCTGATCACGTCGTGCTCGATCCGTCGCGGATCGCGGCGCAGGTCGTCTCCGGCATCGGCTTTCTGGGCGCGGGCTCGATTCTGCTGCGCGGCGAGATCGTGCGCGGGCTCACGATGGCCGCGAGCCTGTGGTCGGTCGCGGCCATCGGCCTTACGGTGGGCGGCGGCTTGTACACGGCGTCGATTGCATCGACCGTGATCATTCTCATCATTCTGGCGGGCATCAAACCGCTTGAACGCCGCTTCATCAGCGTCAAACTGCGCCGCGAACTAACGATACTGGTCGATCGCGGCTCGCTCACATTCCATGCTTTGCATGAGGCGCTCGGCCCCAGCAGCGTCCGCGTGAAGCAGTTCGTGCGCGCCGTTGGTCGCGACACAGTCGCTCGTTGTTTGTGACTCGATGACGCGGGCAGTGCCGCAGGCTCGAGAGCGGGATGCGTAGAGCCTGGTTCGATCGCAAGGACCGGGATGAAAGCCGCCGCT
>LFLF01000213.1 GCA_001184395.1 Candidatus Paraburkholderia calva | reverse complement strand
TGTTTGGTTGGAGCAAGACAGTCGGGAGGATTCGGCAGGCGATGTATCGAGGACTGAAGCGCGTCGACCAATTCTTTCTGCTGATCCAGGCAGCTTACAACCTGACGCGCATGGGAACGCTGGCCGCTCGGGCGGCATGAGAGCGACCGCCGAAAAGAATGCGACATTAGCAGCACCTGAATCAACGAAGTCCGGCGTTAAATTAGTTGGGTCTGAACGTCGCGTTGGCTCTTTCGAATGAGTAGGCGCACGTTCAAAAAAACTATTTCAACAACCTGTTAGACGAGTCATCCGCTTAGCCACCGATAATTTGTAACCAATTCTGCGCATTCGCTTTAATGGTCAGAGGCTTCCGTGTGCATGCAATAAATCTTCGCTCGTGTTTTCCCTATAGTTTGGTAAATGGACGGACCGCGTTGAGGCCGGTTGCTGACATATTCGCGGTGAATGGCTTAGCCATCCACTTCGGCAGTGGCCGCACGCGGAGCGCGAGTCCGGTTCAATCCTTCGGTTCAACGTCGCGATACTTTTGCCGTTCTTTACCGTGTTTAGTATCTCAGAAACTTCTTCTTCGATGCGCGGCAAGTGCCACCAGAGCGCTACGGGTGGTTCGATTTCGGAGAGAATACCGACTTTGCGATATCACGCGCGCGCTGCCGCAGGACCAGGATTTCCGTCATCAAAAGATGTTGTCGAGCGTCCACCACAAACAAGCAAGTGCGGCCGAGTCGATGAGCGTGTCGCTCGTCGTTTATCGGCCGTCCTGTCCGCTGCTCGAGCGCACGCTCAGTACGCTCGATATCGCGCTGGATCGCCTGGCTGGTCCGGATCGCAATGCGCGAGCCTTTCTATATTTGGTAAATAACGGAACGGACGAGCGGATCGACTGGGCGGATTTTGCCGATCAGCCTCGCCTGCAGACAACTGTCATCGAAGGTCAGGGCAACGTGGGCTATGGCCGCGGTCATAACCTCGCGATAGAGCGGACGTCGAGCCGTTACCACCTGATTCTGAATCCCGACATCGAAGTCGATACCGATGCGTTCGTGCGCGCAATCGCGTTCCTTGACGCGTACCCGGACATCGGCCTCGTCACGCCGATGATCGTCGATGAGATCGAAGACCAGCAATATCTCTGCCGACGGTACCCGACGATCCTCGATCTTTTCGTGCGCGGCTTTCTGCCCGCGGGCGTGCGCTGCCACTTCGCGACGCGTCTCGCCCGCTACGAAATGCGCGATGTCATTGGTGCAGAGCAGGTCGTGATGGACCCGCCCATCGTCAGCGGCTGCTTCATGCTCTTTCGCACCGAAGTGCTCAAGAAGCTCGGCGGCTTCGACCCGCGCTATTTCCTCTATTTCGAGGACTACGATCTGAGCCTGCGCACTCACGACGTCGCTCGCATCGCCTACGTGCCGTCGGTGCGCGTGCTGCATCACGGCGGCGATGCGGCGCGCAAGAGTTTCACACACATCAAACTCTTCGCCACTTCCGCATTCCGATTCTTCAATCGCTTCGGCTGGAAATGGTTATGACCGGGCCCGTGGCCGTGACGGGAGCCAACGGCTTCGTAGGCCGCGGGGTGTGCCGCAACTTGCGCGAGACAGGCATACAAGTGCGCGCCGTCGTGCGCAAGCGCGCGTTGGTCGAATCGGAGGGCGAGATCGCTGTCGTGCGCTCGCTGGCCGACATCGCGCCGGCGGTGTTCGAAGGCTGCGCATCGGTGATCCACCTTGCCGCCCGCGTCCACGTGATGAACGACTCCGCCGCCGATCCGCTGGCCGACTTTCGCGCGATCAATGTCGATGGCACGCTGAAAACCGCCGACGCCGCCTTTCGCGCCGGAGCGAAGCGCTTTGTCTATGTCAGCAGCATCAAGGCACTCGACAAACGGGACCCCGGCCGCCCGCTCGAGGAAACCGATCCCCGCAACCCGTCGGACCCCTACGGCATTTCAAAAGCCGAAGCCGAGATTCAGCTCCAGCAGTTTGGCGCCCGCACGGGTCTCGAAATCGCGATCGTGCGGTCGCCCCTCGTCTATGGGCCGGAAGTCCGCGCTAACTTTCTCAGCCTGATGGGCGCGATCGCCCGAGGCCTGCCGTTGCCGCTCGGCGCGATCGAGGCGAAACGCAGCATGGTCTACGTCGACAATCTCGCGAGTGCGCTGGTCGCATGCGCGATGCATCCGCGCGCGGCGAATCAGCTATTCCATGTCACCGATGGCGAAGACCCCGGCGTGGCCGACCTCGCGCGCCGTCTGGGCCTGCATCTGCATCGGCCCGCGCGGCTGCTGCCGGTGTCCGTTGGCGTGCTCAGGACGCTCGGACGGCTCACGGGCAAATCTGCATCGATCGACCGTCTGACGGGCAGCCTGCGCGTCGATTCCGGCCATATCCGCGATGTGTTAGACTGGCGCCCGCTGTTTTCGCTCGACGCCGGGCTGGCCGAAACCGCCGCGTGGTATTGCGCCTACGCTGCCATCGCGCCTACGCTGCCGCTCCGGCCGCGCGATCCTGAAAAGCGGGCTGAAATCAGGACAGGCTAACGTCCAGTAACAACCGATATGCGCCGGTAACACGCCAATCAACGATAAACCGGCAAAATCGCGGCTTCCCAATCTGTCCCATTGCATCGAAATCAAGGAAATGACCCGCCCGCTATTGCCTTTCATCGCCAATTCGCCGTGGACTGCTGCGCTCGTCGTCGCGCTGGCGTCGCTCGTTGTGTGCGCCCTCATATTGTCGACATTGCTGCGCACCGGTTTCGCATGGTGGCTCGCGACCGATATTCCGAACGATCGTTCGCTTCACGCGCGACCTACGCCGCGCGTGGGCGGCTGGGGAATCGTTCTGGTCAGTGTCGTCGTAATGCTGGTCGCCGCGCAGGAGGTCTGGCTTGCCGCGGTGCTCGCGGCTCTGCTCGCGGCGCTGTCGCAGATCGATGACCGCCGCGGTTTGCCCGCTCGCGTGCGCTTCGGAGCGCATGTCGCGGCTGTCGCGTTGCTGGTTGGGCTGAATCCCGCATCGGTGCCCTGGTGGGCGCTGGCAGCAGCCGGTTTCCTGATGGTGTGGCTCGTCAACCTTTACAACTTCATGGACGGCTCCGATGGCCTCGCCGGGGGCATGGCGCTGTTCGGCTTCGGAGGTTATGCAATCGCCGCGTTGTCCGGCCAGATACCGCAACTCGACCTTGGGATCGCGAGCGCTGCGCTGGCGGGCGCGGCTGCGGGCTTTCTGTTGTTCAACTTCCATCCCGCGCGGATTTTTCTAGGTGATTCCGGGTCGATTCCTCTAGGATTTCTCGCAGGCGCGCTGGGCTATTGGGGATGGCTCAAGGGCACCTGGCCGATCTGGTTTCCGGCGCTGGTATTCGCGCCGTTCATCGCCGATGCGTCGGTCACGCTGCTGCTGCGGCTCGCGCGCGGCGAAAAGTTCTGGCAGGCGCACCGGGAGCATTACTATCAGCGAATGGTGCGGCTTGGCGTGGGGCATCGACGCACGGCGCTCGTCTGGTATGTGCTCATGCTGGCAGGTATCGTGCTGGCAAATCTCGCACTGGCGTTCGCACCGTTGGGTCAGTGGCTGGTCGTGGCAGGTTGGGCTGGCGTGATCGGGGCGGCGGGCGTGGTGGTCGATAATACATATTGGCGGCGTGATCGGACGCTGCTTTCTAGCCGGCTGTTGAAATACCCGCTACGCGGGTCATCTTACGCGGATCATCTGATTGGGAGGGGCAAACGTTGAATCAAGGAATCGAATGACACTGAGACCGAAACGATGCGCAGAGCAGACGGCTACACCGAATTGATGTTCACGATGACCACGCTGGATAACTTCGTTCCGGCCAATCACCCGCTGCGACCGATTCGGCTGTGGTTGAACGAGGCGCTCACTCGCATGGACGCGGTCTTTTCGC
>LFLF01000212.1 GCA_001184395.1 Candidatus Paraburkholderia calva | reverse complement strand
GAGCAAGGCGTCTATGGAGATAGCGCCTATGCGAGCCAGAAAGCGCTGATGCGTGGCAAGGCCGCCAAGGCACGCGACTTCACCAATCAGCGTACGCGTCGGGCGGGCGAAATTGACAAGGTAGCGCGCGGCAAGAATCGCAACAAGTCGAAGATCGGTGCTCGCGTTGAGCAGGGGTTTGCTGTTGTCAAACGCCTGTGGGGCTTCACGAAGGTGCGCTATCGGGGTCTGGCGAAGAACGCCAATCGGGCTTTCGTTGCGCTGGCGTTGACCAACGTTTATCTTTCGCGCAAGCGATTGATGGCACAGGTTCGCCCGTAATGGGGGAAAGCGGGCCGCAGGCCCAGGCGCAACACCCTGGTGGACCGGAAATCCAGGCGCAAAGCCTCACTCACGATGAATCTGCCGTTATTTGCACCTGAATCGATGAATACAACGACTTGTTCAGCGTTGCCTTAAGCGTTAATATGCCTGCTTCCTGCAATTCGCTCAACATGGTTTGGGCTGGAGTGCTTGGTGGGATAAGGCTTTAGGAATGGTTCAGGATCGGCTAGATAACAGCGCGCTTTACCGGAGGAACGCGTGTGAGTTCGTTGTGCACGTAAACGGGACAACTGACGCCAACTCGAACGGCCTAAAAATTGTTCCAAGTTAACGGCGTGGTGCGAACATGTTTACGGTCCGGTTCTGCTTCCGCAATGGCTTGAATCGAAAGCTGAAAAGCGCGTTATCCACAGAAAAAGCAGGCTCTTGTTAACTTCGACTACCTATATATATACTATACGGTAAACTTGCAAACCCCTGACGGCGATGCCGTCGAAAAGCGAAAACCCACCGCCGCCCAGAAGAAAACATCACGCGTTCTCTGTCAGCTTTGCCGCCCGCGGCGACCCGGGAAGTGGCTTTTATTTCAACGAAATCAAGAAGCTGGAGTTGATCTGTAACAGCCGTCGACATATGGCACAATTGCCGTTCTTCCAGCGTCTCGCCCGGCGGCCAGGCGCATCAATGGAACGATGATTGCGGAAACACAATCTGATCACCAACGCCGCTTCGTCGTTTACTGTGTCCGGCCTGGGGTCCGCTCGGGCACCGCGTGTAGGGTGCGAATCCATTGAGACGGTTCGCCACGCGTTGTTGGGAACGCCGCAGCCAGACGCGTCGTCTAATTCGTGCACGGTTTGTTCCATGACGCCGTGTTCTTTGCATTTCGTTTCGTTTGAATGAACTTGCGCTCGTCATGTTCGACGAGCCGCAACGATGTGCCTCGTCACCGCGCGCACTGCGCGATCGAGGCCCGAGTAGCGCCGGCGCAGGTCCGTCCATCGCAGTACCGAAGGAGAAGCCAATAAGATGAATTCGGCATTTTCATTTCTGCCCGCGTGGCCGCTCGAACCCGACGCCATTCTGTGGGCCGGTCTCGCGCTCGTCACGGCGGGACTCGCCGGAGAATTGCTGTGGCGCGCGTGGCGGCTGCCGCGCATCACGGGTTACGCGATCATCGGCCTGATCGCCGGTAATGCGGGTCTCGGCGTGATCGACGCCAGCGCAGCGGGCGGCCTGTCGCGGCCGCTGCTCGATGTCTCGCTCGGCTTGCTACTGTTCGAACTGGGCGGCCGGCTCGACTTGCGGTGGATACGCCGCAATCCTTATCTGATCCTGTCGAGCATCGCGGAATCCACGCTGACCTTCGGCCTGGTGCTGATCGCGCTAATCCTACTCAATGTCCCGACGATGCAATCGGTCGTGATTGCGGCCATCGCCATGGCGACGTCGCCCGCGATGGTCATTCAATTGAAGACGGAATTGCGCGCGGAAGGTCAGGTCACGCAGCGTCTGCTCACGCTGACCGCGTTGAACAGTGTGTACGCCGTGGTCGTCGAGAAGCTCGCGGCGGGCGTGCTGCATCAGGAAATTTATGGGAATGCATTCGCAACCTTCCTGCAGCCTTTGTATCTGCTGATCGGCTCACTGGTGCTCGCGTTTCTGCTCGCGCGCGCCTGCAATCTGCTGGTGCACCGCCTACCGACCAACGACGAGCATTCGTTCGTCGCACTGTTCGGACTCGTGCTGCTGGCGATTGCCATCGCGCATATCTTTAAACTGTCGACGATTCTCGCGCTGCTCGCCGCGGGCATCATCGTGAAGAACGCCGACGAGCGGCCGCAACTGTGGCCCTCGCACTTCGGCTCGGCGGGCTGGCTACTCACGGTGATTCTGTTTGCCCTCACGCTGACGTCCTTACAGTGGCGCGATATCTTGATCGGCGGGCTGGCAGCGATCGCGCTGATCGTCGCGCGTTTCGTCGGCAAGCTGCTCGGCGTGCTGATCTTCGCGAAACCGAGCGGACTCGACTGGAATCAGGGCATCGCGCTGGGCGTCGCGCTCACGCCGATGTCCGCGCTCGCGTATCTGCTGGTCGACGACATGTACCTGCTCTATCCCGACTACGATCCCACGCTGCGCGCGATCATCCTCTGCTCGATGGTCGTGTTGCAGATCGTGTCGCCGTTCGTGGTGTACCGTAGCCTGTCGGCGGTAGGCGAGCGGCGCGAATGAGCTTTCAGCGCCGCTCAGGAATTTGATCTTTCAAGAGGCGTCATGGCACTCGAACCTTTCATCAACTCCGAACCGTTTACATTCGGCGTCGAACTGGAGATCCAGGTCGTCAATACGCACGACTACGATCTGACGCGCGCCGCGTCCGATCTGATGCGTCTCATCAAGAACGAAGAGATTCCCGGCAACATCACGCCGGAGATCACCGAAAGCATGATCGAGCTCTCGACCGGCATCTGCACGACACACGAACAGGCCGTCACCGACCTGCGCAAGATTCGCGACGTGCTGGTGACGGCGGCCGATCAACTAAACGTGGGGTTGGCCGGTGGCGGCACCCACGCGTTCCAGCAATGGAGCGAGCGGCAGATCTACGACGCGCCGCGCTTCCAGTACATTTCGGAGCTGTACGGTTATCTCGCGAAGCAGTTCACGGTGTTCGGGCAGCACGTGCATATCGGCTGTCCGGATCCGAATAGCGCGCTGTTCCTGCTTCATTCGATGTCGCGTTATATCCCGCATTTCATAGCGCTGTCGGCTTCGTCGCCTTATATCCAGGGCGTCGATACGGGCTTCCATTCGGCACGCCTAAATTCGGTGTTCGCGTTCCCGCTCTCGGGCCGTGCGCCGTTCGTGCTGACGTGGGACAGCTTCGAGGAGTACTTCTCGAAGATGGTGAATACCGGCGTCGTCAACAGCATGAAGGACTTCTACTGGGATATCCGGCCGAAGCCCAGCTTCGGCACCATCGAAGTGCGCGTGATGGACACGCCGCTGTCGGTCGATCGCGCGGCGGCTATCGCGTGCTACATCCAGACGCTCTCGCGCTATCTGCTGCTCGACAAGCCGGTGACGCCGCGCGAGGACGACTATCTCGTCTACACCTTCAACCGGTTCGAGGCATGCCGCTTCGGGCTGGAAGGCACCTGCATCGATCCACAAACGGGCGAGCGGCGTACCATCGCCGAAGACATCCTTGCGACGCTCGACGTGCTGGCGCCGCACGCCGATGTGCTCGGCTCGCGGGCGGCGCTCGCGCAGGTGGGCAATATCGCGCGCGGCGGCATCAACGATGCGAGTTGGCTGCACAATGTGTTCGCCAAGGAAAAATCGCTGCACGAAGCCGTCCGGCAACAATGTCTGGAGTGGCGTCGATAACCCGCTGCTCGCGGACGCGCGAACTTGAAACGAAGCAAAAGGCCGATTCGGAGAACTGAGAATCGGCCTATTTTTTGTTGAAGCGGATGAAACGTCAGCAAGCGCAACACGAGGAATAAATCGCTCTCGCCAACGTTTGAAGTGAAGCGTTATGGTGTTACCGGCGGTTACGTCGAGCACGGCAATTCCGTACGTAATACTCGGTAACAAAAACGGCATGCGCTTTGCGGTGGACAATGTCGAAAAGCAGCGCAAGGTCAACGTTTTAACGAAGCCTTGATTGTATTGGCGAGCGCCTGTCCAGTTGGCCGAGGTACTCAGCGCAGGTGTCTAGCAGGCTATTGAAATACCCTCTACGCGGGTCATCTTACGCGGGTGATCTGATTGGGAGTGGCAAACTGGGAGGGGCAAACGTTGAATCAAGGAATCGAACGACACTGAGACCGAAACGATGCGCAGAGCGGACGGCTACACCGAATTGATGTTCATGATGA
>LFLF01000211.1 GCA_001184395.1 Candidatus Paraburkholderia calva | reverse complement strand
GCCGCAGGCCCAGGCGCAACACCCTGGTGGACCGGAAATCCAGGCGCAAAGCCTCACTCACGATGAATCTGCCGCTGTTTGCGCCTAAATCGATGAATACAACCGGCTGGTTCAGCGTTGCCCTAAGCGTCCCGACCAGCCCTGAACTTTTTGAACGCCTCGTCTACCCGTTGGAAACCGAGGCGTTTTGCATCACGCGTCGAAACACGCGCTACCGAGTGGAGTGCAACGCGAGCCAGCGGCCCGCTTCGTTGCGCCGAACCCGTCAAACTGCACACGGAATGAGCGTACAACCTCTTTTGTCGTCAGTTCTGACCGGACGCTCGTGCGGCGCCGGTTCCGCCTTGTCGGCGTCCTGCGTCGGCACAGGCTTGCGCGGATCGTCCCGCGACTGCCTCGCCGATGCGGGAGGCTTCTGGCTTGCCCGCGCCCCGGCGGTTTTGGAACTCTTGTCCTGTGACATGGCGTTCTCCCTCAATAACTCGACCGGAGCGACGCTCAGCCAACCGGCGCCTCACCTTCCCCGGTTTGCTTCCCCGGCTGGTCGTTCGGCCCCTGCTTGCGGCCTTCGTCATCGCGCTCGGGCAGTTTGCTTTTCTCATTGTCGTTGTGCTTGGCCGGTTGCGCGGCTTCGTCTCGATTCGGATCATTGTTCATGGATTCCTCCCCGTTCATGTGTTACATAAGCCTTACGTAGCAAGCAGCGCGCCCGCGCATCCGTTGTTTCACGCAGCGTTTCACGCGAGCCGCGACGAACGACTAACAAAGTAACACCGGCTTCCATTCGACGCCATGTACGCAACGCCCCGCTTTTTACCGACATCACTCGCCGCTGTGACGTTCGCCATCGGCATGGTGGCCTGCACCTTCACGCCGCCACCCAGCGTCGTGCAGGCGCGCAACACCGCGACGCCCGCGCCGAGCCAGACGCTGACCGACTACAAGGGGCGCATCGCGCAGCGCATTTTCGAGCGCAATCCGTCGCTGGTGCTCAAAGCCATGCTGCGCTCTTTCGTGCTGGTCTCGTTCACGGTCGATAAGACCGGGCGGCTCATGCAGTCGTCGGTGTATCGCACGAACGGCGATGACGAAGCCGAAGCCACCGCGCTCGCTTCCCTGCGCCGCGCCTTGCCGCTGCCCGCGCCGCCGCGCCTACTGAACGGCGCCAGCCAGCTCGAACTGTTCCGAAGGCTGGATGTTCAACGACAACGGCCAGTTCCAGTTGCAAACCTCGCATTCGCCACAGGCGACCAGCATCGATTGATTGCGGCGCGCACGACCCGCTCGTTATAATTTTCGATACCCTTTGCCGGACGGCCCTCCGGCGCGGCCTTCGCGGCGTGCCCACCCCGCACATTCCCTGAAGCGCCCAAGCGTTGCTGCAGCACCGCATCGACCGCGGCGCACGACCTGTGCGCCGCGCATCTGAAGTCCATTGGATGGCCATTTCACGCCCTTCTGTATCTCAACCACATTGCGCCACACCGATCGACGACTCCGCGCGTCCATCCGCTGCGCCATTGCCCGTCGATGCGCGCGACAATGCATCAGCACCACGACAAACGAAGACATCATGGTCTCACCCTCGCTGTCCGCCGCCAAGCCCGGCGACGGCTCCCAAAGCGCATCGCCGTGATTTTCACGAGCTTCATCGGCACGGCAATCGAGTTCTACGACTTCTACATCTACGCGACCGCCGCCGCGCTCGTCATCAGTCCGGTGTTCTTTCCGCACAGTTCCTCGGCGGCGCAGGTGCTGTCTGCGTTCGTCACGTTCAGCATCGCATTTTTCGCACGGCAAGGTCGGCTCGTTTTTGTTCGGGCATTTCGGCGATCGCGTGGGACACAAATCGACGCTGGTCTCATCGCTGCTCGTCATGGGACTTTCGGACCACGCTGATCGGCTTCGTGCCGAGCTACGACTCCATCGGCAGTCTCGCGCCGATCTTGCTGTGCGTGCTGCACTTCGGACAAAGCATCGGGCTCGGCAGCGAATGGGGCGGCGCAGCGCTGTTCGCGACCGAATACGCGCCGCAGAGCAAGCGCGGGTTGTTCGGCATGTTTCCGCAACTCGGGCCGTCCATCGGCTTTCTGGCGTCGAACGGCCTGTTCTTCGGCCTCGCGCTCTGGCTCACCGACGAACAATTCCCCAGCTGGGGATGGCGCGTGTCGTTCATCGTCAGCGCCGTGCTGGTCGCGCTCGGGCTGTACGTGCGCCTGAAAATCGCGGAAACGCCCGCGTTCCGCGCCGCCATCGAGCGCGAGGAACGCGTCAAGGTGTCCGTCGCGGTGCTGCTCGGAGCTTTCGCGATGGTCGTCTGCTACACGCTGTTCTACATCTCGACGGTGTTCTCGCTGTCGTTCGGCATCGGCAAGCTCCATTTCTCGCGTGAGACCTTCCTCGGCCTCCTGTGCTTCGCCGTGCTATTCATGGCGATCGCCACGCCGATCTCCGCCATCGCGAGCGACCGCTTGGGGCACAAGCCCGTGCTCGTGGTCGGTTGTATCCTCGCGGTCTTGTCCGGATTCACGACGGCTCCGCTCCTCGGCAGAGGCAACACGATTCTGGTCGCGCTTTTTTCTTACCATCGAACTGTTTCTGATGGGCGTGACCTTCGCGCCGATGGGCGTGCTGCTGCCCGAACTGTTCCCGACCAACGTGCGCTACACGGGCGCGGGCGTCGCATGCAACCTCGGCGGCATTCTGGGCGCGTCGGTGACGCCGTATATCGCACAGTTGCTGGCCAATCGCGGTGGTCTGACATGGGTCGGCGGCTATATGTCGGCGGCGGCCGCGGTCAGTCTGATCGTAGTGCTGTGCATGCGCGAAATGCGCGACATCACGCTCGAATAGCGCCAACTAAAATGGCGCGGCCGCCCGCGGCGATCGCGCCATTCGAAACTTCCCGCGTCATCGTGCTCAGCGGTCGCGGCGGTCTCCGGCATGCACCGGCACCGCCCGGCCCTTGATGAGCATCACACGGGGCGGCGTCTTGCGTTCGGGGCGCGCCGTAATGCCTGCCGTCTTCGCGGCTTTCGCTGCCTTGCGATCCGCCCAGAAGCGCGCAATCAGCGACAGGCTCGCGATGGCAATGCCATCCGTGATCAGGCCAAGAATCCAGTGTGACAGATAACGCCCCTGCCCCAGCACGCATTGCGTGCCACCGTCCCCGCAATGAAGCACACCAGCCCTTGCTGCCCGATCGTCACGATTCCCGGCAGCCGATGCGCGAGCTTCGCGACCTAACCCTTGTACACCGTGCGTGCGTCGATCCACGCGACCGCCGCGAAACTCACGGTGCGCAGAGTCGCGAGGGTCTGCTTCATGTATCCCGGCGGCGCCTGCGTCTCGAAGAAGAGCTTGAAGAAGGCGAAGGTCAGCACAATCGCGCCGCAGGTCAGCCAGCCGCGAGCTTGCCAGCGTGGAATTCGTCACTGATCGGCTGCGTGCGGACGAGGATGCCGGTCATGAACATCAACTGCCAGGCGAACGGGTTGAACGACCAAGTTTCGCCGTAGATGCCGGGCAGCAACTGCAAGAGCGGCATCGACGCGAGCCACAGCAGAAGGCTTCCGAACATCGCGATGATGGGCTTTCTCTGCGCGAGCGGCACGATCACCGGGACGGCGAGCGCGAACACCGAATACATCGGCAATACCGCCGACAGATAAGGCTGCTAGCGCAGGATCGTGATGGCGAACAACAGACCGAACGGACGCGCGAGGAAGTTGGGCCACTCAGTGTACTGTACCATCGGAGTGTCGATCTTGAGCGCCATCAGCAGGCCGCCGCCGATCAGCATCAGAAACGCCGTGAATAGTAGTTAGTCGGCCCTGAATAATCCTATTAAGGCGCCGCCGGCACTCATGCCGCAAGTAACTCCCCAACCAGGCGACTCAGCAAAGCGACGAGAACAAGGACGTAAAAAGCCGCAGTTTCCGGAGGATCATGCGCAGATTGTGGCCTGCACGGCACAGCACCGCGTGAATTGCGTCGCCGCGCGCACCCTTTAGCCAGTTCCGGTCGAGCTTGCCATCCGCTTTCATGTGCCCGATGGTAGGCTCGATCGCACTACGCCTTCGGACCATTGCGCGCAACCCGCGTGTGATACCGCGCCGCAGCCCGGGTGATAGATCATCACGCCTGCACCGCAACGCCTTTGTAGTCGCGGTCAACGATGGCAATCTCCGGCTGCACATCCTCAGGATCGCGGCCTGTTCCAAGGCCTCGGCCAGCGTGTGGCCGTCGTACGGATTGCCCGACAGAACGAGCCCCGACCAC
>LFLF01000210.1 GCA_001184395.1 Candidatus Paraburkholderia calva | reverse complement strand
ATCGGGGTCTGGCGAAGAACGCCAATCGGGCTTTCGTTGCGCTGGCGTTGACCAACGTCTATCTTTCGCGCAAGCGATTGATGGCACAGGTTCGCCCGTAATGGGGGAAAGCGGGCCGCAGGCCCAGGCGCAACACCCTGGTGGACCGGAAATCCAGGCGCAAAGCCTCACTCACGATGAATCTGCTGCTGTTTGCGCCTGAATCGATGAATACAACCGGCTGGTTCAGCGTTGCCATAAGCCGAGCGTGAGCAGGTTGAACAGCAGATTGGTAAAAAAGATGCCAAACAGTTCGCCGGTTTTGCCGTCGTATTCGAGCAGCAGGCGCGGCTTGTGTTGCTGATCTTGCATGGTCACGATCGTAAAGTATCTATTTTTTGATTTGTTTTCCTGATTACCGCGCGCTCATCACTGCGCGCAGCGGCGCGCGATGATCGCACCCCGAACGATCTGGCCGACGACGCAAGCCGGATTCACAGCACGGGCGTTCGCGAGCGTCACAAGCCTGGGAGAAACCCGGGGCCTGTCTCGCTTTGCCGTGCTTTCGGGGATATCGGCCGGTTTTCGTGAAAACCTTAGGCGGAATGGTTGGTTGGGATACGCCGCATGCGCAGCTAGGATGGCCCTTCCCTTTAGATACCCGTTCCGCCTCGCCATGCCACGCTATCTCGACGACGCCCAAGCCCGCGACACCTTGGCCCGGCGCGCGTCCTGGCGCTGGCGCAGCGAATGGCCGACCTGGCTCGTCATCGCCACGCTGTACGGCGGCTGGTTCGGCGTCGCGCTGAACGCGCGCGCTCGGCCTGCCGGTCGCGCTCGCGCTGCTCGCGGTGTTGTCGTGCTGGTACATGTCCCTGCAACGCGAACTGCTGCACGGGCATCCGACGCGCTGGCCGTTCGTCAACATGCTGTTCAGCCTCGCGCCGCTGGCGGTGTGGTTTCCGTATGCGGTGTATCGCGAGGCGCATCTGCGTCATCACGACGACGCGCATCTCACCGAACCCGGCCGCGATCCGGAAAGCTATTTCGTCACCTCCGCGCAGTGGGCGGGCGCAGGCGCGGCGCTGCGGCTCGCGCTCGCGGCACGCAATACGTTCGCGGGGCGCATGCTGATCGGGCCGCTCTTTTCGATCGCGGAGCGGCAGTGGCGCATCGTCGAGAGCTGGATCGTGCATGGCGCGGCGCTCGCGCTGCTCGTGCACTGGCTCGATACGCGCTGCGGCATTTCATGGCGCGCGTTCGGCATCGGCTATCCGGCGCTGGCGCTCGCCTCGGTGCCCTCATTTCAGGAACATCGCGCCGCCGACGATGCGCGCCATCGTACGGTGATCAACGAAGCGGCATGGCTCTGGCGGCTTCTGTTTCTCAATAACAATTATCATGCGGTACATCACGATCTGCCGGCGTGCCGTGGTTCGATCTCGGCGCGGTGTACCGGGCACGGCGCGACGCCTATCGGGTGAGCAACGGCGGCTTCGTCGTCGCGGGCTATGGCGAGTGGATGCGGCGCTTTGTTGTCGCGCAGGCGGTGTCGCCGGTGCATCCGTCGGCGGGATTCGTTCCGGAGCGATGGAATGCCGCGTGGAATGCGGGCGCATCTGGTGTGGGTGTGCTGAAGGTTTCGGTTTCGGAAAGCTCCGCATCGCAGGCGCGCGTGCGCGATTGACGGCCTGCGAGTTTGTCCCAAGCAACCGTGCGACGGGGCCTGTACGATAATCCCCTCGTTCCTTCCCCGTCCCGTCATGCGCTGGATCGCCGCCCTGCCGATGTACAACGTCCCCCCGCGCTTGCCGAAAACTGGCGCAGACTGCTGACGAATGTGCGCGCTCAACTGGCCGACTGGCTCGGCGCACGCGGCGACACGCTCGACCTGGCCGATCCCGGCGACGATCTGACGGCCTTCTGGCTGCACGACGATCTGCTGCTGTTGCAGACCTGCGGCTACCCGCTGCTGCATGCGCTAAACGACCGCGTGCGCGTCGTCGCGATGCCCGACTTCGACGCGCCGGGTTGTACCGACGGCACGTATCGCAGTACCCTGGTCGTAGGCGCACCGGTACGCGCCGGCGACCTCGCGGATTGCCGCGGCCTGTGCGCCGTCTATAACGGCGACGACTCCAATAGCCGCATGAATCTGCTGCGTCACGCCGTTGCGCCGTTCGCGCGCGACGACCGGTTTTTCGCCTCGGTCGAGCGAAGCGGCGGCCATCTCGCCTCGCTGAAGGCGCTTGCCGACGGTCGCGCGGACGTCGTCGCCATCGACTGCGTGACGTCGCCTTCGTCCACAATCGACTTCCGGCGCTGGCAGCCCACGTGTGCAAAATCGGTGCCACTGCGAGCACGCCCAGCCTGCCCTTCATCACGTCGATGCGGCTGGCCCCGGCCGATCTCGACACCCTCGCCCGCGCGCTCGACGAAGCCACGGCACGCGACCCCGACCGCGCGCGGCGGCTGCGTCTGAAGCGCTTTGTGCGCATTCCACCTGGCACATACGGCGTGATCCGCGACTACGAACGGGACGCCGTCGGGATGCCGTCGCGCACGGCGATGCACGCCTCGCCTGACAGCACATCTCGCGGCATCGCATCGAATGCGCCGGCGCGGTCGCGTCATCGGAACACCGAATGATTCCCTTCTCCGTACTCGACCTTTCCCCGATCCCGCGCGGCGCAACCGCCGCAGATGCGTTCGCCCACTCGCTCGATCTCGCCCGCCACGCGGAACAATGGGGCTTTCTGCGGTACTGACTCGCCGAGCATCACAACATGACAGGCATTGCCAGCGCGCGACTTCGGTCGTGATCGGCCATATCGCGGCGGGCACCAATACCATCAGGGTCGGCTCGGGCGGCATCATGCTGCCGAATCACGCGCCGCTCGTGATCACCGAACAGTTCGGCACGCTCGCGCTCTGTTCCCGGGGCGTATCGATCTCGGTTTCGGCTGCGCTCCCGGCACCAATCAGACCACCGCGCGCGCTTTGCGCCGCGATCTGATGGGCAGCGCTGAATCGTTCCCCGACGACGTCGCGGAGTTGCAACGTTTCTTCGGCGATCCAGTGGAAGGCTAGCACGTGCGCGCGGTGCTCGGCGCGGGCCTGCACGTGCCGGTCTAGCTGCTCGGCTCGTCGCTGTTTTCCGCGCAGCTCGCGGCGGCAATGGGCCTGCCGTTCGCGTTCGCCTCGCACTTCGCGCCGGATTATCTGCTGACGGCGCTGTAAGTGTATCGCTCGCAGTTTCGTCCGTCGGCCACCCTCGACAAACCCTATGCGATGGTCGGCGTGAACGTGTTCGCCGCCGACGCCGCCGAAGCGCAGTTTCTTTTCACATCGTTGCAACAGCAGTTCATCAATCTACGACGCGGTACGCTGGGACAACTGCCGCCGCCGGTTGCGTCTATCGCATGGACAGAGGCCGAACGCGCGGGTGTCTAATATTCGCTCGCCTGCTCGGTCGTCGACGATCACGCCAATGTCGAGGCCGGCCTGCGTTCGGTCATCGAGCAAACGCAAGCTGACAAACTTATCGTGACCGCGCAGATCTTCGATCACAGGGCGCGTCTGCGGTCTTTCGAGATCACGCGCAAGTGCGCGAAACGCTCGGCGCGAACGTCTGAAAGAGGCAGGCGCGGCGCTTGCGCCATGCTGGGCTGTGCCTGGCCGTGCAGTAGGGGCGATATCCCTACGCTGGACGCACCCATTTTGACAGGCAATAATAAAGCACCGGAGCGGTAGTCGTCAGGTTGCGCGCTTCGCGTCCGCTTCAGTTACCTGTTGCGTTACCAGCCGCCATCCCCGTGCATACACGTTGCCCGTGCATGCGTGCGGAGAGACGGCGGCCTCGCGAAACAACAACGTCGCAAGACGGGAGGAAGAATGTCCATGCCGAAAAGCGCCGCCACGGGTGCCATGACGCTTCTGACGGAATATGACGAAGCCAGTGGTCAGGAAGTGCGTTCATTGCGGCTCGAACCGGCGGCCGATGGCAAGGCGGTTCTGCTGATCGAGATTGACGAGCGCAAACCCGGCATTCACCGCGAAGTGCGATATGAAATTACGCCTGCAGAACTGATTGCGGCGATTCGCGCACACGGCGCCGAATTACCCGGAGAGCAACATAATCGTTAAGGCAACGCTGAACCAGCCGGTTGTATGTATCGATTCAGGCGCAAACAGCGGCAGATTCATCGTGAGTGAGGCTTTACGCCTGGATTTCCGGTCCACCAGGGTGTTGCGCCTGGGCCTGCGGCCCGCTTTCCCCCATTACGGGCGAACCTGTGCCATCAATCGCTTGCGCGAAAGA
>LFLF01000209.1 GCA_001184395.1 Candidatus Paraburkholderia calva | reverse complement strand
TAAGGTATAACTGGCACGCGTTTCCCCGCTCGGAGGTTTCTCTCGCGCGAGTGCTTCGACGCGATAGAGTCGCGGGAAGAACTGGAGTGCTTGCTGCGCGCGTTTGCCTAGTTTTTTCTGCGTCTTCGGGGCCTCTACGAATCCGCGTCTCGCATAAGCAAGGCAGCCGAAGTGAGTCACACCTTTGACCGTTCGCCAGGCGCTATATTCATCGGACATCACCATGCCTTTGTAGTCCGCGAGAAACGCCTGGGGATATTGCTTGCCACGTCCGGGGTTGATAGTCGAACAACACTACAGGCTCTTCGCTATCCTGCTCGTTGCGGTACGGCCACATGTCCGATACAGCCACGGCAGCGCCGCGCTAACACGGGGCGATTTCCTCACGTACGACGGGACGATCGATGAATTGAACTTCACCCCTGATCCTGATCGATCGCGTACCTTTGGCACCTTCACGGGAATCGGCCCGGCCGCCGTCAATACCTCGCGTTCGAGCAAGTAGCCGTTGCGCACCACCGTGCGTTGCCCGTGCATTGTCTTCACGCTCGTGAACCGTTCAAGTAGCTCTGCCAGCTCCGCTTCAATCGCTTGCTGAATTACTTGCCGCGCCCCTTGACGGATCAGGTCGTCCAGCCCGAGGCCAGCTCCCGATAGACCCATGACCGTTTTTCCGTATCCTTGCTTATGGTGGATGGTTTTGTTGTTCGCTGGTTTCCGACTTCGACAATCAGATTCTCAGCTGAAACCACCACTGCCTTCAATTTCCCGCCTCAACTACCCCCCATACACCACTTCCGACTTTAGCTCCAGCCATCGCCAGCGTCTGCTGCTTCATCGTCGTTTGCCCTTCTCCTTGCACGTGCGCTCTATAACACCTGACAAGCACTAATGGTGGACTTAATTGGCGTTGCCATAACGTGCCTGTCGAACAGCACGCATGATTTCGTCGAACTCCTCCTGTCCCGACCGATCAATCCTTACATCGCTGATCTGGGAACCAAGGGCCGGCGTGATATCGACCACCTTCATCGCAATCTCCTCGATTGTCTTTGGCTATCCTCAAATTCGCACAACATCGCATGGGGCTCGCGAGCGACCACGCACAATTCATTGCCGACAGCACAGCCGTAATCATCCGGCCTTAGCCAACATTGATATCCCGAACACATCACCGCTCCGTTCTAACCAGCCAGTTTGGCGTATGATGTCGCCATTGAACCGGTTCGGTACTTGAGATTACACACGCTCTTGAACCGGCCTGGTATGCCCAACACCACACTGTCTGGGTGGGCGTTGATCTTCACTCGATTCCATCACTTCCTCGTAAGTTTTCACTGGGTCATGGAAAAGCGATCGGACAAATTCCATATCGAGTTTTGACAAAAACCCACAACCTAGGCCCCGGTAAGAATCGGGCACAGTCGTAGTCGTCGGAATGACCAACCGATCGGCATAGAGTCGTCCACTCCAGACGTCGTTGCTATCTGCAATTCGACGTGTTGAGTTCACATCAATCACTTGAGTGATCGGAGCATCGATTGGAAAGCGCAAACTATTTTCTGCGGCTGGCAAATCATGGATTTGTAACCAGTCCACTATTTGGCCCTGGCGATCGGCCAATCCCTTATTCTTGAACTTGGCCGACATCAAGATAGGTACGATAACTCCCCCTGCCTCGCGGTAGTTTCGAATAAACTGCATACGGTGTTTAAGCTGCATATGGTTGTCAAACGCGCTTATCGAGACTCGGATCTCGGCTCCACTCTTCGCAAAATCAGCACACATCTGAGCGTCAATCTGAGTGAAGGCTTTGGTGACGAAGATCGTCAAGCGACCGCTTTTTTGTACTGCTTCGGCCAGCGCGAGGGCTTGTTTCCAAGCCCACGACGAATCGCTGTTCCAACCGTTACGCACATAGCCTTGCGTTTCTGGCAACCGCTCGAGGTCGGCTTTAAAGATATCGCGGTCGAAATGATTGAGGACGCGCGTGCCGAAATCGATTCCTTGCCTCCAGGATTCCTTTGCCGCGAAACAAATCCCATAACAAGCATGGCGCGCCGGCAAGCAACCGGAAACTATATCGGTAGTCAAGGTGTTGAATGGCAAACCGCCAGCAAGACCTGCGCGAATAATGAATGAATCAGGTTTTTTTAGAGGTTCAGAGCCAATATTCGAACGATTGCTCTCATAGATCAGCCTGTTTAGATCCACCTCCGTATGCCTATCTGGGCGCTGAACCTTGTCGGTCGTTATGGAATCAAGCGAAATAGTTTGTGAAATCATGAATCCCTGCCTATTTGTTTTATTTAAATGAAAAAATATCTCATTCAATTGTGATTTCGAATCAATAACTCAAAATTTTAGCGTTTCACATGCCTTAGATATAGAATGACTCACCACACTTCCCAACGGGGCGACCAGATGCTTGCCATCCGGATAAATCTTGAGGGCCTTCATGAGCCTTACTCCTTGAAATTCTTCGCGCCGATGAAGAAGCTGTATGTTGTCGTAGAGTATTAAATCCCCCATTTCCCAATGATGAGAATATATGTTTTCTGGTTTCAATATCTCCGCAAGCAATGCGTCTTTGATCATCCCCCCAACCGCGGAAGAGCATCCTTGGAAATCCAGAGCATTCTCGCTTACATAAACAAATTCCTCACCCAGCGAGTTCGCAACAACGACCGGATGCGAAACGATCCACTGTGGCGCATTGTCGTGAGTGCTTGCGGGTTGCCTGGTGGATGAGAGACCTCGCAGCCGGGATAGTTTTGCTTCACTAATTTTCAGGTTTCGTACTGCAGTTGTGGCAAAGCTGGTAGCGCCACCTGTCTCCGATGGGATCAAACAATAGAGAACACCTATAGACGCAGGCTTCTCCCTGAATTCTTGATCGGAATGCCAAAAATCAGTTGTATCCCCTGCAAAGCCGAACGGTGACCCATCGGGATTCCGCAAATTCGTCAGATAGGCGACGTGCCTTTCGATATGGCCGTGGCTTATTCGTCTTGCCGAAGGTTCAATCATCCCGGAACCAAACAACTTCGAAAAATTAATCAAATCTTTGTCATGCAGTACTTGATTACGAATCAGGATCAATCCGTGCTTGGCGAGTAATTGGCGAGCGCTAATAATGTCCTCTCCAGATACACGTTTGAGATCAACCTCAACCAACTCGACGCCATATCTCGATTGCCCCAATAGAGGCACGGTTTGCAGGCGATCACACTTCTCTTGCGGCCCTGAGTCCAAAAGAGGGAGAGCGAAATTCGAGTTCATAAAATATGAAATCCCTATATTAATGGCTATAAAAATAGATTTGATTAATTGGGTAATTGATTTGCCATATTTGGCACCCTCATCTTAAGCTAATAGGCTAGAATCCTTAACAAAATGAAGAAAAGGGCTGTTAAGGAGCGCCTGCACAATGCGTTTCGAAGGCGGCCTGCAACAGGTATGGGCCAGCACGATGGAAGCAGTACGCGTTTGAGCTTGACTTTTCTCACCGCGCACGGGTTGTCGATGCCGAAGGTCGGTCGCGGAGTCGATACGATCCAGCCCCTTTGACTCTCGGAAAGTGTACGAAGGCACAAATCCATCGCGCGCGGCATCCTACGATTTGTGCATCATCGGTACTTTTTCAACCCAAGTAATGTAGTGATTTGAGCGGTGTTTTTTCGCCAACCCCGATCTCGCGTCTTCACGTAGCCAAATTGTCGATTGAGGATTCGGAAGGGATGCTCGACCTTCGCCCGAATGACCGCCTCTAGTCGTTCGATCTTGTCGTATATTGCATCGACAGGGTCGTTCAGATTCAGTTTCCTTCGCTTACTGGGTCGCATCCCGACGTGCCATCGAGTCGAGCCCGCTTGCTCACGTTTTTCGATGCCCTGGTATCCGGCGTCGGCATAAACATTCCTCTGCTCTCCGTGCAACAACGCATGTGCCACATTGATGTCGTGCACATTAGCCGCCGTGCCGATGACCGTGTGAATCAAGCCTGACTCTGTGTCCACGCCCACGTGCGCCTTCATGCCGAAGTACCACTTGCGGCTTTTCTGGGTCGACTGCATCTCGGGATCGCGTGTGCCCGAGCCGTTCTTGGTCGAACTGGGCGCCGCAATCAACGTGGCGACGCCGGTCGATCCCCTCTTGAGCATCAATCCCTTCTCGCTCAATACCTCATTTACCACCACCAGGATTTGCACAGCCATCCCATGGGCTTCGAGCAGGTGTCTAAGGCAACGCTGAAGCAGCCGGTTGTATTCATCGATTCAGGCGCAAACAGCGGCAGATTCATCGTGAGTGAGGCTTTGCGCCTGGATTTCCGGTCCACCAGGGTGTTGCGCCTGGGCCTGCGGCCCGCTTTCCCCCATTACGGGCGA
>LFLF01000021.1 GCA_001184395.1 Candidatus Paraburkholderia calva | reverse complement strand
CGCGCCGACGTCCACGGCGCTGCTCGAGGCGAATCTCGATCGTGTTCATCGTGTCAAGCAACTCGTCGCGTCGCGTGCGTTTGCGGCAAGTCTCGAACCCCGCACCTTGATCCGCGGCCTTCGCCAGCGTCTGCTGCTTCATCGTCGTTTGTCTTTCTCCTTGCACGTGCGCTCTATAACACCTGACAAGCACAAGCGGTGGACTTAATCAGCATTGCCTTAGGCGAAGTCTCCGTTATTTTTCCGCATCCATGAGGCCGCGCACGAACCAGCGCTGCATCGTCAGTACGACGGCGAGCGGCAGCGGCATCGCGAGCAGCGTGGCGGCCATCACGAGATGCCATTCGGTCGCGGTATCGCCCGACGCGATCATACTCTTGATGCCGACCACCGCCGTCTGCAACGACTGCTGATTGGTGATCAGGATCGGCCAGAGATACTGGTTCCGTAGATGAAGGTGATGACGAAGAGCGCCGCGATGTTCGGCTTCGACAGCGGCAGCACCACATCCCAGAAAAAGCGCAGCGGTCCCGCGCCGTCGATGCGCGCGGCTTCCATCAGTTCGTCGGGCAGCGTCATGAAGAACTGCCGGAACAGGAACATGGCCATCGCCGATGCGATCAGCGGCAGCTTCAAGCCGGCGTACGTATTGGTGAGATGCATCGACGAGACGACTTCCACGGTGGGGAAGATGCGCACTTCGACCAGCAGCATCAGCGTGATGAAGATCAGCCAGAACGCCAGGTTCTTGAACGGAAAGCGGAAGAACACGATGGCATAGGCCGAGACGATCGACACCGCGATCTTGCCAATGCTGATCATGAGACTGTTGAGCAGCATCACGCCGAAGAGCGTGGCCGCATTGCCGATGTCGAGCCCCTGAAATCCTTTCGCGAAAATCTTGTAATGAGCGTCTTGGTGGATTGCGCGGGGCCGCAGCCGGTCGCGGCATCAATCACGGGAAAGGTGTCGAAAAACGCGTAGACCAGATTCACGACCAGCAGGAAGAAGCTCGTCGGCGAGAGCAGCGGCAGCGCGATGCCGAAGAAACGCCGCACGGGACCGGCGCCGTCGATGGCGGCGGTTTCGATCAGCGATTGCGGAATGGCCTGCAAGCCCGCGTAGAAGAACAGGAAGTTGTAGCTCACCTGCTTCCAGACGGAGGCAAGCACGACGAGGAACATGGCTGCGCGCCGTTCAGCGCGTGATTCCACACGACGCTTTGCTTCGCCAACGCATAAGTCACCAGCCCGATGCTCGGATTGAACAGGAAAGACCACAGCCCGGCGGCAATCGCGGGCGCCACCGCATACAGGCAGATCAGCAGCGTCTGATACGCCTTCGCTCCGCGCGTCACGCGATCCGCGCAGGCGGCGAGCAGCAGCGAAATGACGAGCCCATACACGGTGACGAGCGCGCAGAAGATCATCGTCGTACTGAACGACGACAAATACAGCGGATCGGCGAACAACTGCCTGAAGTTCTGCAAGCCGACGAATTCGCTCGACGTGCCGAACGCGTCCTGACTTTGCGTGGCTTGCCAGAGCGCTTCCCCCGCGGGCCACAGAAAGAACAGCGCGGTGATCGCGAGTTGAGGCGCTACGAGCAGATACGGCAACACACTCGTATCGAACCGAGAGCGTTTTTCCATGCGCTTATGTCCTGAACGAAAGCGCCCGCGCCGTCTTGCTCGACGCGCGGACGCACGCGCTTAGTTGCCGGCCGTCTCGAAGCGGCGCAACAGTTCGTCGCCGCGCGCCACGGCCGAATCGAGCGCCTGTTGCGGCGTCTTCTTCTCGGCCCAGACCTGCTCCAGTTATTCATCGACGATGGTGTGAATCTGCAGCATGTTGGCCAGGCGCAGGCCCTTCGTGTACGGCAGCGGTGGCTTGTTCAGCATCTGCTTGATGGCGATGTCCGCACCCGGGTTCTTGTCGTAGAAGCCCTGTTTCTGCGTGAGTTCGTATGCGGCCTGCGTCACCGGTAGATAGCCCGTGTCTTGATGCAACTTTGCCGCGACTTCGGGCGTGGACAGATAGGCGAGGAACTTCGCGACGCCCTTGTACACGGCCGGGTCTTTGCCCGACAACACCCACAGACTCGCGCCGCCGATGATCGCGTTCTGCGGCGCGCCCTTCACGTTCGCATCGTACGGCATCATGCCGACGCCGTAATCGAACTTCGCGTACTTGGCGATGGTCGCGCGCGAACCCGACGAGTTGGTGATGATGCCGCAATCGCCGCTATAGAACTTCGACACCGGCTCGTCCTTGCGTCCCATGTACGTGAACGTGCCTTCCTTCGCCATGTTCTGCAGGAACTGGATATGCGCGACCTACAACGGCTTGTTGAATTCGAGCTTGACGTCGAGACCGTCGAAGCCGTTGTTCTTCGTCGCGAACGGCGCGGCGTGCCACGCGCTGTAGTTCTCGAGCTGAATCCAGCTTTGCCAGCCCGACGAATAGCCGCACGAATAACCGGCGGCCTTTAGCTTCTTCGCGTCCGCCTCGACATCGGCCCACGTTTTCGGCAGCTGGCTCGGATCGATGCCCGTCTTTTTGAACGCGTCCTTGTTGTAGTAGAGGACGGGCGTCGGTCGAACTGTTGAACGGCATCGACACGAGATGGCCGGTCTTCGCATCGCTGTAATAGCTCGCGATGGTCGGCACGAACGCTTTCTCGTCGAGCGGCACGCCCGCCTGCTTGAACACGTCTAGACTGGAATGGCGGCCTTTTTCGCTTGCATCATCGTCGCGGTGCCGACTTCGTAGACCTGCAGGATCGCCGGCGCATTGCCGCTGCGATACGCGGCGATACCCGCCGCCAGCGTCTAGGTCGTAAGTGCCCTTGAACACGGAAACGATCTTGTAATCGCTCTGCGACTTGTTGAAGTCGTTGGTGATGTCGTTGACCCGCTCGCCAAGCGCGGCTTCCATGCCGTGCTAGAACTGGATTTCCGTGGCGGCGTGCGCGGCGGTGCTGATGCCGAACGCAAGGACGGCAGCCGCCGGAATCGAGCGGAACAAGGGCTTGCAGCTCATCGAGAAAGTCTCCGTTTTGCAGTCACGCGGGTTTGAATCGCGCGATGTTTTGAATCGCGCGATGTTAGTTGTTATCGATGACAAACAGGCGTTGATACTCTTTCAATGCGTAGCGGTCGGTCATGCCCGCGATGTAATGCGCGATGAGACGCGCCTGCGAGCTGCCGTGAGTCGGCGCGGCGGCATCGTTCGCCGATTCCTCCGCAACCGGCCCGCGCGCCTGATAGGCGGGCGGCAACAGGCGCGGGTCGTCGGTGAAGGCGTCGAACAGACCGGTGACGACGCGCCTGGCCTTGTTGGCCATGCGCATCACACGGTAGTGACGATAGAGGTTCTTGAAGAGAAAGCGCTTAAGCGCGGCGGCTTGCGCGGCGATTTCCTCGCTGTGCATGACGAGCGTCGGCGCCTGGCGAACATCGTCGAGCGATTCAGGTTTGACGCGCGCGAGATTGCGATTGGTTGAGTCGATCAGATCGACGATCAGCATGTTGATGATGCGGCGGATGGTCTCGTGAATCAGCCTGCGCCCTTCGATGTCCGGATACTCGGCGCGCGCCGCTTCGAAGTGCGTGAGCCACAGGCTGACTTCCGAAAGTTGCTCCAGCATGATGAGGCCCGAGCGCAGACCGTCGTCGACATCGTGGTTGTTGTAGGCGATTTCATCGGCGAGATTGGCGATTTGCGCTTCCAGCGTCGGCTGCCTGCCGGTCAGAAAGCGCTCGCCGAGGTCGCCCAGCTTGCGGGCGTTTTCGCGCGAACAATGCTTGAGAATGCCTTCGCGTGTCTCGAAGCAGAGATTGAGACCGTCGAACGCGCCGTAATGCTCTTCCAGTTGATCGACGACCGCGAGACTTTGCAGGTTGTGTTCGAAGCCGCCGTTATTGCGCATGCAGTCGTGCAACGCATCCTGCCCCGCGTGGCCGAACGGCGTATGCCCGAGATCGTGGGCGAGCGAGATGGCTTCGACGAGATCTTCGTTCAGCCGCAGATTGCGTGCGACCGACCGGGCGATTTGCGCGACTTCGAGACTATGCGTGAGCCGCGTGCGGAACAGATCGCCTTCGTGATTGACGAAGACCTGCGTCTTGTATTCGAGCCGCCGGAAGGCCGTGGAATGCACGATGCGGTCGCGATCGCGCTGAAACTCGGTGCGCGCGGCGGGCGGCGCTTCGTGATGACGGCGTCCGCGCGACTGCGACGAATGTGCCGCGTACCGCGCGAGATGCGCTTCGAGATCGAGCGATGTCGGCACGCCCGGCGGTAATTCACGTTTGATTTCGCTCACCGGCTGCTCCGTATCGCTCTCTTGGTTCAGGCCGCCTCCCCTGGTTCAAACGCTCGCTGCGAGCGTTTCGCGCACGGCCTTGTCCGGCGCGCCCGTGATTTCCGTCGCGCCGAAACGCGTCAGCAGAATGAATTTGATCTCGCCGGCTTCGGCCTTCTTGTCGACGCGCATCAGATCGACATAACGGTCGTCGCCGAGCTTCGGTGCGACCACGGGCAGCTTCGCCGCTTCGATCACGCGCACCAGACGTTTGCGCGCGGCGTCGTCCAGCCTGCCCAGGCGCACGGACAGATCCGCCGCCATCACCATGCCGCAGCCGACGGCTTCGCCATGCAGCCATTCGCCGTAACCCAGGCCCGCTTCGATCGCGTGCCCGAAGGTATGGCCGAAATTGAGGATGGCGCGCTGGCCGCCTTCGCGTTCGTCGAATGCAACCACCGACGCCTTGATCTCGCACGAGCGCTTCACCGCGTGCGCGAGCGCGTCTTCGTCCTGCGCATTTAGCGCATCGATATTCGCTTCGATCCACTCGAAGAACTCGGGGTCCTTGATCGCCGCCGTCTTGATGACTTCCGCAATGCCCGCCGCGAGTTCACGTTCCGGCAGCGTATGCTGCGCGCCGATGTCGGCGATCACGGCTTGCGGCTGATAAAACACGCCGATCATGTTCTTGCCGAACAGATGATTGATGCCCGTCTTGCCGCCCACCGACGAATCGACTTGCGATAGCAGCGTGGTCGGCACCTGGATGAACGCCACGCCGCGCATGTAGCACGCGGCCGCGAAGCCGGTCATGTCCCCCACCACGCCGCCGCCCAGCGCGATCAGCGTAGTCTTGCGGTCCGCGCGTTCGGTCAGCAGGGCGTCGAAAATCTGATTGAGCATTTCCCAATTCTTGTGCGCTTCGCCGTCTGGAAGGACGACCGTGGTCACCTTTTTGCGAAGCGGCGCGAGCGCAGCGCGCAGCATGTCGCCGTAGAGCAGATCGACCGTCGAATTGGTGACGATCGCAACCAACGCGCCCTTGATATGCGGCGCAAAGAGTTCGGTCTGACCTATCAGCCCCGCACCGATATGGATGGGATAGGCGCGCTCGTCCAGTTCGACGCTGACGGTATTCATGGTGGTAATCGTGGCGGACATTTTATGATTCGGCCGGCTTGATGACGCCGGCCACTTTCAATTGCATGAGGACCATGTTGACGAGCGCGTTCACGGTGGAACGTCCCGTTTCCACGACGAAATGCGCGGTCTCGTGATAGAGCAGATCGCGCACCTTGAACAGCGCTTCCAGCTTCGCGCGGGGGTCTTCAGTCTGCAACAGCGGGCGATTCTTGTCGCGCCGCGTGCGCTGCCACAGATCGTGCGGATTGGCCCGCAAATAAATGACGATGCCGCGATTCTTCAGATTTTCTCGATTTTCGGGCCGCAACACGGCGCCGCCGCCCGTTGCAAGCACGATGCCGGGGCACTGCGACAGCTCGTCGATCATGCTCGCTTCGCGCTCACGGAAGCCGTCCTCGCCTTCCAGCTCCCAGATCACCGGGATGCGCGCGCCCGTGCGCGCCTCGATCTCATGATCCGAGTCGATGAATGGACGCTGCAGACGGCGCGCAACCGCACGCCCCACGGTGGTTTTGCCTGCTCCCATGAGTCCGACGAAAAAAATGTTCGCGTTCGCCTGCCCTTCCTGCAACTCGGTTTCCTTCCAGTTCATCGAATTTCGTTCGTGCGGCAGCTTAAAGTTAAACTGCCTGCTTTGTCGAGTCGCGCCGGCGCTATGCGCCCGCGCCCCCAGCCTCACCCGCTGGATGCGATCACGTGCAGCGTGATCAGTATGACGAGTTCGCTCTGCGAGCTGCGCCGTGCGTCGTGGCGGAACAGCCAGCCGACGAGCGGCAGTTTCGACAGCCCGGGGACGCCGGTGGTATCGACCCGGTCGTCGTCGGCATAGATGCCGCCGATCGCGACAGTCCCGCGTTTTCCACCTCCACGCGCGTCTGCACGTGCTTGATGTTGATCGCGGGCCCGTTGGCCGTCTGCGCGCCCAGATTTTCCTTAGTGATGTCCAGATCGAGAATGACGTGCCCGTCCGGCGTGATTCGCGGCTCGACTCCAGTTTGAGGGTTGCGCGCCGAAATTGCACGCCCAACATGCTGTTGCCGACTTTCGCCTGATACGGCACCTCCTTCCCCTGCTCGACGATGGATTTGACCCGATCAGCCGTCATCACGCGCGGCCGCGACACCGCGGCCGCGACACGATTGCCCGCGCCCTTCGGCCTCCAGTGCGCTCAATTCTACATTGAGCAGCCGCGTGGTCTGCGCGACAAACAGCGTGAGTCCGGCGGTGGCCGCGTCGAAACCGTTGATCGGCCCGCCAGACAGATCGTATACCACGCCTTCCTTACCGCCCGCGAGCCGCATGACGGCGGCCCGCCCATGCCCGCGACCGCGAGCTTGACGCCCAGATCGCGCGACAGCCCGGCTTCCCCCTCGACGATTCTCGCTTCGATCATCACCTGTGGCATCGGCCGGTCAAGCTCCGCGATGAGTTCTGCGATCTGCCGCACCCGCGCGTCGAGATCGGTGACGAACAGCAGATTGGTGCGGGCATCGGCCATCGTGGCGCCGCGTTTGGACAGCACACGCTGATTGCCGGTGCCCGCGAGCATCTTGCGGACCTCCTCGGCACGCGGATAACGCAGCACGAACATGCGGCTCGCGAGCGGCTCCAGATCGGCGGCGCGGGCGTGCGCCTCGAAGCGCAGCTTTTCGCGCGGCGAGTTCGGCGAGCGGCGCGACTCAGATCACGTTGCCGTGCGTTTCTTTCCATAGCGAGGCCGTTGACTTCCAGGAGCGGGTCGAACGCGTACCGCCACGGCACGTTGGCGAAATTCAGCGACACCTGACCGCGCACCTTTTCGCTCGCAACGATGTTGATACCCGCGAAACGCGCGAATGCCTGGAGCGCGGCGCCCAGATCGGCGTTCTTCAGATCGAGCGTGATGGGCTTGCCGTAATCCTGCTTGGCGTGGAGGCAGCCTCGTCGCGCGCAAGCCGCGTGGGCGGCGCGAGCGGCAGCGGCGGCCCTTCGAGCGGTGCCGCCGCTGCGGCCTCCGTGTTGGACGGCACAGGCGTCACCGCTGCGGATTGTATCACCGGAACGCCGGTGTCGATCGTGGTCAGGTCGGACAGTTGCAATTCGAATGCATCGGGTACATGCATCGGGTAGCGGCGGCAGCGGCGCTTCGTTCCCTTCGGCGGCAAATGCGAACGCCGTACGCGCCGAGATCGCGAGCGCGGCCAGCCACGCGGCGGCCATGCGCGGAGGATACAGCATGAACGTGCTCACGAGCGATCCCCCTTGCGCGATGACTTTCCGGCCGAGCGCGAATCGACCTTGCGGGTGTCGCTGAAGATCGAATGGTGCGGAATGTCTCCGGCAGCGGCGATGGCGCTCTTGCGCTTCGTAGCGAGCGATTTCTTCGGCGGCTTATCGTCGGGCGCGTCCGCATCGGATGCGTTTTTCGCAGGCGCGCGGTGCGCAATGCCTCCTTTGACGGGCCTCTTCGAAACTGAGTCATCGCGCACCGGATACGCCGGATACGCGAAGGCCGGCACGCGTCCGATCTCTCCACTTTCGGCGAGGTCGGCAAACGCCAGCGTCCGTGCCACGCCGTCGTCGCCGGCGAGTTCGATCGTGCGCGGCGCGATGCGCTCGAGACGCTCGTCGCCGATCTTCTGGCCCTGCACGAAACCGTCGACGCCCGGCCCACTCTGCACCAGCGCCATCGCGTGATTTCGCCCGACGAAGGTCCCGACCAGCAGCAGATCCGCACCGCGCGCGAAGCCGCCCGCCGTTTCCTTGCCGAACGGATCGATCGCGAAAACATTGCCGCGCGGGGCTGCGGCGAGCGGCACGGCGGGCAACGTGTCAAACATGCGCAGCAGGGTCGTATCGATGCTTACGACACGCTCCCCACGCGTTTGATTTGCGTGCACTCCGGCACGACGAGGCGCGGCAATCCGGTGAGCGCTTCCATAAAGCGCCTCGCCGAACACGCCTTCCGCCCGAAAGTGCAAGGCGCGCCCGGAAGGTTGCGTCGGCGGCGCGGCGCGGTGCGGCTGGCGGGCGCGGGCGCCTTCGGCTCGATTCCGGTCACGCGCAGTCCGCTTTGTGCGGCGAGTTTCACGACATCGTTCAGCGCGTCCGCGCCAGTCCACGTTTCTGGCTATGAATCGCTGGCCGCCCCGCGCGCCCGCAAGGCCGGCAGATCGGCGACGAGTCGGCGCGTTTCATCCGTTTTAGCCCGCGCGGCCGCGAACGCGCCGCGGGCCGCATCGAGATCGATTAGTCCGCACGCGCGCGCCGAGCGCGAACACCAGCACCGCAACGCCGAGCGCGATCCCGAACGTCCGGCGGTTCAACCAGGCATCGGGCGCCAAAAAGACCGCATGCGTCACGGCTGACCGCGCACGCATCGAGATATCCATCGTCATTGTGCTCATCTGCCGCTTCCTTTCGATTGCACCGCATGCGTTAACGCCTCGATGCCCTTTGGATAGCACACGAGCGGTGAATTCGTAGCGTTCGATGCCGCTGCGCTCGAATCGCGCTTGCCTGAGGCAGCGGTGTCCGCGCGCCACTTCATCTCGACGACCTCGACCGCCTGCACCCGGCGCATGTTCGAGACGCTTGAGCCAGCGCGCGGCGGTCGCCGAATCCGGCGCGAGCGCGCCGAGTTCCACCTCGTCGCTGCGTTGCGAGACGCGTTGTAGCGCGACGCCGCGCTCGGGCGACGTATCGGCCAATGTTTCGAGCAGCGCCAGAAAACGATCGCGTGGCGCGCGCGACGCCGCTGTGTTTTGGCGCGCACCAGCGCCGTGTGCTCAACGACCTGCGCATCCGCTGTCCGCAACGACGTTTCTAGCGCCGCGCGAAACTCGCCACCGCCAGAATGGCGAGGCGTCGCCGCCGCACCGCGCGGCGCTTGTGGGCACGGTGCGGCAGCAGGTTGAAACCGTCGAGGAAAACTGCGTACGTCGCCGTCATTGCGTCACCTCGTGCAGTGCCAGTCCAAACGCAACCGCGAAGCGCGGCGAACACCGGAGCGCAGCGTCGATCCTCGCGCTGACGTTGCAGTACGGTGTGGCGAAAAATTCCATCGCCGAACATCCGAACATCGTCGAGAGCACTGGCGGTGGCAGGCCCGTGCACTCCATCAGATCGACTTCGCCGTCGTCCACGTAGACACGCCGCGGCGGTGCCGTAGTCGCCCGCCAAATCGCGCAACGCATCGCCGATGCTGCGATATCACGCCGCCGGATAACGGATCGCGCCCTCCACGTCGCCCGCCTCGACGAGCCAACCGTGCAACCCCGTGCGCTCGAGCCAGCAGACGAGATAGCGCGCGTCGACGTCGAGCTCGGTATCGGCCATGTGGCGCATCGCGCGCAGCGCGGCGAGCGGTTCGCCGGCAACGGCCGACAGCGAAATGCCTGCCATCGACGCCGTTTCCATGCGCGCCTCGACATGCCGCCGCGCCGTCGTCGCGATCGACACATGCGCGCGCCCGGGGTCCCGCGCCTGCACCAACCAGTCGATGGCCAGCGCGCCGCGCTCAATACCCGTGATGCGTTCGGCCTCCGCCAGCACAGCCAGCTCGAGCACGCCAAGCGAATCATTGCCCGCGAGCGTGGTGTGTGCCATGCGCGGTTCGATCAACTGCGTGAGCGGCACGCTCGCCGTGAATGTCGCCGCCGACGCCATGCCCATCGAGCAGCGCACCAAGACGCCACGGCCCGCGCACCGGCAGCCATCCGAACGCCTCGCGCAACACCGCGACGATCGGCGCGCAATCGACGAAATCGCCGTTCACCACCGCGCCCTCCGGCAGGGAGACGCACTCCAGATTATCGACGCACACCGACGCGAACGCCGGTGCGATTCTCCGGCTGACGACCGCAATCCGCACGGCGTCCTCGCTCATATGCATGCCCGCTGCGAAGCGCCGCGCGACTTTGAGAATCGATCCCTGCAAGGTTCTTTCGTTATTCATTCACCACCTCACCCTTCGCCCGCGCGCCGAACCATTCAGCGTTTTGCGGTAACAGAATTGTGGTGAGATGCAGCCTCCGCGAACATTCGGCCGAATGGCCTAGGCACGCGACAAACAGATGCTTCGGCGCACGATCGCGGGTATCGTGAAGAGACCGGCGCGCAAGTGGACGACGAACGCGAAACCTGCGCGAAATCAGCGCACAACCCGTCTCGGCGAGGAGGGCACAACCGGTAGAGGAATCGATGCGAACCGTCGCGCGGCGCATTCAATGTAAGCGTTAAGAAATGTCCTATACCCGGAGGGCTATAATCGTGTGACTGTTTTTGGTGGTGCTATGCAATCCTCTTCTCCGACCAACCCGCCGTCTCAACCGCCCGAAGGAAAGAATCCGAAACGCAGCCCCTGGTGGAAGCGGCTGTTATTTGGTTTCTTCATCAGCATTTTCGGGATGATCGTGTGCGCGGGCCTCGTGCTCGCGTACGCGCTCGTCGTCGCGATGCCCAATCTGCCGTCGCTCGATGCGCTCACGGACTACAAGCCGAAGGTGCCGCTGCGCATCTACACCGCCGATCACGTGCTAATCGGCGAATTCGGTGAAGAACGCCGCCGCGTCGTGCGTATTCAGGACGTGCCCGATCATTTGAAGAAAGCCGTGCTCGCCATCGAGGACGCGCGTTTCTACGATCACGGCGGCGTCGATCTCACTGGCATCCTGCGCGCGGGAACCGTCGCGCTGTCGAACGGGCATGCATCGCAGGGCGCGAGCACGATCACCATGCAGGTGGCGCGCAACTTCTTCCTGTCGAGCGAAAAGACCTATACGCGCAAGATCTACGAGATGCTGCTCGCCTACAAGATCGAGCGTGCGCTGACGAAAGATCAGATTCTCGAAGTCTATATGAATCAGATCTATCTCGGCCAGCGCGCGTACGGTTTCGCGAGCGCCGCGCGCGTGTACTTCGGCAAGGACCTGAAAGATGTGACGCTTGCCGAAGCCACCATGCTCGCCGGCCTGCCGAAAGCGCCGTCGGCCTATAACCCGGTCGTCAACCCGAAGCGCGCGAAGATGCGGCAGGAGTACATCCTGCAACGCATGCACGAACTGAATTGCATCAGCGAAGACGAGTACGAGCAGGCGAAGAAGCAGCCGCTCGTCGTGAAAGGCCAGGGCCGCGAATTCAGCGTGCATGCCGAATACGTCGCGGAAATGGTGCGCCAGATGATGTATGCGCAATACCGCGAGGAAGCCTACACGCGCGGCCTGAACGTCGTGACCACCATCGATTCCGCCGATCAGGACGCCGCGTACAAAGCCGTGCGCAAAGGTCTGATGGACTACGAGCATCGTCACGGATATCGCGGGCCGGAAGGCTATATCGATCTGCCGAAGAACCCGGATGACCGAGAACAAGCTATCGACGACGCGCTCGCGGAGCATCCGGACAACGGCGAGATCGTCGCGGCGGTCGTCACCTCGGCGAGCCCGAAGGAAGTGAAGGCGAGCTTCATCGACGGCAATGTGGCAACGATCAGCGGCAGCGATCTGCGCTTCGTCGCGTATGCGCTGGGGCCGAAGGCGCAGCTGAACGCGCGCATCCGTTCGGGCGCGATCGTGCGGCTCATGAAGAACGACGACGGCGACTGGATCATCACCCAATTGCCGCAAGTGGAAGGCGCGCTGATCTCGATGGTTCCGCAGGACGGCGCAATCCGCGCGCTGGTCGGCGGCTTCGACTTCAACAAGAACAAGTTCAATCATGTGACGCAGGCATGGCGTCAGCCGGGTTCGAGCTTCAAGCCGTTCATCTATTCGGCTTCGCTCGAAAAAGGCTTGTCGCCGGCGACCATCATCAACGACGGACCGCTGTTCTTTAGCGCGGCGGAAACCGGCGGGCAGGCGTGGGAGCCGAAGAACTACGGCGGCGGCTTCGACGGCCCGATAACCATGCGCGCCGCGTTGCAGCGCTCGAAGAACATGGTGTCGATCCGCATCCTCAACAACATCGGTACCAAGTACGGGCAGCAGTACGTGACACGCTTCGGTTTCGACTCGGACAAGCAGCCCGCCTATCTGCCGATAGCACTCGGCGCCGGTCTCGTCACGTCCTTGCAGATGGCCGCGGGCTATGCGGTGTTCGCGAACGGCGGCTATCGCGTCAATCCGTATCTGATCGCGGATATCACCGATCCGTACGGCGCGGTCGTGTCGCATCCGCAACCGCTGGTCGCACAGCAGAGCGCGCCGCTCGCCATCACGCCGCGTAACGCCTATGTGATGAACAGCCTGCTGCAAAGCGTCGCGCAGCGCGGCACGGGCGCGAAGACCAACGAACTGAAGCGCACCGACCTCGCCGGCAAGACGGGCACGACCAACGATTCGCGCGATGCCTGGTTCGCGGGCTATCAGCGCACACTCGTCGCGATCGCATGGATCGGCTACGACAATCCGCGCAGCCTAGGCGACAAGGAAACCGGCAGCGGCCTCGCGCTGCCCGTATGGATGGACTACATGAAGCGCGCGCTGCAAGGTGTGCCGGAGTGGAAGCCAACAATGCCGCCCGATGTGAAATCGCTCGGCGGCGAACTGTACTTCGACGACATGACGCCGGGTCACGGCTTCATCGCGACGATCAGCGTGAGTCAGGCGCCGGAAGGCGGCGTGTCGGGTGTCGCCGCGCCGACGCCGGAAGTGGGCGAGCAGGAAAAACAGGACATCATGAATCTGTTCAAGGGACAGTGAGCGCGTCGACCGGCGCAAGCCGAAGATCGAAGGCCAAACGAAGCGCGGACGGATGCATTCATCCGCCCGCGTTTTTATGCTTTGAAACTGACCGGTTCGCCTGCCTGTTCCGTCGAATACTTCGACAAGGTCGCGAAGAATTCGCTGTCGTCGCGCGTGTCGCGCCACTTGCCATCGACGTATTTGTAATGGAATCCGCCGGCTTTCGCCGCGAGCCAGATTTCATGTTTTGGCGGCTGCAGATTCACGATCACCTTGGTGCGATTTTCGAATTCCAGCGTCAGAACGTTGCCGCTGCGCTCGAACTCGATATCGGCGTCGGCATTGTCCACCGAGCGCTCGATGGCCGTCAGCGCGGTCTCGGCCAGCCTCAGGTATTCCTCGTCTGTCATGCTAAACTCCATCGATTAAAAACAATGCGAGTCGAAAACGCGAGTCGAAAACGCGAGTCGAAAACGCGAGTCGAAAACGCGAGTCGAAAACGCGAGTCGAAAACGCGAGTCGAAAACGCGAGTCGAAAACGCGAGTCGAAAACGCGAGTCGAAAAGATATAAGGACGGTCATGCGAGTGGTTTTCAGGATGAGCGCGATTGTAGCGGCTTTGAGCATGTCCGCCGCGATGCTGGTCACGCTCGGAGGATGCGGGCAACGCGGTCCGCTCTATTTGCCGTCGGTCCCGCCCATGCCGCAACGTCCCGCTTACCTTCAGGATACGCCGCCGCCTTCGGCATCCGCTCCGAGCGGCGAAGTGCCGAACACCGCAGGCCAGCCTCTGCAATCGCGCCGGAAACGGAGCTAAAATCGGCGCCGGGCTCCTCCGCCACTGCACCCAAAGCAGCCTCGTCCGCCGAGTAACCCGCCTCGTCTCACGCGCTTTCCGGCGCCTTCCCGATTCCAAGCATGAACGATTCCGCATTTCAACTGGTCGACGGCGTGTTGCACGCCGAGGACGTCTCCGCCGCATCGCTCGCGGATCAATTCGGCACGCCGCTCTATGTCTATTCCCGCGATGCGCTGACGCGCGCCTATCGCGCCTACGCCGATGCCTGCGCCGGCTGCAATGGGAAGATTCACGTCGCGGTCAAGGCGAACAGCAATCTCGCGGTGCTCAACGTGTTCGCGCGCATGGGCGCGGGCTTCGACATCGTGTCGGCGGGCGAACTGGCGCGCGTGATCGCGGCCGGCGGCAAGCCTCAAGACACGGTATTTTCGGGCGTCGGCAAGTCGGCAGCCGAAATGCGCGAGGCGCTCGAACTGGGCGTGAAATGCTTCAACGTCGAATCGATTCCGGAACTGCACGTGTTGAACGACGTGGCGAAGTCGCTCGGCAAGCGCGTACCGGTCTCGCTGCGCGTGAATCCGGACGTCGATCCGAAAACGCATCCGTACATTTCCACCGGCCTCAAGGCGAACAAGTTCGGCGTCGCCTTCAGCGATGCACGCGCCACCTATCGCGCGGCGCATGCCATGGATCATCTCGATGTCGTCGGCATCGATTGCCATATCGGTTCGCAAATCACCGAGATCAGCCCGTATCTCGACGCGCTCGACAAGGTGCTCGACCTCGTCGAACAGATCGAAGTGGACGGCATGAGCATTAGTCACGTGGATGTCGGCGGCGGACTGGGCATCACCTACGACGACGAAACGCCGCCGGATATCGGCGAGTTCGTGAAGACGCTGCTCGATCGCATCGACGCGCGCGGTCACGGCCGGCGCGAAGTGTATTTCGAGCCGGGGCGCTCGCTCGTCGGCAATGCGGGCGTGCTGCTCACGCGCGTCGAGTATCTGAAGCCGGGCGAGGAAAAGAACTTCGCGATCGTTGATGCCGGCATGAACGACCTCGCGCGGCCCGCCATGTATCAGGCGTTTCACCGCATCGTGCCGGTCGTGCAGCGCGACGGCGCGACGGCGCAGACTTACGATGTCGTCGGCCCAGTGTGCGAAAGCGGCGACTGGCTCGGGCGCGACCGGGCGCTTGCCGTCGAAGCAGGCGATCTGCTCGCCATCTGCTCGGCGGGCGCCTACAGCTTCGCGACGAGTTCGAACTACAACACGCGTCCGCGCGCAGCCGAAATCATGGTCGATGGCAACCGCGCGCACGTCGTGCGCAAGCGTGAAGTCGTGAAGGAATTGTTCGCGGGGGAATCGGTTCTGCCGAACTGAGGCGCCATCCGCTCATCGAAAAAGCGATGCCCTCGAAAGCATCGCTTTTTTATGCGCGCGGCCGGCTCGCGCGCGTTTTGAGCCACGCGATCAGACGCCAGCCCAGCAGCACGATCACGATCGCGCCGTAAAGCTTCGGCAACGCCAGATCGTGCTTGCCCCGCCTTCATCCACCAGAAATGCAGGAATGCGAGCAGGATCAGCAGCACGAACGCGGCGAATCCCAAGGTAATGAACGGCCCGCTTGCCGATGTCCTTCAGCATCGCGGCAACATCGAACCATTCGTCGAACCAGATGTACGTCGTGAAATGCAGCACGGCGAAGAAGAACGCACACAGGCCGATCATGCGCCGGAAACGCGCGAGCGCCGTGATGCCGGTGAGCCGCCGAACGGGCGTGATCGCCAGCGTGATGCACAGATAGACCAGCACCCAGAGCCCGGTCGAGCGCGTGATGAACTCGATCGGATTCGCGCCGAGGCCGCCGGTCACGCCGAGCAGCACGATGCGCGCGAGCGGATACAGCATCGCGATGAAGACAACGACTTTCACCGGCACGACCCAGCGCGCGTTTGATCTGAGAGGTGAACGACATCGCGCTAGAAATTCTTCTTCAGGTCCATGCCCGCATACAGCGACGCGAGCTGATCGCCGTAGCCGTTGAACATCAGCGTCTTGCGCTTGGGCGTGAAGAATCCGTCCTCGCCCCGATACGCCGCTCCGTCGCCTGACTCCAGCGCGGATGGTCGACATTCGGATTCACGTTCGAATAGAAGCCGTACTCTGTCGGCGCGTAAGTGTTCCAGCTCGTCGGCGGCTGCTTCTCGACGAAAAACGGATCTTCACCAGCGACTTCGCGCTCTTGAAGCCGTATTTCCAGGGCACGACGCCCCGTACCGGCGCGCCGTTCTGGTTCGGCAGCACTTCGCCGTAGGGGCTAACGGTCAGCAAGGTGAGCGGGTTCATCGCCTCGTCCATGCGCAGGCCTTCGGAATACGGCCAGTCGAGAATCGGCATGGAAAGTCCCGGCATCTGCAACGGATCGGCCAGCGTGATGAACTGCACGTACTTCGCGTTGCCCGTCGTGGCTCCGCGCGCCTGATGAGCTCCGACAAGCGACACGCCGATCCACGGAATCACCATCGACCAGCCTTAGACGCAGCGCAGCCGGTACACGCGCTTCTCGAGCGGCGCGAGCTTCAGCAGGTCGTTGATGTCGTAGACCTTCGGGTTCTTGATCACGCCTTCCACCGACACCTTCCACGGACGCGGCCGCGGCCGCAAGCTGCCCACATGTTCGACGGGATCGCCCTTGTCGGTGCCGAACTCGTAGAAATTGTTGTAGCTCGTGATGTCCTTGAACGGCGTCGGCTTGTCCTGCGCGACGTATTTCGCATTGGTCGCCGCCGCGAGCTTCTTGCCTTTCGCATCGGGCGAGGTCAGCGTCGCGTGCGCGAGGCCGCTGGCGCCCGCGAGTCCCGTCGCCGCGAGCGCGCCGATCGAACGCAGCGTGCGGCGCCGGTTCTCGAACACACCGCGCGGCGTGATCTCGTGACTCGCGATGTCATCGCCATACAGAGTGCGCGGTTACGTCTTATCCACATGGTCATTCCTCGATTACGCTCCATGAATGCTTATACGGGACAATAGCAAATCGGATGCCCCTATTCCAGTCCGAAGCGAAAAAACCCGCCAGCGCGAAGCATGGCGGTTTCTTCTGGCGATGCCGACAATCAGAGCTTGCCGTAGCTGTGCAGTCCGGACAGGAACATGTTCACGCCGAGGAAAGCGAACGTCGTGACGATCAAGCCGGTCAGCGCCCACCACGCGGCGGCCGCGTCACGCAGGCCCTTCATCAGGCGCATATGCAGCCACGCCGCATAATTCAGCCACACGATCAGCGCCCAGGTTTCCTTCGGGTCCCAGCTCCAGTAGCCGCCCCACGCTTCGGCCGCCCACAGCGCGCCGAGAATCGTCGCGGTGGTGAAGAACGCGAAGCCGACCGCGATCGACTTGTACATCACGTCATCGAGCACTTCCAGTGACGGCAGGCGGTCGGCCATGAAGCCGCGCTGCTTCGCGAGATACGCGACCGAAACCATCGCCGACAGCGCGAAGCTGCCATAGCCGATGAAGTTCGCCGGCACGTGGATCTTCATCCACCAGCTTTGCAGCGCGGGCACCAGCGGCTGAATCTGCTGCGCGTCACGCGCGATCGAATACCACATCAGAAAGCCGACCGCCGCGCTGATCACGAGCAGCACGAACGCGCCCATCGAACGCGTGGCGTAATGCTGTTCGTAGTAGAAGTAGAACAGCGCGGTAATCAGGCAGAACAGTACGAACACTTCGTACAGGTTCGAGATGGGAATATGTCCGACATCCCTGCCGATCAGATACGACTCGTACCAGCGCACCATCATGCCGGTGAAGCCCATCAGCACGGCGGCCCACGTCATGCGCGAGCCGATTGCGCCACCTGTCTGCGAACGCGAGACGAGACCGATCCAGTAGAACAGCGTCGCGAGCACGAAAAGCGAACTCATCCACAGGATCGCGGACTGGCTCGACAGGAAATATTTGAGGAAAAAATTGGTGTCGGCGCGCGCGAGATCTCCCCGATAGAGCTGGATCGAAAACAACGCCAGCACTGCGATCAGCGCGATCAGCAGGCGCACCGGCTTCCAGCGCCAGCCGAACACGACGAAGGTCGGCACCGCCGCGACCAGCACCGACATGTCGTACACGTCCATATGCGCGTGATAGCAGTTCAGCGCGAAACCTGCGCCTGCGACCATTGCGAGGGCGAACAGCCAGTCGATCGGCATCAGCCTGCGCAGAAACGGACGATCGTCGAACTCGGCGACATCGGGGAGACCGGATGCCGACAGCCCGGTCTTGGCAGGTGCGTGGGAGGAGGTTTGTGTGGGGTCCATGATCTTACCGTGTTGAAACTTCCGAGCTTTCGGCTTCGGATTGCGAGGACGTGCCGGTCGCGCTGGATACGGGAGCGGCATCGGCTGATTCGAGGGGCTTTGCGCCGAGCGCCGCGCCAATCTGGGCGCGCGTGCGCACGAATTCCTTCTCGAAGCCGAAGGTACGGCGCGCGGCGGACATCGCCATCAGCACGCTCGCGCCGCCCTGCCCTGTATCTTTGAGCCAGAACCAGAGCCGGCGTTCGCGGACATAGAACATCGAGAAAATGCCGATCACCAGCAGAAGGCTGCCAAGATAAACCACTTTTTTACCCGGCGCGCGTGTCAGCTGGAAGACCGACGCCTGAATCTGCTTGAAGCTGTCCAGTTGCAGGAAGACCGGAGATCCGTACAGAAAGCTGTCGGAAAGGGCGTTGATGGACGCTTGTACGAATGCGATGTTCTTTTCGTCGAGCTTCGCGTCGGGCTGGCCGGTCTGCTCGCGGGAAATCTGCCAAACGTCCCACATCGCGCCTTCGAGCATACGCATGAGTAGACCGGCGGCCTTTTCCTGCTCGCCTTTCGGCACCGATTTGTCGATGAACATCGCGATGCTCTGAAAGCCGCCGTTGACCTGCGGATTCTCGCCCGCGCCGAGTTTGTCCGCGCCCGCGAACAGGTTCAGCACGCGGTTCGCGCTTTCTTCCAGATGCTTCTGCAAATCCGCGTTTTCCTGCGGCACCGAACGCAGCGCGAAGCGATGCGCCGCTTCAGCACGCGTCGCAGGTGTTTCGAGCGCAGCGCGCAGGTTCATCCACTGCTTGATGGAGCTTTGATCGTCGACGGGAATGCGCAGGTAGCGGAACGGATCGTTCGGGCTGACGCGCATGCCGGCGAGGAACATCGGCTGACCGCCGACATTGACTGACAGCATGTAGTTGCTGTATTCGCGGGCCTGTCCGTCGGAACCGTGCACCTTGTACTGCACCGAGGGGCCGATATTGCGCAGATCGGTCGGCTTCGAGGTTTTCGCGCCGGAGCCGAGACGCTCGTCGAACGCATCGCGCAAGGTTTCCTTCTTGCCGACGCCGCGCGCATCCGGCATGCTGTTGCCATCGGTCATGTTCTCGACGTTGATCGCGCGGAAGTCCGTGAACTCGACGGTCTCGCCCTTCGAACCGATGATCTGCGGGCTGATCGGCGCGTTGCCGCCGATCGTGCCGTTGACCGGCACCGTCTTCGCGCTGCTGCTGGTCATGGGCCACGCGGTCATCTCGAGCTTCGAGCCGCCGTCTTGGAACGACGACTGGTAGATCGACACGCCATCGTACGTGAACGGCTTGTTCACCTCGACGCGCGCCGGGATACGCACGCCCGTCTTGTGATCGATCACGACGATATCGCTCGCGAACAGCTTCGGCATGCCGGTCGAGTAATAATCGACGATGAACTTGTTGAGCTGAATGGAGAACGGCAGATCCTGAATGATCGAACCGTCCCGCTCGTTAAGGATCGCTGTGCCGACGTACTGGCCTTCCGGAACCCACGCATAGCCGCGAAAGGTCGGGTTCGACACCGACAGACGATGCGCCGGCGGAATGTCGTTGATCACGGCATTGCTGTTGATCGGCGTCTTGTTGAACATCCACATCTGCAGCTTGATCGGCAGATTGCTGTCCAGGAACCCGCCGATACAGATCACGACGATCGCCAGGTGCGCCGAGATATAGCCGATCTTGGTCATCGCGCCGCGCTTGCCGGCGATCAGCGTCGCGCCGTTGTCGGTCTGACGCGTGACGAAGCGGTAGCCCATTTTCGTGCTGAGCCTTTCGAGCGTCGCCGCCGTCTTCGCGCGGTCCGCGCCCACGACGAATTCACCCTTGTGATGGAACGCGCGCAGGCTGCCTTCATGCACGCGATCCTTCCAGCTCTTCATGTCTGCGATCAACTTCGGGCCATTGCGCACCACGCACAATGATACCGAAATGACGAGGAAGATCAGGATCAGCATGAACCACCACGCGCTGTACACGTTGTAGAGGCTCACACCGCGGAAGATGTCCGCCCAGAACGGGCCGAACTGATTGACGTAGTTGGGATACGGGTCGTCCTGCGTGAGCACCGTGCCAATGATGCTCGCAATCGCCAGCATGACCAGCAACGCGATGGCGAAGCGCATCGAACTGACGAGCTCCACGAAAGCGCGCGCGGCGCGGCGGCTCGATTTCGACTGCATTCCCGATATGGTGACGCTCATTCAAACTCCGGCTGAACAGCAAAAAAGGGTAGAGACGTAAGCGGCCCCGTGGCCGACGTCCCACCCTTTTCTTGTTTTTGCGCCGGTCTCTTCCGGACCAGCTTCGTAGTATGGGCGATTCCCTGTTTTCATGCCGGGAATCGCTGGACGTGCGTGACGTGCTTAATGCAACCCGGCGATGTAATCCGCTACCGCCTTCATCTCCGCCTCGTTCAGACGCGAGGAGATCTGGTGCATCGGCTCGCTGTTGTTGCGTTGCCCCGATGCGAAGGCGTTCAACTGCGCGACCGTATAGTCGCCCCACTGATACGACAGCCGCGGATACTGCACCGGAATGCCCATGCCTGTCGCGCCGTGACACGCCGCGCAGGCCGGCACCCCCTTGTCCGCGATGCCGCCGCGATAAATCTTCTGCCCGAGCGCGACGTCGTTCTTGTCGCGCGCGTAACCCTGCTTGGTCTTCTGCGACGCGAAGTACGCCGCGACGTTCATCATGTCCTGCTCGTTGAACGCGCCCGCAATGCCCGCCATGATCGGATTGTTGCGCGCCGGCGCCTTCGCTCCCGGCTGCGTCTTGTAATCCTTGAGCTGCTTGACGATGTATTCCGCGTGCTGGCCCGCCAGCTTGGGAAACGATGCGCCGGCACTGTTGCCGTCCGCGCCGTGACACGCCGCACACACCTGAGTGGCAATGGCCTGACCTCGCGTCACGTCCGGCTTGGTCGGCTGCGCGGGCTCCGCCGCACTCACTGATACCGATACTGCCAGACCATTCAAACCCGCACCGAAAGCCGCCGCTGCTCGAAGCACCACCAGAGACCTGTACAGTCGGTTCATTCGCGTACCCTGTTTTTCGTCTTGTGAGAATATGAGTTCTGCAGAAACGACGGCGACGGAAATGTCACCCACAAGACACCCAAACGGAAAGGGCCCGACGAAGGGCAATAAAGCGCCCGAAAACTGTCTCGCTCTTTATGGGTCGGCCTGCGGCTCTTTCCCGGTTTGCCCTATGCGGGTCTTTAACGGGTCTTTAAAAATCCGTCGTATTGTACAATAACCCACTACACGCAAAGACCCCAGTCGGGGCATGCCCAGTATTTGCCGGGTTCTCAAGGCTTCCGTTTTCGCAGCTCTTTCGATCGGCCCGCCAAATGTCATTTCTGCTCCACCAATCCCGCTTCTTCACGACCGTCAATCACCTGCGCGATCTGCCTCCCACGCCACAGCCCGAAATCGCCTTTGGCGGGCGCTCAAACGCGGGCAAATCGACGGCGATCAACATCCTCTGCAACCAGAAACGGCTCGCCTTCGCGAGCAAGACGCCGGGCCGCACGCAGCACATCAATTACTTCGCAGTCGGTCCGAAGAACGATCCGGCGGGCTTTCTCGTCGATCTGCCGGGCTACGGTTACGCCGAAGTGCCCGACGCGGCGAAGGACCATTGGCAGCAGCTGCTCTCCACGTATCTGCAAAGCCGCGCCCAGTTGCGCGGCATGATCCTGATGATGGATTCACGCCGTCCGCTGACGGATCTGGATCGCATCATGATCGACTGGTTTGCGCCGACCGGTAAGCCGATCCACGCGCTCCTCACCAAATGCGACAAATTGACGCGACAGGAAATGACCCACGCCCTGCGCGCAACGAAGAAATCCTTCTCGGAATACCGGAACGCGGGATATCGCGGTGAGTTGAGCGTGCAGCTGTTCTCGGCGCTGAAGCGCACCGGCATCGAAGAGGCACACGAACTGATCGAAAGCTCGCTGATCCCCGAGGAAGCCGGCGAAATCACACCTGAAGGCAGCGCGGAGTAGGCGCTTCGGATCTTGCCCAACCCGTGCTCGGCAATTCTGGTGGCATAAAAAACCCGCCGCAGTATGGCGGGCGAACAGCCTAATCGAATAACGACAGGCACCGCTCAGGGAGGAGAAGCAGAAGCGGGGAGCTAGGCGCAAAGCGCGTCGCTCGATCGGTACGATATACCATTGTCTCACCATTGTCTCAAAACGGTTTCAGACGCCTCTGATAGCTTATCCAGCAAGAGTTCGGGCGTTTCGGGACACGTTTTCGGCCTCCCCTGAAGATCACGCCAAGCGAGTCAGAAAATGAGCTTCTATCCCCATCATCGTCCGCGCCGCATGCGCCGCGACGACTTCTCGCGCCGCCTGATGCGCGAAAACATCCTCACCACTAACGACCTTATCTACCCGATGTTCATCGTCGAAGGGACGAATCAGCGGCAAGCCGTGCCGTCGATGCCCGGCGTCGAGCGCACGTCCGTCGATCTGCTGATGAAAGTCGCCGAGCAATGCGTCGAACTCGGCGTGCCCGTGCTGTCGCTGTTTCCGGCAATCGAGCCGTCGCTGAAGACGCCCGACGGCAGCGAGGCGACCAATCGCGCAGGCCTGATTCCGCGCGCCGTGCGTGAGCTGAAAAAGAACTTCCCGATGCTCGGCGTGCTCACCGACGTCGCGCTCGATCCGTACACGAGCCACGGCCAGGACGGCGTGCTCGACGAAGAAGGCTATGTGAAGAACGACGAAACGAGCGAAATCCTCGTTGAACAGGCACACGTGCAGGCTGAAGCGGGCGTGGATATCGTCGCGCCGTCGGACATGATGGACGGACGCATCGGCGCGATCCGCGAGATGCTCGAGAGCGACGATCACATCCATACGCGCATCATGGCGTACGCGGCAAAGTACGCGTCGGCGTTCTACGACCCGTTCCGCGATGCGGTCGGCTCGGCGGCGAATCTCGGCAAGAGCAACAAGATAACGTATCAGATGGACCCGGCCAATACCGATGAAGCCATGCGCGAGGTTCGCATGGATATCGAAGAAGGCGCGGACATGGTGATGGTCAAGCCGGGCATGCCGTATCTCGATATCGTGCGACGCGTGAAAGATGAGTTCAGCTTTCCCACCTATGCGTATCAGGTGAGCGGCGAGTACGCGATGATCAAGGCCGCCGCGCAAAACGGCTGGCTCGATCACGACAAGGCGATGATGGAAGCGCTGCTCGCGTTCAAACGCGCTGGCACAGATGGCGTGCTGACGTACTTCGCGCTGGACGCGGCGCGGATTCTGCGCGTGTCGAAGTAAGCGTTTCGGGCTTTGAATGTACGAAGGGCGATGCATTGCGCATCACCCTTTTTTCATCCGTTCGATGGGCCGACTTTGTCGAGGTTCTTCAGGAATGTATCCACCGATTCGTAACCCACGACACGCGCGACTTCGTTCCCACGTGCATCGAAGAAAATAATGCCGGGTGGCCCGAACAGCTTGAAACGCTTGAGCAAGGTCTGGTCGTCGCTGTTGTTCGCGGTGACGTCGGCGCGCAGCAGATTCAGTTGCGCGAGACGCGCCTGCACGCGGGCGTCCGAGAACGTCAGGTTCTCCATCTCCTTGCAGGAGACGCACCAGTCCGCGTAGAAGTCGAGCATCGCGGGACGCGCGGCGGCCTTGACCGCCGAATCCAGTTCCGCCGACGAGCGCACCGGCGCGAACCTCGGACCTTGCGCTTGCGTCGCGGTGGCAGCGGCGGCACCGCACGCGGCCAGCACGGCCAGCGGACGCAGCGGATCGGTCGATCCCGCCGCCAGCCCAACCAGCAGCGTCGTCGCCCAGATGGCGAATGCCGCACCGAGACCTCGCCCGAACCACTTCCAGACATTCACTGTGGCACCCGCACCGGGGGCGAACAACCCGAGCGATGCCGCAGCGATCAGCAGCCCAAGCGCCGCCAGCAGCATCTGCGCGACCCCGCCGAGCACCGGCCAGACGATCCACACGGCAGCCGCGAGCAGCACGACGCCGAAGAACACCTTCACGCCGTCCATCCACGCGCCCGCGCGCGGCAACACCGAACCCGCGCCAAGCCCGATGATCAGCAGCGGCACGCCGAGTCCGATGCCCATCGCGAACAAAGCCGCGCCGCCGAGCAGCGCGTTGCCCGTATGCGCGATGAACGCCAACACGGCGAACAGCGGTGCGGTCATGCACGCGCCGACGACGAGCGCGGACAACGCGCCCATCACCGCGACGGCGACGAACTTGCCGCCCGAGCGCTTCTGCGACGCTTCGTTCACGCCGCTCTGCCAACGCTCGGGCAGGGCGATATCGACGCCGGAAATCAACGCGACTGCGAACACAGCCAGCAGCACGCCGAATGCGCTCAGCGCCCACGGATTCTGCAGCCACGCGCCGAGGCTCTGGCCGACCAGCGCCGCCGCGACGCCGAGCACCGTGTACACGAGCGCCATGCCGACGACATACGACAGCGACAGCGCAAAACCACGTCCTCGCGTCACGCGCGCGCCCTCGCCGACGATGATCGCGGACAGGATGGGGATCATCGGATAGGAACAGGGCAGGAGGCTCAGCACCATGCCCGCGAGAAAATACAGCCCGACCACGGTGAAGAAACCGCCGCCTTCGAGCATGGATTGCGCGTGGTTGGCGCTGGTCGCGCGCTCGAACCACGATTCATTCGAGGCAGGAGCCGTCGCCGCCGGTTTGGCGCCCGCGGGCTGGAGCGCGTCCCCGCGAACGCGATACGTTTTCTCCATCGGCGGATAACAGATGCCCTGATCCGCGCAACCCTGCGACGTCACCGCGATCTCGAACGGCCCTTTCGCCTGCGTCACCGGAATCCGGATGAGCAGGTCACCGCGATAGGTTTCGACATCCTTGTTGAACGTCTGATCGAAGTGCACCTTGCCGGCCGGCAATTGCGCCTCGCCGATCATCGCATCGCCGCGCTTCACCGCAAAAGCGAAGCGCTCGCGATACATGTAATAGCCGTCCGCGATCTTGTAACGAACATCGACCTCGCCCGGCTGCTCGGACGCGCTGAATTTGAACGCGACGGACGGATCGAGGAAATCGTCGGCCGCGCGCGTAACGCCGGAGAGCGCCGCCATTGCAGCCAGCAGCATGAATGCGACAAAGAAGCGCCGCGCAATGATTCGTGAAAGCTCAAACATGAAGAGGACGCTGTGTTTCTGCATTGACCCAGCCACCATAGCCCGGTGACGCATCGACCTGCCAGACGAGGATTTCGGGTGTTTCATAGGGATGCCGGGCGGTGACGAAGCGCTGCAACCCGTCGCTGCGCGCGACGCTCGTCTTGAACAACAGTTGCACTTCCTGCGATGACTCCAGCACGCCCTTCCAGTGATACTGCGACGCCACGGCGCCGAGATTCGTCACGCACGCCGCGAGCCTTGCTTCGAGCGCCGCCCGGGCAAGTGCATCGGCCGCCGCCTTATCTGGCAGCGTGGACAGCATCAGGACGACGGGAACGTTCACGTGAGACTCCGGTGGCGCGCACAGCGTAGTCCCGTATCGTAGCATCGGCGGCTTTCGCGCACCGTTTCGCCACTGCGCGCAGATATCGGCACGGAAAAGCAAAAGGCCAAGCTCTGCTTGGCCTTTTTTGCGAAACCGCTAACCGATTTACTCGGTTTCTTGCACTTCTTCGGTTTCTTCGACTTCCGGGCGATCCATCAGCTGGACCAGCGCCATCGGCGCATTGTCGCCAACGCGGAAACCGAACTTCAGGATGCTCAGGTAGCCACCCGGACGGTTCGCATAGCGCGGGCCGAAGACTTCGAACAGCTTGGTGACCGAATCACGATCGCGCAGGCGATTGAACACTAGACGACGGTTCGCGAGCGACGGCTTCTTGCCCAGCGTGATGAGCGGCTCGACGACCTTACGCAGTTCCTTGGCTTTCGGCAGCGTCGTCTTGATGACTTCGTGCTCGATGAGCGAATTCGACATATTGCGGAGCATTGCCAGACGATGGCTACTCGTGCGGTTCAGTTTCCGCAGACCATGCTTGTGACGCATTTTTCAGCTTCCTATAACGAGTTTAGAGCAGCTCTTCTATTGGGTCCCTGAAAATAGAGACGCACGGGCCGGTCGGAGAAAAAAGCAAGATGCGGATTTTCCTTTAAAATTCGCGTCTTTGCCAGTAACGCTTTTAGCCCGATTACTTATCGAGACCAGCCGGCGGCCAGTTTTCGAGCTTCATGCCGAGCGTGAGACCGCGCGAAGCCAGAACTTCCTTGATTTCGTTCAGCGACTTGCGGCCCAGGTTCGGCGTCTTCAGCAGTTCGTTTTCCGTACGCTGGATCAGATCGCCGATGTAGTAGATGTTCTCGGCCTTCAGGCAGTTCGCCGAGCGAACCGTGAGTTCGAGGTCATCGACCGGGCGCAGCAGGATCGGATCGATCTGCGGTGCGCGCGACGGCGCTTCCGCCGCAGCTTCGGTGCCTTCCAACGCAGCAAACACGGACAGTTGATCGACCAGAATGCGCGCCGATTGGCGAATCGCTTCTTCCGGCGAGATCACGCCGTTCGTCTCGATGTTAATCACCAGCTTGTCGAGGTCGGTACGCTGTTCGACGCGCGCGCTTTCCACGGCGTAGCTCACGCGGCGAACCGGCGAGAACGACGCATCCAGCACGATACGGCCGATGATCGTGGCCGACTCTTCGCCATAGCGACGCACATTGCCCGGCACATAGCCGCGGCCCTTTTCGACCTTGATTTGAATGTCGAGCTTGCCGCCCTTCGACAGGTGAGCGATCACGTGTTCCGGGTTGATGATCTCGCAGTCATGCGCGAGTTCGATATCACCGGCCATGACGACGCCTTCGCCTTCCTTGCGCAGCGTCACCGTGACTTCGTCGCGGTTATGCAGCTTGAAGACGACACCCTTCAGGTTCAAAAGCAGGTTGACCACATCCTCTTGCACACCATCGAGCGTCGAGTATTCGTGCACGACGCCTGCGATCGTCACTTCGATCGGCGCGTAGCCGATCATCGACGACAGCAGCACGCGCCGAAGCGCGTTACCCAAGGTGTGGCCATAGCCGCGTTCGAACGGCTCCATAACCACTTTCGCGTGGCTTTCGCCAAGCGATTCAACTGCAATGATCTTGGGCTTCAACAAACTGGTTTGCATAGGTTTTCCTTTTCAATACCCTCGGCTCGTTACACCGATAAGGCTGACCGGTAACAACCTGAAAATAAACAGTCGAGGCCGTACTTTTGCCACAGGCAAACGCACCGCCCCAGCTGCTAATCCGATTACCGAGCGATTAACGCGAATACAATTCGACGATCAGACTTTCGTTGATGTCGCCAGCGATGTCGCTGCGCTCCGGCATGGACTTGAACGTGCCTTCGAACTTCTTCGCGTCGACTGCAACCCAGCTCGGCATGCCACCTTGCTCAGCCAGCGACAACGCTTCGACGATACGCGCCTGCTTGTGCGACTGCTCACGCACGGAGACAAGGTCGCCCGACTTCACTTGCAGCGACGGGATGTTCGCGACCTGGCCGTTCACGAGGATCGACTTGTGGCTCACGAGCTGACGTGCTTCAGCGCGCGTCGAGCCGAAGCCCATGCGATACACGACATTGTCGAGACGCGACTCGAGCAATTGCAGCAGGTTTTCACCCGTCGGGCCCTTGCGGCGGTCGGCTTCAGCGAAGTAACGGCGAAACTGACGCTCGAGAACGCCATAAATACGCTTCACTTTCTGCTTTTCACGCAACTGGGCGCCATAGTCGGACGTACGCGCGCCCGAGGTCCGGCCGTGCTGGCCAGGCTTGCTGTCGAGCTTGCACTTGTCAGCGAGCGAGCGGCGCGCGCTCTTCAGGAACAGATCTGTGCCCTCGCGGCGGGACAGTTTTGCTTTGGGACCGGTATAGCGTGCCACTTTGCATCCTTAAATATTGATCACGCAAACTTCAGGAAAACTTCCATCTGCGCTAGTTCGCGCCCTTTGGGCCGAACGGTGGGCTTAGTCAAAACTAAATCTGTAACGCACAAAACCCGCCGATACTTTCGCATCGACAGGAAACATGCGGCAGCGTCGACGTACTTTTAGATACGACGGCGCTTCGGCGGACGACAACCGTTGTGCGGGACCGGCGTCACGTCGGAGATCGCGGTGATCTTGATGCCAAGACCATGCAGCGCGCGCACCGCCGATTCGCGGCCAGGACCGGGGCCCTTGATCCGCACTTCGAGGTTCTTCACGCCGTATTCCATTGCCACGCGGCCAGCCGATTCGGCAGCGACCTGAGCTGCAAACGGCGTCGACTTACGCGAGCCCTTGAAGCCCTGACCACCCGAGGTCGCCCATGCCAGTGCGTTACCTTGACGGTCGGTGATCATGATAATGGTATTGTTAAACGACGCGTGAACGTGAACCACGCCCTCGGCGACGTTCTTCTTGATCTTCTTGCGAGCGCGTTGCGCCGCGGAATTGTTCGAAGCCTTAGCCATTACGTTTTCCTGTAACTGTCAGTTTGGCTTACTTCTTCAGCGATTGCGCTGCACGACGCGGACCCTTGCGGGTACGTGCATTCGTACGCGTACGCTGGCCACGCAGGGGCAGACCCTTGCGATGGCGCATGCCGCGGTAGCAACCCAAGTCCATCAGGCGCTTGATGTTCATCGTCACTTCACGGCGCAGATCGCCTTCGACAATGAACTTGCCCACTTCGTCACGCAGCTTTTCGAGGTTTGCGTCGGTGAGGTCCTTGACCTTCTTCGAAAATTCCACACCAGCAGCAGTGCAAATGCCGCGCGAACGCATGCGGCCGATGCCGAAGATTGCCGTCAGGCCGATTTCGGTATGCTGGTGATTCGGGATGTTAATCCCTGCGATACGAGCCATTGTTTTTCCTCAAACAAAAAGCGCAAGCAAAAGCGCGGCGTTCAGCCTTGACGCTGTTTGTGGCGCGGATCAGAGCTACAAATCACACGCACAACGCCCTTGCGCTTGATGATCTTGCAATTGCGGCAAATGCGCTTAACCGATGCCATCACTTTCATGATATTACCCTTTTTCTAAATCACTTCGCCCGGAACACGATCCGCGCACGAGACAGATCGTAAGGCGTCAGTTCAACCGTAACCTTGTCGCCCGGCAGGATGCGGATATAGTGCATCCGCATCTTTCCAGAAATATGCCCCAGAACAACATGGCCATTTTCCAATTTCACCCGGAAAGTAGCGTTGGGAAGGTTTTCGATGACCTCACCCTGCATCTGGATTACATCGTCTTTGGCCATAGTTCTAAATCAACGCATCGGGATGTTGCCGCCCTTGAAGTTAGCCTTCTTGAGCAGCGACTCATATTGTTGCGACATCACGTACGACTGAACCTGAGCCATGAAGTCCATCGTGACAACGACAATAATCAACAGCGACGTTCCACCAAAATAAAACGGCACGTTCCAGCGCAACACCAGAAACTCAGGCAGCAGGCACACGAATACGATGTAGATTGCACCAGCCAGCGTCAGACGCGTGAGGATGCGGTCGATATACCGTGCAGTCTGATCGCCCGGACGGATACCCGGAACGAATGCACCGCTCTTCTTCAAGCTGTCGGCAGTCTCCCGGCTGTTGAACACCAGTGCGGTGTAGAAAAAGCAGAAGAAGACGATTGCCAACGCATATAGCAGCACGTACACAGGTTGACCAGGCTTGATGGCCTCGGCCACGTTGTGCAACGTGTTCGCGAACCAGCCGGTACGCGATCCTGAACTGAACCAGTTCAGGATGGTTGCCGGGAAGAGGATGATCGACGACGCGAAGATCGGCGGAATCACACCCGACATATTCAGCTTGAGCGGCAGATGAGACGACTGTCCGCCGTAAATCTTGTTACCAACCTGGCGCTTCGCGTAATTCACGAGAATCTTGCGCTGACCGCGTTCGATGAACACGACCAGATACGTAACCGCCGCGATCAGCACGACGATAATGATCGCCGAGATGATGCTCATCGAACCGGTGCGAACCAGCTCGAACAGACCACCGATTGCATTCGGGAAGCCCGCCGCGATACCACCGAAGATGATGATCGAGATGCCGTTTCCGAGACCGCGCTCCGTGATCTGCTCACCGAGCCACATCAGGAACATCGTGCCCGTCACCAGCGTCACAACCGTCGTGAGACGGAACACAACGCTGGGGTCCAGCACCAGAGCCGGCTGGTTTTCCAGAGCGACAGCGATACCGAACGCCTGGAAAGTAGCTAGAACCACCGTGAAAATACGCGTGTACTGCGTGATCTTCCGTTGACCCGCTTGCCCTTCCTTCTTCAAGGCCTCCATTTGTGGCGACACGATCGACAACAACTGCATGATGATCGAGGCCGAAATGTAGGGCATGATGCCCAGCGCAAAGATCGTGAACCGGGAAAGCGCGCCACCCGAGAACATGTTGAACATGCCCAGGATGCCGCCCGACTGGCTTTGGAACAGCTTGGCCAGTTGATCCGGATCGATGCCGGGAACTGGAATGTGCGCACCAATGCGGTAGACGATCAGCGCAAGCAGCAAAAAGAATGCGCGCTTACGCAGATCGCCGAATTTCGCCGCGCTTCGACCGGGTTTTGCGAGACTCGGGCTGTTAGCCAAGAACCTTCTCCGATGCTAGTGCTAGTAACAGCGATCAGCCAGTTACTCGGCAAACGAACCGCCAGCGGCTTCGATTGCTGCACGGGCGCCTGCCGTTGCCGACAGACCCTTCACCGTGACCTTGCGCGTGATCTCGCCGGTCTTGATGATCTTCGCGCTCTTGATAAGCTCGCCGACCAGACCCGCTTGCTTCAGCGCTAGGAGATCAATTTCGTCGACCGGCAGCTTTTCCAGATCATTCAGATTCACTTCACCGACGAATTCCTTCATCAGTGAGGTGAAACCGCGCTTCGGCAGACGACGCTGCAGAGGCATCTGACCGCCTTCGAAGCCGACCTTGTGGAAGCCGCCGGAACGCGATTTCTGACCCTTATGGCCGCGGCCAGCGGTCTTGCCGAGGCCCGAACCGATCCCGCGACCGACGCGACGCTTTGCGTGCTTCGCGCCTTCTGCGGGCTTCAGGTTATTCAATTCCATGTTCAACTCCTTGTGGATGCTTGGTCGGCCGCTTAGGCGATGACCTTAACGAGGTACGAGACCTTGTTGATCATCCCGCGCACTGCCGGCGTGTCCTGCAGCTCGGAGACCGAGTTCAGGCGACGCAGGCCGAGGCCACGCACCGTAGCGCGGTGCGTTTCGCGAGTCCCGATCAGGCTCTTGACGAGCTGAACCTTGACAGTTTTTTCACACATGGCGTGACCACCTTGGCCCAGAAAGAATGTCTTCGACGGACTTACCACGCTTCGCCGCGATGTCTGCCGGGGTCGACTGCTTGCGCAGGCCGTCCAGCGTCGCACGGACGAGGTTGTACGGGTTCGTCGAACCGTGGCTCTTAGCCACAACGTTTTGCACACCCATCACGCCGAACACTGCGCGCATCGGACCGCCGGCGATCACGCCAGTACCGTCCTTCGCCGGAGCGAGGAGGACCGCCGATGCGCCGTGCTTACCGTGCACTTCGTGTTGCAGCGTGCCACTCTTCAGGGGCACCTTGAACATGTTGCGGCGGGCTTGTTCCATTGCCTTCTGAATGGCAACCGGAACTTCCTTCGCTTTGCCCTTGCCCATGCCGACGCGGCCATCACCGTCGCCAACCACAGTCAGTGCGGCGAAACCGAGAATACGGCCACCCTTCACGACCTTGGTCACGCGGTTGACCGAAATCATCTTTTCGCGCAGGCCGTCGTCGCGTTCGTCAGCCTGAACTTTCGCTTGCATCTTTGCCATGACGAATTCTTCCCTTAGAACTTGAGCCCGGCTTCACGCGCCGCATCAGCCAGCGCTTTGACGCGGCCGTGGTAGCGGAAACCCGAGCGGTCGAAGGCGACGGATTCGATGCCGGCAGCCTTGGCCTTTTCGGCGATACGCTTGCCGATCAGGGTCGCTGCATTGACGTTGCCGCCCTTGCCCAACTTGTCGGCCAGCTCAGCGCGCACTTCAGCTTCCAGCGTCGAGGCGCTTGCCACGACCTTCGTGCCGCATGCCGAGAACACTTGCGCGTAGATATGCGTATTCGTGCGATGCACGGCCAGACGCGGAACCTGCAGCTCAGCGATCTTGATACGCGTCTGACGAGCGCGGCGCAGGCGAGATTGAGTCTTATCCATGATTGATTGCGCACCCTTACTTCTTCTTCGTTTCTTTGAGGATCACGACCTCGTCGGAATAGCGCACGCCCTTGCCCTTGTAAGGCTCCGGCGGACGATAGCCGCGCACTTCTGCTGCGGTCTGTCCGACTTTCTGCTTGTCGATCCCCTTGATCACGATTTCGGTCTGCGACGGGATTTCAGCCTTGACGCCTTCCGGCATCTGGTGCACCACGGGGTGCGAGAAACCCAGCGACAGGTTCAGCTTGTCGCCTTGCGCTTGCGCACGATAACCAACGCCAACCAGCATCAGCTTGCGCTCGAAACCCTTGGTAACGCCCTGCACCATGTTCGCCACCAGGGCGCGCATCGTGCCGGACACCGCGTTTGCTTCGCGGCTCTCATCCGTCGGGGCCAGCTTCAGGGTGCCGTTCTCGTTCGTCAGCGCGACCAGCTTGTTGGCTGGTTGCGAGATCGTGCCGAGCGGACCCTTCACGGTGATGGCGTCGCCGCTGATCGCCACTTCCGCGCCTTGCGGCAGCGTGATCGGGCTTTTACTTACTCGAGACATGTTTCTTCTCTCCTTAGGCGTTAAGCGACGTAGCAGATGAGTTCGCCACCGACGCCGGTCTGGCGCGCCTTGCGGTCGGTCATCACACCCTTCGGCGTCGACACGATTGCAACGCCCAGGCCATTCATGACCTGCGGAATGTCGTTGCGACCGCGGTACACGCGCAGGCCAGGCTTCGAGACGCGCTCGAGGCGCTCGATGACCGGACGGCCAGCGTAGTACTTCAACGCGATGTTCAATTCCGTCCTCGCCACTGCGAAGTCGTCGATATAACCTTCCTCCTTCAAAACCTGCGCAATCGCAACCTTGACTTTAGACGAGGGCATCGTCACCGAAACCTTCTCGACCATCTGCGCGTTGCGGATGCGAGTCAGCATATCGGCAATAGGATCACTCATGCTCATCTTATGTTTCTCCTATTACCAGCTCGCCTTGGTCAGGCCGGGGATTTCGCCGCGGAAAGCGATTTCACGAATCTTGCCGCGCGCGAGTCCGAACTTGCGGAACGTGCCACGCGGACGACCCGTGATCGCACAGCGGTTACGCTTGCGAGTCGGATTCGAGTTACGCGGCAGTTGTTGCAGCGCCAGGCGGGCGAAGTAACGCTCTTCGTCCGACTTGCTTGCGTCGTCGATCACAGCCTTCAGCTCAGCACGCTTCGGAGCGTACTTAGCTGCCAGGCGCGCGCGCTTCTTTTCACGTTCGATCAGTGTCAGCTTAGCCACGGTAACCTCAGTTTCTGAACGGGAATTTGAAGCCGGCGAGCAGCGCCTTTGCTTCGTCGTCAGTCTTCGCGGTGGTCGTGATGCTGATGTTCAGCCCACGCAGCGCATCGATCTTGTCGTAGTCGATTTCGGGGAAAATGATCTGCTCTTTCACACCGATGTTGTAGTTGCCACGACCGTCGAATGCACGGCCCGACACGCCACGGAAGTCACGCACACGCGGGAGCGCAACCGTCACGAAACGGTCGAGGAATTCGTACATCGCTTGGCCGCGCAGCGTGACCATCGCGCCGATCGGGTAGCCCTGACGAATCTTGAAACCTGCGATTGCCTTGCGCGCCTTCGTGATAACCGGCTTCTGGCCGGCGATCCTCGTCAGGTCACCCACGGCGTTTTCGATGATCTTCTTGTCGGCGACGGCTTCGCCAAGACCCATGTTCAGGGTGATCTTGGTGATGCGCGGCACTTCCATGATGGACTTGTAGCCGAATGTCTCAACGAGTTGCGGCACAACCTTTTCTTTGTAAATCTCTTGTAGACGAGCCATTTTTTAACTCCGCGTCAGGCGTTAAGCGTGGCACCAGTCGACCTCAGGAAACGAACCTTCTTTCCGTCTTCGACCTTGATGCCCACACGCGATGCCTTGCCATTCGCGTCGACCAATGCGACGTTCGAAATATGCAGCGGCATCGACTTGGCTTCCACACCGCCCGTCGCACCCTTCATCGGGTTCGGCTTCACGTGCTTCTTGACGAGGTTGATACCCTCGACGGTGACACGGTCTTCAGCAACGGCCAGCACGGTACCGCGCTTACCCTTGTCCTTGCCGGTCGTGACGATGACTTCGTCACCCTTGCGAATCTTGTTCATCACGACTCCTTACAGCACTTCTGGTGCAAGCGAAACGATCTTCATGAATCGTTCGCTACGCAGTTCACGCGTGACCGGCCCAAAAATACGCGTGCCGATCGGCTCGAGCTTCGTATTCAGCAGAACGGCGGCATTGCCATCGAACTTGATGAGCGAGCCATCCTGGCGACGCACGCCCCTGGCCGTACGAACGACCACAGCGTTGTAGATTTCGCCCTTCTTCACGCGTCCGCGCGGCGTCGCCTCCTTGACGATCACCTTGATGATGTCGCCAATGCTTGCGTAACGACGCTTCGAGCCGCCGAGCACCTTGATGCACATGACTTCACGCGCACCCGTGTTGTCGGCCACCTCAAGCCGAGTTTCGGTCTGGATCATGGTTTACACCTTTCCCAACTTAATCCGATTGCACCACCATGGCACAGCCGGTCAGTCTTGGTCCCGCCAGCCAAATGGCTGCTTGGGTTAGAACAGGCAGCAACGGCAGACGAAACCCGCCATCGCAATCCGGTGAATCTGTCGACTCAGGCTGGCGCCCAAGCCGGCTTCCCCCACCAATTTCGCCAGCGACAGAGCTCCCACAAAGAGGCAAGAGCGGGACTATAACAAATAATCTCGGTCTTGCAAGCAAAACTTACTGCGACACTCTTTACTTCCACATCGTGGTATTACTGTTAGACACGAGCCGCTTCAACCAGCTTCGACACAACCCAGGCCTTCGTCTTCGAAATCGGACGGGTTTCCTGGATTTCGACGAGATCGCCTTCGTTGTACGTGTTCGCGTCGTCGTGTGCGTGGTACTTCTTGGAACGCACGACGTACTTGCCGTAAATCGAATGCTTCACGCGGTGCTCGACCAGGACGGTGACCGTCTTGTCCATCTTGTTGCTGACGACCTTGCCGACCAGCGTCCGCTTGAGCGAGATTTTCACGCTATCGTTCATTTCTGGTTCGCCTTCTCGGTCATGACGGTCCGCACACGCGCGATGTCGCGACGGACCTTCTTCAGCTGGCTCGTATTGGTGAGCTGCTGGGTCGCGAGTTGCATACGCAGGCCAAATTGCGCCTTCAGCAGATCCGACAGCTCTTGATTGAGTGCGGACTGGTCTTTCTGGCGAAGTTCAGTTGCCTTCATCATTTACTCCTTAGGCGCCGAGCTGACGGACCACGAAATACGTCTTGAGCGGCAGCTTGGCTGCAGCCAGACGGAACGCTTCGCGCGCCAGTTCTTCGGTGACACCGTCCATTTCGTACAGCATCTTGCCCGGTTGGATTTCTGCGACGTAGTACTCCGGGTTACCCTTACCGTTACCCATACGTACTTCGGCCGGCTTTTGCGAAATCGGCTTGTCCGGGAAAATGCGGATCCAGATCCGGCCGCCACGCTTGATGTGACGCGTCATCGCACGACGTGCAGCTTCGATTTGACGCGCGGTCAAACGGCCACGACCGATAGCCTTCAGACCGTATTCACCGAACGACACTGCGCTGCCGCGCGTCGCCTTACCGGTATTACGACCTTTCTGCTCTTTGCGATACTTTCTGCGTTTCGGTTGCAGCATCGTTATGCTCCACTCTTCGTGTCACCGCCAGCGCCGCCACGACGGGGACCGCCGCGACATGCACCGCCCGGCGCACCTTCACCGTCACGGCGCGGACGGCGATCGCCACCCGGACGTGCGTTGCGGCGCGGACGCTTTTCTTCGGCCACGGCTTCCACGACCGGCGCATCGTTGCGGCCCAGCGTGTCGCCCTTGTAGACCCACACCTTCACGCCAATGATGCCGTACGTCGTCTTGGCTTCAGACGTTGCGTAGTCAATATCTGCACGCAGCGTATGGAGGGGCACGCGACCTTCGCGATACCACTCGGTACGAGCGATTTCGATACCGTTCAGACGACCCGCGCTCATGATCTTGATGCCCTGGGCACCGAGACGCATCGCGTTTTGCATCGCGCGCTTCATCGCACGGCGGAACATGATCCGGCGCTCGAGCTGCTGCGTGATGGAGTCAGCGATGAGCTGAGCATCCGTTTCCGGCTTGCGGATTTCTTCGATGTTGACGTGAACCGGAACGCCCATGCGCTTTTGCAGCTCGGCCTTCAGCGATTCGATGTCTTCACCCTTCTTGCCGATGACGACGCCCGGACGCGAGCTGTAAATCGTGATGCGCGCGTTCTTCGCCGGACGCTCGATGACGACGCGACCGACCGAAGCGTTCTTCAGCTTCTTCTTCAGGTATTCACGAACACCGATGTCTTCCTGCAACATCGCCGCGAAATTGTTATTGTTCGCGTACCAACGCGAAGCCCAATTGCGGCTGACGGCTAAACGGAAGCCAGTCGGATGAATTTTTTGTCCCATCGTATGGCGCTCCTTAATTCCCGACCTTCACAGTGATGTGACAGGATTGCTTCTCGATGCGGTTACCTCGACCCTTAGCGCGTGCGGCGAAACGCTTCAGCGAAGCAGCCTTGTCGACGTAGATGCTCGTGATCTTGAGCTCGTCGATATCGGTGCCTTCGTTGTGTTCCGCATTCGCGATCGCAGACAGCACAACCTTCTTGACGATACCCGCCGCCTTCTTCGGCGAGAACGTCAGAACGTTCAGCGCCTTGTCGACCGGCAGACCACGGATCTGGTCAGCCACAAGGCGCGTTTTCTGAGCCGAGATGCGGGCACCGCGATGAATTGCCTTCACTTCCATCTTGATTGCCCCCTATTTCTTGGCCTTCTTGTCGGCCGCGTGACCCTTGAACGTACGCGTCACTGCGAACTCGCCAAGCTTGTGGCCGACCATGTTTTCCGTGACATACACCGGAACGTGTTGACGGCCGTTGTGAATAGCGATCGTCAGACCGATGAAGTCCGGCAGAATCGTCGAACGACGCGACCAGGTCTTGATCGGCTTCTTGTCACGCGTCGATGCAGCCGCCTCAACCCTCTTCAGCAAATGAGCGTCGCAGAACGGACCTTTTTTAGCAGAACGTGTCATTGCTTACTCCTTAACGCTTGTGACGGCGCTGGACGATCATCGTCGTCGTGCGCTTGTTGCTGCGGGTGCGATAACCCTTCGTCGGCGTGCCCCACGGGCTCACCGGATCGCGACCTGCTGCCGTGCGGCCTTCACCACCACCGTGCGGGTGATCGATCGGGTTCATTGCAACACCACGCACCGTCGGACGGATGCCGCGCCAGCGGTTCGCACCGGCCTTACCGATCTGACGGAGGCTGTGCTCTTCGTTGCCCACCTCACCGATGGTCGCGCGGCACTCGACGTGCACGCGGCGGATTTCGCCCGAGCGCAAACGCACTTGAGCGTAGACGCCTTCGCGAGCCAGCAGCATGGCGAACGTACCAGCCGAACGCGCCATTTGCGCGCCCTTGCCAGGCAGCATCTCGATGCAGTGGATCGTCGTACCGACCGGGATGTTGCGGATCGGGAGGGCGTTACCTACGCGGATCCGCGCTTCCGAACCGGACATGAGCTGCGTGCCGACCGTCACGCCCTTAGGCGCGATGATGTAGCGGCGCTCGCCGTCTGCGTACAGAACCAGCGCGATGTTCGCGCTACGGTTCGGGTCGTACTCGAGACGCTCGACCTTTGCCGGGATGCCGTCCTTGTTGCGACGGAAATCGACGATACGGTAATGCTGCTTGTGACCACCACCCTGGTGACGTGTGGTGATACGGCCGTTGTTGTTACGGCCCGCCGACTTGGATTGCGTGTCGAGCAGCGCTGCGTGCGGCTTGCCCTTATGCAGATCCTTGTTGACGATCTTGACCATCGCACGGCGACCCGGCGAGGTCGGTTTAACTTTCACGATTGCCATGATTACTTGGCCTCCGCTTCAAAGTTGATTTCCTGGCCGGACTTCAAGCAGACGTATGCCTTCTTCACGTCCTTGCGCTTGCCGTTGAAGCGGCCAAAACGCTTGGCCTTGCCCTTCTTGACCAGCACGTTGACGGAATTGACTTCGACCTTGAAGAGCAGCTCAACAGCAGCCTTCACTTCCCGCTTCGTGGCGTCCAGCGCAACTTCGAACACGACTTGTTCGTTCTCGTCGGCAACCAGCGTCGCCTTCTCGGAGATCACTGGCGCGAGCAGAACTTGCATCAAACGATGATCGTTTTTGCGAACTTCGCTCATGACAGCAACTCCTCGATCTGAGCGACCGCAGCCTTCGTGATCAACACTTTCTTGAAGTAGATCAGCGAGAGCGGGTCGGCGTAACGCGGCTTGACAACTGCCACGCAGGCCAAGTTGCGCGACGCGAGGTACAGGTTTTCGTCGACCGTATCGGTGATGACCAACACGGAGTCGAGACCCATAGCCTTGAATTTATCGGCCAACAACTTAGTCTTCGGGGCCTCGAGCGCCAGGTCTTCGACCACGGCGATACGGCCTTCGCGAACCAGCTGCGAGAAGATCGAGCAGAGGCCTGCACGATGCATCTTCTTGTTAACCTTGTGCGAGAAGTTCTCTTCCGTCGAATTCGGGAAGATGCGACCACCGCCACGCCACAACGGGCTCGACGACATACCGGCACGAGCACGGCCCGTACCCTTCTGACACCACGGCTTCTTGGTGGTGTGCTTGACTTGCTCGCGGTCCTTCTGAGCGCGGTTGCCGCTACGTGCGTTCGCCTGATAAGCGACGACGATCTGGTGAATCATGGCTTCGTTGTAGTCGCGACCGAACACGACGTCCGATGCCTTCACGCCAGCGCCTTCCTGACCATTGGCATTCAGGAGCTTAAGTTCCATTATTTCGCTCCTTTCACAGCGCGCGCCTTGACGGCCGGGGTCACGAAGACCTTGCCGCCCTTCGCACCCGGAATAGCACCGCGAACGAGCAGCAGATTGCGTTCTGCGTCGATGCGTGCGATTTCGAGATTCTGAACCGTGACGGTCTCGTCGCCGAGGTGACCCGTCATGCGCTTACCCGGGAACACACGACCCGGATCCTGCGCCATACCGATCGAACCTGGAACGTTGTGCGAACGCGAGTTACCGTGCGATGCGCGGCCCGAACCGAAGTTGTAGCGCTTGATCGTACCGGCGTAGCCCTTACCGATCGACGTGCCTTGCACGTCAACTTTCTGGCCAACTTCGAAAATGTCCGTACCGACGACGGCGCCGTTCGACAGTTCGCCTGCCTTGGCCGTATCGATATGGAATTCTTTGAGGATTTCACCGGCTTGGACGCCGGCCTTGGCGAGATGGCCCGCCAGCGGCTTCGTCACGCGCGAGGCGCGGCGAGTACCGAATACAACCTGAACGGCGGTATAACCATCCGTTTCAACGGTCTTGATCTGCGTCACACAGTTGTTCGACACGTCCAGCACGGTGACGGGGATCGAGTCCCCCTCAGGCGTGAAGATACGGGTCATGCCAACCTTGCGACCTACAAGTCCAAGGCTCATCGTTTTCTCCATTCCCAACTGCGATTGGTCGGGGTTAGTACGGGGTTAGTAGTTTACAAATGCCGGTTCGTCACGGAAGACTGGACGGCTATTCTTGCACGGACGGCTATTCTTGCACTACTTTTTGCGCCATCGCTTGCGCATAGACGCGGAAAATTCTTGGAGAATAGCAAGGCTTTTCCGTTCCAGCAAGCAATTCAAAGACTTAGCTTCGTCCGATGTCCGGCGGAGCTTTGAGCCTCAGCGTAAAGATTTACTGCAGCTTGATCTCGACGTCGACGCCGGCCGGCAGGTCGAGCTTCATCAGCGCGTCGACGGTCTTGTCCGTCGGATCGACGATGTCCATCAGGCGCTGGTGGGTGCGGATTTCGAGCTGGTCGCGCGACGTCTTGTTGATGTGCGGCGAACGCAGAATGTCAAAACGTTGAATACGCGTCGGGAGCGGCACCGGGCCACGAACGATCGCGCCAGTCCGCTTCGCGGTATCGACGATCTCGGCTGCCGATTGATCAATCAGGCGATAGTCGAAAGCCTTCAGGCAAATGCGGATTTTCTGGTTCTGCATGACAATTCCTTGAAAAGAGCGAGGCGGTGTTGCACCGCACATTTGGCAAAAGAGCGTGAGACCGGATGCGCGTTGAGAACACGAATCCGGCCCCGGTTTTGTACTGCCTTACTTCAACCGCAAATCGAGCAATGCCCGAAAATTTCGGGCAAGCTTAATATATTACTCGATAATCTTCGCCACGACACCGGCGCCGACGGTACGACCGCCTTCACGAATGGCGAAGCGCAGACCTTCTTCCATGGCGATCGGGGCGATCAGCTTGACCGTGATCGACACGTTGTCGCCC
>LFLF01000208.1 GCA_001184395.1 Candidatus Paraburkholderia calva | reverse complement strand
TCGCTCTCATGCCGCCCGAGCGGCCAGCGTTCCCATGCGCGTCAGGTTGTAAGCTGCCTGGATCAGCAGAAAGAATTGGTCGACGCGCTTCAGTCCTCGATACATCGCCTGCCGAATCCTCCCGACTGTCTTGCTCTAACCAAACACCTGCTCAATGCATTTGCGTTTGCGCTGACTAATGGCGCCACCGCCTGCGCGGCCGACGTTTTGTGCCACCTGCAAGGTCACATTGTTCGCGCGGCACGTTGCCACCAATCCCGCCGTGTCGTTGGATTGGCCAGAATGAAGTCATCCAGCGTGGTCATCGTGAACATCAATTCGGTGTAGCCGTCCGCTCCGCGCATCGTTTCGGTCTCAGTGTCGTTCGATTCCTTGATTCAACGTTTGCCCTTCCCAATCAGATGACCCGCGTAGAGGGTATTTCAATAGCCTGCTAATGGTGGACCTAATCAGCGTTGCCCTAGGTGGTCCGTCGGCCGTTCGTGCTTACGGCGCGGACGAAGGCTCCGCGGATGAGGGCGTCGTCGGCGAGTTCGGCGTGTATCAACGCGTACCGGTCGCTGCCGGACATCAGCTCCAGTTCGGGTTGTTCAGCGATTTTGCGTATGGACGGGTGAACCACTCGCCGTGGGACAGCTGGGAGAACACCTATCCCGGTTGCAGGGCGTCACCAACAACCGCATTCTCGCCGGCTATGGCGCCAGCCTCGACTGGCTCACGTCGTGGGGCGCCACCGTTTGCGCCTCGGTTGCAAAACCGTTCGGCTTCTCGGAGACGTCGTAGGTAAATCCTGGAAAGAAGCCGACGCAATACTGGGTCTCCGTGTCCTGGAGTCACTAATCCGATCACATGCACGTCTGCATCTCCATCGATTCAGCATTTCGCGCTTCACCTCAAAATATAGGATGACATCATGCATTCAGCATCAACAAGTTCGAATATCTTTGCTATCGCCATGATCACGCTGCTGCGGTCGGGAGATGTTGAAGCTGCTCGCCAGAATCGACCAGAACTACGGTGTTCTCGTGGACGTCGATAGCTGAGCGCAGTCGAGTGAGGCCAGGGACATCATGGACGATCATTTGCTGACTCGTCTCACCGCGGCAATTACCTCCGCTTCTGACCAATCCCGAGTTCAAATTCTCGGAGGAAGGAATCAGGAAGACTTTGCCGTTTCAGCGCTGGATGGCAGGTCTGTTCGCGGCCAGTCCGTTCGGACCACATCCTGCGTTCGCTCAGTCACAAAGAAGATGCAAAGCACTCAGTGCAGCTGCGCACGGCGGATATGAACAAGTTCCGCCTTCTCTATACGCCGGAATCGGAAGTTCGCCTCGATTGGGATGTGCTTTGGAACTTCGACAAGGTATCGACTGCGAGACTTGCAATGACGATCCTGTCGTCGCGGTTTCTCGGAACTCCGGCCGCGCACCAGAAGCGTGAGGTGATCCTGTACTGGCTGCCAGAGCAGCTCGATCAGGTGCCGAGCGTTGGCATGTTTCCGATCACCATGGTACTCGCGTGCCTGCGTGTCGCTCCGATGCAATTGATGGCGCTGGGTCACCCGGTCACCACGCACGGCCACGCGATAGACTATGTCGTCGTGGAAGAAGATTATGTCGGCGACGAAGCGTGTTTCAGCGAGACGCTGTTGAAGCTGCCGCGCGACGGCATGCCGTATCGCCCGCCCGCAGCCATGCTCGAACTCGAACTGCCGGGCAAGGAAACGGACGAAGGGCGACCCTGTGAAGATCGCGGTGGCGGGCACGACCATCAAGCTCAATCCGGGTTTCCTGCAGACGTGCGCGGATATCGCCAATCAGGCCAGCGTGCCGGTGAAATTCAACTTCCTCGTTGGTCAGGCCACGGGCATCACGTTCCCGCAGGTGCGCAACCTCGTACATCGTTTGATAGGCGATAAAGGCGTCGTGCACAAGCACCAGAACTATGAGAACTACATGAAGGTGATCAGCGGCTACGACGTGTTCCTGAACCCGTTCCCGTTCGGCAACATGAATGGCATCGTAGACACGGTGTGGGCAAGGCTCGTGGGCGTATGCAAGACAAACCGTGAGGTTCACGAGCACATCGACAAGGACATGTTCCGCCGTTTGGGTTTTCCGGAGTGGATGATCGCGAAGACGACCGAGGAGTACAAAGAATCGGCGCTGCGTCTCATCAACGACTCGAAAGAGCGCAATGAACTGGCGCGCAAGCTCGCGGGCAAGAAGGCGATCGAGAGGCTGATCTTCAAGGGTCTTCCGGAGATTCTCGGCGAACGTATTCAGGCCCTGTGGCAAGAGCGAGTCGAAGCCGGCCAGGCTGTGGGCGCGCTGTGAGGTGAATAATGAAAGAGACAACAAAAGCATCGTTGCGTCGCTCGCGTGACCCCGCCTTCGTGCAGCATTTTATTTGAAAGGCGAGGGCGTCGATATCGGCGGGGCTGATGATTTGCTCATCACGCATGTGGCGGCGTTTCCTCTCATGCGAACAGTGCAACACTGGCCGCCGTCGTGCGGCGACGTCGCCAAGATGGAAGGGATCAGAGATGGGAGTCTGGATTTCGTGCACGCAAGCCACACGCTTGCGACGCAAGACAACCCGCAGAAGGTACTCGCGCGCTGGCTCGATCTACTGAAACTCGGAAGCTATGCGATCGTCACGGTGCCGAACGAGGATCTTTACGGCAAGGGTGAGTAGCCCTGCAGGTTCAATCGCAAGCATCGCTTCAATTTTACGATTGGCAAGCAGAATAACCTTCTGCCTCGTTCGATCAACGTGCTCGATCTCGTCTCTGAGATGTCGCCGGTGGCGGAATGTGAGCAAGTCACGCTCATTCGCGAGAACTAGGACAACACGAAGCAGGATGTCGACAGACGGCAAACGGAGTAACAGAGTGTGCCATCAAGGTCGTGTTGCGCAAGCTCGCGGTGCCCTCGGTGCATGACTGTCTCCGGCAGATCAGGCAGGCACGCCGCGCCGAGCAGAGTCTTGTCGCGACCAAGGAGGCCGCGGCTTTATCCTTACCGCTTGGAGGTCTATCACGGTGCCATGCTCAAAGCACTGCGCTGGTATCAACCAGAAGAGGCGGATGCGTGGTGGGAACAGTGCTCGCAACGTCTTCATTCCGATCACTTGACGCGCCTGTACCGGGCGCTTCACACGATCTCGCGAGGCAAACTGCGGGAAGGCTTTCGTCTGCGCGAAGCCATGATGGCGACGATGAGCCGCAATCGTCGCACGACTATGGAACCGCCGCGCGATATTCCTGAGTGGACCAGGCAGCCGTTGAAAGAAAAATCGATTGCCATCTGGAGTGAGTTCGGTCTTGGCGACGAGATTTTCTTCATGCGGTTCGCTCGCATTTTTCGCGAGGAGTCTGGGGCTGCGCGCGTGGTGCTCGTGTGTCATGCTCCTCTTGTGGAGCTCTACGAGGCATCGGGAGAGGCAGATCAGGTGGTCGATTCGGCTAACGCGGCCAATTTTTCAGGTGTCGATTATTGGGTGTTTCCGCACGCCATTCCAGCTCATCTGCCGCTCGATCTTGAATCGCTGCCGAGCACGGTACCTTATCTACGGACAGCGGAGCATGTTCCTTCCAAATTGCCGATCGTCGAGAAAAACTAGCTGAAGATAGGAGTCGTTTTCAAGGGTAATCCGACGCACGAGAACGATCGGCTGCAATCGCTGCCGTCACTTTCCGTACTCGACGATATCTTCAAGCTCGAGGGCTTCGAATTTTTCAGTTTGCAGAAGGGCGCGGACGAAGCCGAAGCTTATTCGCGAATGCGCGGCAATTTTCACGATGGCGGCGCGCAGTTGAATACGATGGCGGGAACTGCCAGCGCGATTGCAGAACTCGACCTGGTGATCACGGTGGACACTTCCATCGCTCACGTCGCTAGCGCTATGGGCAAGCCCGTATGGCTCATGCTGCCCTCCTACGACGACTGGCGCTGGCACTACACGCGAGAAGACAGCCCGTGGTATCCATCGATGCGACTCTTCCGGCGTCAATTCAATGGTGACTGGGCGGAAGTCGTGGCACGGATGGTCGGGCATTTGCGGGAGCACAAATTCAACAAGGAGCAGTGCGTCAACGCGTGATCGAGATCGCAGTCGAGGTGCGCGAAGTGCATCGCGATCAAGCGTCTTTTCATCAGCGAGGGATAGCGAGATTCAATTTTCGTCGATATTTCGTTATCGATAAATCCATTAGGGCAACGCTGAACAAGCCGTTGTATTCATCGATTCGGGCGCAAAGCCTCACTCACGATGAATCTGCCTCTGTTTGCGCCCGAATCGATGAATACAACGTAAGCGCCATTTGAGCGCACAGGCACGCGCATGAATGTTGCCTAGCGCTGCAAATCTGCTGGCGTGGGAAGCGCGACTTACATCTAGGATTTTGCGTATGGTTTTCTTTGGTCAGGCGGCGTTGGTCGAAGCCTG
>LFLF01000207.1 GCA_001184395.1 Candidatus Paraburkholderia calva | reverse complement strand
CGGCGACGCAATTCACGCGGTGCTGTGCCGTGCAGGCCACAATCTGCGCATGATCCTCCGGAAACTGCGGCTTTTTACGTCCTTGTTCTCGTCGCTTTGCTGAGTCGCCTGGTTGGGGAGTTACTTGCGGCATGAGTGCCGGCGGCGCCTTAATAGGATTATTCAGGGCCGACTCGATAACGACAACGAAAACGACAACGAAAGCGAACTGGCGGCCGCGCCGATGCCGAACTCGCGCGTGAAGGCGGGCAGCAGCGGCTGCACGCAATACAGCAGAGAGAACGTCGAGAAGCCGGCCAGAAACAGCGCCCGCGCAATGCGCCGGTACGCGGTGGAACTAGGCGACACGCCGGCCGACAGCACATCGGTGGCGGTATCTCGCTCGCGCGTAGCGGACGGTGAAAGGGTGGGGGAAGACATACGCAGGTTCAGATGATCGAAGAATGAAAGCCATTGTTGCCAAAGCGCGGCCATATGTCCAATATATGAAACTATTCCGAGCGATACGTTTTAGCACTGGCTGGATAGCAATAAGGACTTTAGAGCGATGGAGCTTCGGCATCTGCGTTACTTTCTCGCCGTGGCGGACGCGGCGAATGTCACCAAGGTGGCGGAGGTGCTGGGCATCGGCCAGCCCGTTGAGTCAGCAGGTGAAGGCGCTCGAAAAGGAACTCGACGTCGAGTTGTTCAAGCGGACCGCACGCGGCGCGGGGCGAAACGGGCCATGTGCAGGTGGGCTTCACCGGCACGGCGGCGTTCAACGAAAACGTCTCGGGCCTGATTGCCGCTTCCGCGCGGAAGTATCCGGAAGCCGAACTGGCGCTGCACGAGGCGACCTACGGCGTGCTGCTCGATGAAATCGAAGCAGGTCAACTGGATGTCCTATCATCCGGCCGGTACGGCGCGTCTCCGACGTGCTGATTCAGCAGGACTGGCGCGACGAAGCGATGCTGGTCGCCATATGCCGGTCACGCACCGGCTGGCGTCACGCAAAAAGATCGCACTCGCCGATCTCGCCGACGAACCCTTCGTGCAGGTGCCGCGCGTCGCGGGCGGCACGCTGTTCGACAATATCGTCGCCGCCTGCGCCGCGGCGGGCTTCGAACCGCAACTCGCGCAGCCCGCGCCGCAGATGGCGTCCGCCGTGACGCTCGTGGCAGCGGGGCTGGGCATTTCGATCGTGCCGAAATCGATCACGCAGGTCCGCGTAGCGGGTGTCGTGTACCGGCTGCTCGTAACGCGCGGCTTGCGGGCGCGTCTCGCGCTGGCGGCGCAGCGCGACGATCCCTCCGCCGTGGTGCGCAATTTTCTGGCGCTGGCGTGAGACGACGCCTCAACGTTCAGCCGTCGATAGGATGGGCTGGCGTCTTCAGCGTCAACTGATAGAACGCGGCGTCGAGCCATCGGCCGAACTTGAAGCCAGCTTGCGTGACGGTGCTCGAGTGCGTGAAGCCGAGCTTCGTGTGCAGGTCGATGCTTGCCACATTGGTCGCATCGATGCAGCCCACGAGCACGTGCACCTGAGCCTGCGTGCGCGTTCGACGATCTTGCGCATGAGGCGTGCGCCCAAACCCCGGCCGCGATACGCGCGATGCACATACACGCTGTGCTCGACGGTGATACTTGTAAGCGGGGAACGCCCGGAATGTGCCCCAACTGGCGAAGCCCATCAGCGTGCCCGCGCTGTCTACCGCGCCGATTACGGGAAAGCCGTTCGGGCGCTTCACGTCGAACCATCGGCTCATTGCTCCGGGCGGACGCGGCACGTAGTCGTACAACGCGGTGGAGTTGACGATGGTGTCGTTCAGGATGTCCAGAATGGCGCCGGCGTGGTCGGCCTCGTTGCAGTCGATGAAGACGGTATCGTCGTCGCATCGTGTCGATTCAGACATGTCGTGATCCTACGGATGAAGTGTGCGTCATGAGGCCGCATTGAAAACCACGACGACATAACGGGCTGGGCTGCGGGTGCTGTTGCTGCTGAAGATCAGGGGCTCTGGCCCAGCGTCATCGCCAGACAATCGCCTTCGCGAAGGGCGTAGTGCTGCCCACCGACGAGCACGTCGATCTGTCCGTGCACCACCCAGATTTGCTGATGCACCGTCGTTTCTCTCGCGCTCGCTTCGTACATGACGCGCGCGCCGGCAGGGAAGACGACTTCGACCATCTGTAACAGCGATGCCCAGTTCGGCGGCGTCAGCGTCCGGCGCATGTAGCCCGATTCGGGATCGCGCCATTCGGCTTGCTGCGCACGGCGCACAAGCAGTTCCATGGCGGCGCCTTCGTCGTCGGCGAACATGCTGGCGAGCGAAACATCGAGCCGGCCGCGATTTTCTCCAGCACGGCGGCGGTCGGACTGGACACGGCCCGCTCGATGGTGGAGATCATCGAGCGGCTGACGCCGCAGCGGGCCGCGAGCGCGTCCAGGGTGAAACCACGTTAGTTCTGAGTTCGCGCACGCGTCGCGCGATGCAGCTGTTGACGTCCTCCAGATCCATGCGTGTGCCCAACAGTTCCATGATATTGGAATAATTATCCAATATCGTGGAATTGAACGTCAAGCGAGCATCAAGAAAGATCGCACTCAAAGAATAAGATCGCACTCAAAGAATATATTGGATCTAACATCTTTGATTCAATCGCGATACACGCGCACAATCGACCTCACGCCGCATCCCGTACCGCCCTTGCGCGGACGACAGCCCGAAGATATCGTTGCAGTCCAGTCGCGCGGTAACCGCCGTCGGCGTCGGCAACGTGCTCGAATGGTTCAGTTTTGCTGCCCGGCTCCCGCGCGTTTGGCGATCAGCGTCGGCAGGCGCGGCCAGTGGGTCGCTTCGCGGGCCAGATACGCCAGCGCGCCGTGACAACCGAACTGGTCGCCGGCGAGTCTCGTGAGCACGCGGCGCGTGATCTTCCATACGTCGACATCAGGTGCGACTTCATGTGCCATGCGCTCGATGGTTTCGACCGAGCGCGACAGCAGCACCGCACGCGCCGCAGCGCACCGTGTTTCGCGCTGAACATGTGCTCGACCGGCGCCTTGCCGATCGCATCGAACAGATCCGAGACGCGCGCCTTGCCCTGCGTATGCGCCGAGGCGAAGCGCTCCGCCTCACGCCGGTAAGTGGATTCGATCTGCACCTCGTGATGCAATGCATTCGACTCCGGCCGCCCGTGTTCGAGATGCGTGCGCGCCGCGGCTTTATAATCGCCGTCAAGCTAATCGCCGTCGAGCCGCGCGCCCGACACGCCGACGATGAATTCGCGTTCGTGCGTCGCGAAGAACATGGTCGGGTTATCGGCTTCGAGCACCAGTTGGCCATGCGTATCCGGCTCGATACTGACACACCCCCGCGGCATCCAGACCCGCGTGGTAAAGACCGACGCCGAGCGCCATTTCGAAAAACGCTTCGATCAGCGTGGCGATGAGATCGGCCTGATTCAGGCCGTTGAGCGCGAGCGCATGCGCGTCCTCCTTGAGAGACACGCTCGCGATATGCCGGGTCGTCAGCACCGAGGCGTTACAAAAGTCCCACAGCACTTCCGGCACGGCGAGCCGGTCGTCGTCGAGCAGCCGGAAGCGCAGATAGCTCTGATCGGCGGCGCGCTGCCGCAGATCGATCATCGCATCGACGTTCTCTTTGGCGCGCTGGACCCATTGCACCGCGTGCATGGCCGCGCGCCTTCGGTGAACGGCGCTCAGCGAAACGCGCCGTCGCCAGCGCGAGATCGAGATCGTCGTCGAGCTCCTGATGCGCATCTGGACGCAGCAATGCTATACGCACGGCCGTTTCGCCGATGCGCGCGGCGTGCGTCTGCTCGGCGATACCCGAGCGCAACGGCTTGCTGCTGACGTGGGTGAGACCGAAACTGGGCGTCGCGATCAACGCGACCGCGCAGGGCTCGCGAAAGCGTTCGCGATCGTAAGGCTCGAATAGGCCGTCCATCTCTACCAGCGCCACGCGCACGGCTGTCTCAGCAAGCGCGAGATGACGCGACAGCGCGCCCGACGCCGATTCCAGCACGCGCGGAAAGTTGACGCAGCACCGGCACGCCCGCCGTCAGCAGCGCAGCACGCGCGCCGTGCGATGCGAAAAAGCGCGCCACACGCTGCATCGATGCACCGTCGTCGGTGAGATGGCTCTTGCGCACGAAAGCGCGGCCGAGACGCCAAAGGGTTGCGAGTCGTCGCACAAGCTGACTATCCGTCCAAGGGAAGAAAAGCAGCGAGCGCGGTTTCACGGTGTCTCGCTTGCTGTCACTGCCTGTTTAACACGATTCCTGCGCGCGCGCAGAGTAGTTCTGGTTTCGCTTTCAATGACTTACAGGAACATGTCCTAACAGGCTGTTGAAATAGTTTTTTTGAATGTGCGCCTACTCATTCGAAAGAGCCAACGCGACGTTCAGACCCAACTAATTTAACGCCGGACTTCGTTGATTCAGGTGCTGCTAATGTCGCATTCT
>LFLF01000206.1 GCA_001184395.1 Candidatus Paraburkholderia calva | reverse complement strand
CCGCACCTTGATCCGCGGCCATCGCCAGCGTCTGCTGCTTCATCGTCGTTTGCCTTTCTTCTCCTTGCACGTGCGCTCTATAACACCTGACAAGCACTAATGGTGGACTTAATCAGCGTTGCCTTAAGTCTTCGGTGGATTTGCCCAAGGTGAAGAGCTTTCAGGATTGGTTGTTCGAGGAATTGCTTGAGCATGTGCTCGATAAGGAATTTTGCGGAACGCTCAATTTGCTGCGGCACACAAGAAAGTATGATCAATTTTATTATGTAAATTTATATTGATGCAAATCGATTCTCCTCGCACCGAACGTCGACTATTTAGCGCTTTGACAAACGCTCCACACCTAACATCCAGTTGAACGACCGTTCCAGAATAAAGTTCGGCAGACGCATAAGCAATCTGCCCGCAGCGGTTCTATTGCGTAATCACAGACTCAAGGTGCAGCCACGTCCTGGGTCTTCGGACTGTACGACGTGTAGAAGCTCGCGTCTGCCCAAGCCGGCGCTGCCTCGTTGTACAGGCGTCGATTGTGCATAGTTGGCGCCGTCGTGCCAATCTCGCGACTCCCTGCGTCAGGTAAATCAACTGGGTTTTCTCGTGAGCATGCCACGGATCGCGAAAATCATCCTCGAAATCCACATCCGGCGACCACCGGGTTGGCCGCATGCGTGCGGATGGGCATGAAGCGCTGCCGCCAGGACCGGTTCCAGATTTTCAAATTTTCTGTTTTCATCGAGTTTCAGCAACATCAGCAACATGTTGGCCCGATCGCGATAGAAGTTGTCATTACGTCGGGCCATGACGGCGGTTAAGGTTTCACCTGCCCAAACGAGACAAAAAATTCGCACGCAATTGGTAATAATTCTCACTCTTCCATAATTGCGGGCGGCGAAATAGCTTGATCGAAATGTCCGCTGCGGCATATGGCATTTCCACCGGTCTTTAGACGGCTCCGAGCGTGACAGACGATCTCTGCCGCGCGGAGGTCGCGCGCGCGAATCACAGTGTAAGCACACCAGCACGGACCGCGCGATTCCGATGGGGGAACCTGAGAGTGCATGATAGGCGTGCCGCCCCGGCATGCCGACACAACGACAATCCGAAAAAACGAGCTCGCCCGATGGGCGGCCCTCTATTAGTGTTAGTGGAGAGCAAGACAGGATGGAACGGGGAACCGGCACGCGCGTGCGACTTCGCTTGGTGCAGGCATGGCCTTCTATTTAGCCGCGGCAGCCCATGCGTGGGCACAGTCGGACATTCTGGCAGACGCGTCTCTCATGTCGCCGCCTTCCGGTGGGGCGGCCGCCGATTCGGTGCCGCCCGGCGGTTCATTTACCGGGCACCGCCGGCGCGGACGCAACCGCTGGACTGGTAGCCCGTCGCAGCGTGACGGGCACCAAGACCGACACACCCATCGACGAGATTCCGCAAACCATCAACGTGGTGACCGCCCAGCAGATCGAGATGACCCGTGCCACCGATATCAACCAGACCCTCTGCGTTACATACCGGGTTTCTCGACCTACAGCTCGGACAATCGCTCCGATTGGTACGCGGCAATGCGCGGCTTCACGCCGACGTTGTTCGTCGATGGCCTGTCGGTGCCCAATACGCTCAATCTCGCGAGCTGGCGCGTCGACCTGTATATGATCGACAGTCTGAGCGGACTGTGCGGTCCGACATCGGTGCTCTACGGACAAGGCGATCCGGGCGCGATCGTCGACGTGCAGAGCAAGCTCGCCAACGTTGAACGCATCCGAGAGATAGAAGTGCAGATCGGCAACTATGCGCGCAAGCAAGTCGCGTTCGATATCAGCGACAAGATCGACAAGGACGGCACGCTGTCGTACCGCGTGGTAGGTGTCGCGCGCGACGGCAACGCGCAGATCGGTCCGAACGCGGACCAGCGTGTGGCGCTCTCGCCTTCCGTTAGATTGCAGCCGAACGCCGCCACGTCGCTGACACTCTATGCGACCTATTTGCAGGACTGGACCGACACGGCGGGTAACTTTCTGCCTTCGAACGGCACGGTTCTGGCCAATCCGAACGGCGTGATACCCAACGATCTCTATACGGGCGATCCGCAGTTCGACCGATACAACAAACGCCAGGCGTCGATCAGATACCAGTTCGAGCATCGGTTCGACGATGTCTGGAAGGTGCGTCAGAGCGCGCCTCATGCATCTCTCGACCAACGACCGGTCGGTGTACGGCGGCGGACTCGACGATGCCGACCCGACCATGGCATCGATCACGCGCTATGCGGGCATTTTTCAGTTCAACTACAACCGTTTCGATATCGACAACCAGGCGCAGGCGACCTTCCGCACCGGACCGCTCGACCATACCGTGCTGGCGAGCTTCGAATACAACCGGCAGACCACGACGGACAGCGAGCAACTCGCGCTGGCACCCGATCTGAAACTGTTCAATCCGGTCTACACACATTACATCGGCAATCTTCTCGTCTCCCGATGCGTACCTACAAACCGACGTGAAAAGCTCGATGGACGCGTTCGGTCTATACCTGCAGGATCAAGTCAAATGGCAGCGTTGGGTATTCACGGTCGGCGGCCGCCAGGACTAGTCGATCACCACGCAAGACGACCTGATGGGCGGCACGCGGCAAACGCAGGCGGATCACGCCTTCACGGGGCACGTGGGCGTGACCCTCCTGGGCGATTACAGGCTGTCACCTTATCTCAGTTATTCGACCTCGTTCAATCCGCTACTGGGCCTCAAAATGGCTGACGGCAGAATCGCCGCGCCGACACGTCGCCGACGCGTGGACGTCAGGTGGAACGAACTGGGCTTGGGCTTGCGCTGGCGCTCGCCGGGCAAGAATCTGACGCTGAATGCGGCGCTCTATCAGATCAACCAGACCAACGTGGCGAACCCGAACCCCGCCGATCTCTCAGAGCACGTATGTGCAGACGGGCGAGGGACGCTCGCGGGACATCGAACTGAGCGCGGTGGGTAAGCTGACGAACAACCTGTCGATCATTACCGCGTACGTGTATCAAGACGTCAAGAACGTGAAAGCGAACGATTATACCACAGAACAAGTGGCAGGTCGATATTCCTCGCCCACGGCAGATGGCGTCGCTCTGGGCGGACTGGACGTGGCACACCGGCGCGCTCGAGGGTCTGGGGTTCGGCGCGGGCGTGCGTTATCAAAGCTCAGTGGCGGGCGCGGCGGACAACTCCATCACGGTACCGAGCTATACGCTCTACGATGCCACCGTGCACTATGATCTGCGCGACTGGCGCTTCGCCATCAATGCGACGAACATTTTTGACCGCCGGTACGTGGGCGGCTGTCAATCGTCGGCGGTATGCATCTACGGAAATCTCCGCACCGTCATTGCGTCGGCGCGGTACGACTGGTAAGCGCTTTGTGCAAAGTGCGGCAGCGCGGCGATGCCGCCGCCGGGAGGGGTTCGCCCGGCAGTCTCATGCCGATCGAATGCGTCTCGACATGAGAGCCCTTATGTGCGGCAGGCATGCTCAGTGGAGCATGCCTGCCGGACCCGCTTGCGATCAATGAGCGCGTCACACTGCACGAAGCAGCGAGTCTCCGGATTCGGTGATGCGCGGAAGCCCGGGACCATCCACGAGTTGCTCCATGGCCACCAGTTGATGCTCCAGCAATGTTTCGAGATCTTGCCTCTCACCGATCTGATCGGCGGCGTCCTTCACAAGCATGAGAGTTGCGAATTCATGGGCGCTGAGCATACCTGTCTCCCGAACGTTCGAATAATCGTTGGAATGCCGACTTAAGCTGGGCGGCGGCTCATGGCGTTTGGCCCCCTATACGTTCACATCAGTGACGCACTTACGAGGACTGTCAGCCGCGAGGTTAACGGGTACTCATCGTAGGTACGGTCGTCTGCAAAGACAATACGAGTCGTCCCGAATATTGGGTATGCGGTGTGATTCGTGCCCGTCCATTTATACGCGAACCGGCAAATCGCTTTCCCTGCAAGACAAGGTGCGCTTCTTTACGCCAATTTGACACGTCATCGCGCAAAATGAACTGTCTGTCATAGAATTCGTTCGGCGAATCATGATCTTTTTCCATCAAGGAACGGCTTTCGAGGCAATAGCTCAAGCCAAAGGGAAGGCATCCGCCCACTTCGCTAGGAGGCAAGACGCCAGTAGGTCGCATTGCAGAGTTAAGCGAGATCACACCCCTTGCAGAACAGGTGGCCAACGCTTACGACGAACTCGAGAGCGGATCCGACATCCGGAATGGAATCGACAAGTTGCTTGCGAAGTTCCATCGACGTATGTCCTAACTCGTTGGTTTGAACAAGACCGTCGGCTAGGCTTCGCCACGAAAACGGTCTTCACGAAAGTAAAACTATGTCTATAAATCTGACAAGGGGTGAGCGGGATTGTACGAGAGCTAAAGTCGGAAGTGGTGTATGGGGGGTAGTTGAGGCGGGAAATTGAAGGCAGTGGTGGTTTCAGCTGAGAATCTGATTGTCGAAGTCGGAAACCAGCGAACAACAAAACCATCCACCATAAGC
>LFLF01000205.1 GCA_001184395.1 Candidatus Paraburkholderia calva | reverse complement strand
GAACGGATTCATCGACATCTTCACGTTGGCGATATCGACTCCCATGTTGTCCGACTTCACGCGGACCTTCACGTTGTAATCGACCACGCGTTTGACTGGCACCAGTACCTTCATTCGTTCATGCTCCAAAGTTACGATTACGTTAACCCTGCGACATTATACGAGCGACACACATGCTCCTCCCGCCAAAACGGGTGGGCCAGGTTGCCGCGCTCATCGTGCAGTAAAGGTTTGAGCCTGATTTCATCGAACGATCATTCTATTCACGTATCCCAATAAACCCGAATCCGTACTCGGCGACGCTCACCATGCGGTGATGACCGCGCCCGCGAACTTGCTCTCGACGAACTGCTTCACTTCCGGCGAGTGATACACCGACACAAGTTTGGCGACCCACGGCTTGTCCTTGTCCGCCGCACGAATCGCGATGATGTTCACGTAGGGACCGTGCGGATCTCCGATCGCGATGGCGTCCGACTTCGGCTTGAGGCCCGCTTCCATCGCGAAATTGGTGTTGATCGCGGCGGCGTCGACATCGGCGAGCGAGCGCGTAATCTGCGCCGCATCGAGTTCGACGATCTTGAGCTTCTTCGGATTGTCGGTGATATCGAGCGCCGTCGCCTTCAGACCCGCATCGGGACGCAGCTTGATCAGACCTTGCTTTTGCAGCAGCAGAAGCGTGCGTCGGCCGTTAGTCGGATCGTTCGGCACAGCAACGCGCGCGCTTGCAATTGCGACAGCGACTTGAGCTTCTTCGAATAAATGCCCATCGGATACGTCACCGTATCGGCGATGCGGATCAGCTTGTAGCCGCGATCCTTCACCTATCGAGATACGGCAGATGCTGATAGCTGTTTGTGTGTCGAGATCGCCGGCGGTAAGCGTCGCGTTCGGCTGCACATAATCAGAGAACTCGACGACGGTGATCTTCAGGCCATTCTTTGCCGCGATCTGCTTGACGATTTCCATGATCTGCGCGTGCGGACCGCCGGTCACGCCGACCTTGATGGTTTCTTCGGCGTGCGCTGCACCGCTGAATAACGATGCGCTCAACAGCGCGGCGGCAAACTTCAGAATAAATCGACGTTGCATGGAAATGCCTTTCTTTATAGGAGATTTACTTGTGGCTGAGACGCCGCATGAGCCAGCCGCCGAACGACTGCACGAGTTGCACGAACACGATGAGAATAACGACGATAGTGATCATCACCCCGGGCAAAATTTAGCTGGTGGTCACGCCCATCGCCTGCGCGGCCTCGATGAGACCGCGATCCACTTCGCGCAGCGCCGTTTCGACCAGACGCGCGATGAACGGCGCGGCGGCAATGGTCAGCGGCACGATGGCCGCCGCCGTGCCGATCGACGATCCGACGACGAGCCGCGTGAAGGGAATCACCGCGACCAACAGAATGATGAACGGCGTCGAGCGCACCGCATTGACGATGCTGCCGAGCATGCAATTTACCGCGATGTTCTGCAGCATGCCATCGCGATCGGTGAGATACAGCAGCACGCCGAGCGGCAGCCCGAGCGTCGAGCAGATGAGCCCTGAGATGCCGACCATGATCAGCGTTTCCCAGAACGACTGGACGAACAGTCGAACATTTCACTCAACATGGGACAACTCCTCCATGACCACGCCTTGCGTGCGCAAAAACTCGATCGCCTCCCGACCTTCACCGGCTGGCCGCCCGCAAGCACCGCTAGCGAATCGAACACCTGACCCTGAATCTCGTCGATCTAGCCGTGCAGGATGTTGAAATCGAGCTCGTAGCGACGGATCGTCTCCGAAAGAATCGGCTGATCGCCGCCCGAGTCCGTGAACGCGAGCCACAACAGATGCCGCTGCCCATCTTGAGACGCTCGGCGACGCGCGCCTTGAGCGCAGGCGGCAGTTCGTGCGCGATGCCGTCGCCGATCAGCGCGACTTCGTGATGCGGTTGCATGAACACGTCCACGACGCGGCCCTCTTCGACCACGCGCCCGGCATCGAGCACGGCGACGCGGTCGCACCTGCTTGATCACTTCCATCTGATGCGTGATCAAGACGATGGTCAGCCCAAGCTCGCGATTGATCTTGCGCAACAGATCGAGAATGGCGCGCGTGGTTTCGGGATCGGGCGCGGCGTCGCCTCGTCCGACAGCAGCACTTTCGGCTTGCTCGCCAACGCCCGCGCGATACCGACACGCTGCTTCTGTCCGCCGCTGATCTGTGCGGAATATTTGTCGCGGTGCGTACTCAGGCCGACGAGTTCGAACAGCGGCGATACGGTCGCCTCGATCTCCGCGTGCTTCATGCCCGCGAGTTCGAGCGGCAGCGCGACGTTATCGAACATCGTGCGCGACGACAGCAGGTTGATGGTACGCACCAGCGTGCTTTTGCCCGCACCGCTGCGCCCGATGATGCTCTGAACACTTCGCCGGCGGGAATCGTCAGATTGACGTTGGTGAGCGCTTCGACCCAGCCGCTCGGGCTCGCGAAACGCTGTGAGAGTTGACGTATTTCGATCATTCTTCACTCCATGCATCGCGCATGAAAATGCAAACGGCGGAAGGCAGACTCGAGTGATCACACCTGCACCGCCGGCCGCCGCTCGTTCTACCGATGGGACTTGCCCCTTTACTTTCAGGTGCGAAATTCTACCGCCCTTCATTCTGTTTAATAACGATTTTTGATAAAACATTACTGATTTGAATTTGAGTGCTTCCGGCTGCCTTGCAAAGATGCGCTGGCGTCGAGTATGCTTTGCATCTTGGCGCGCTTCTCCGGATACCTCCGCAGCATCATCTCGATCCAGCGCAAAGATCAGGTTGACGTTGACCTGTCCGCCTTCAACGGCACAATGTCGCGCCGCGTCAAGGCTGCCTTCAGCGATTCGATGTAGTCCTCGATGATTTCGCCGTCCGTCCTGCGGACTCTATTGTCGAACTTGCACAACGCGCTATAGCCGAGCCGCTCGAGATACGCCTCGCTGAAAATGCTGCGATTGCCTTTGACAAACACCACTTCGAACGGATGCGCCAAGCGTCCGAAATAACTTGACGCGTAATTGGGGTCACCACCAACCGACGTCCGATTGATATCCGCGTGCGCCCTTCGATAATCGATATCGTCATACTCATATTCCGGCATCAACGCGGCGATATTCTAGCCATTACTCAGCACAAGCTGAGAAAGCCGAAGCTCATATTCACTGATCACAACATCTTTGCTGAACGTTTCGGTAATGGAATAAAAGCCGAGCTTTCGCAGTACCGCGAGCACGTGACGAGGCATTGCATAAACCATGGTTTGCACTGCGTCAATATGTTGATCGTCGACCCGACCAGACCGACGTCGCCCTCGAGCTTTTCCAGAAAGGTGGTCTTCCAATCCGCACCGACGACAGGCGGCAGAAAAGGACCGCACACCGAGGAATTAACGAAGAACACATGCTCGTATTCGAGCACACGATCGCCCAAGGCTTGAACCGTGTGACAATACCCGCCGTAGTCGTTGTTTTGTTTTCGGCGAAAAGATACCGCAGTTATTTCGCTTCGGAAGATCGATCGTGTGTTTTCCGGCAATCACGATAACGTAATCGCAATCCTCGGAATAACCGAATAACAGGAAATGGGCGAGGTTTCGAATGTAAGTGCCGTCTTTCTCATAAAAGTGATAGACGACGAGCGTGCGCGCGCAACGGGATTAAGTCGAACCGGTTTCGGTTCGAATATCAGGTAAACTGCTCATGATTTGGTGACGGTATGACGCCGCACTCAGGCCGACAGATTGCCGGGCGCAAGCTTTCTTAGAAGAAAGCCGAGATAAAAAGTTTAGCGCATGCGCCCTTCACCCGGATTACCCGCGACAGTTTTTTTCAAATCTCCGCCAGTACGCGCAGATGCGCGGCCACGCTGCGTCCGAGCGCCGACAGGTTGTATCCGCCTCCAGACAACTGACGATGCGTCCCTGCGCATGACGTTTCGCCACCGCGCGAACCTGCTCGGTGATCCAGCCGTAATCGTCCTCGACGAGGCCCATGTTGGCCATGTCGTCTTCGCAATACGCGTCGAAGCCGGCGGAGACGAAGATCATCTGCAGCTTGAATTCCTCGAGGCGCGGCAGCCACATCAGATCGACGGCCTCGCGCACGGCCATGTCCTTGTGCGCGCGGGCAGCGGCACATTGACCATGTTCGACGCGTGATTGTCCGCGCCGCTGAACGGATAGAAAGAATGCTGGAAGAAGCTGCACATCAGCACGCGCGAATCGCCGCTGAACGCGGCCTCGGTGCCGTTGCCGTGATGCACGTCGAAATCGACGATGGCCACGCGCGCAGTCCGTGCACATCGAGAGCGTGACGCGCCGCGATCGCCACGTTGTTGAACAGGCAAGAAGCCCATCGCGCGCGCCGGCTCGGCGTGATGCCCAAGCGGACGCACGCTGCAGAACGCGTTGTCGAAGCGCCCTTTGATCACCGCATCGGTGGCGGCGATACCCGCGCACGCCGCACGCAGCGCCGCGCCATACGACGCGAGGCACATCGACGTGCCCGGGATCCAGTTCGCTGCGGCCGCGCTCGGGCGTGCGGCTCTTGATGTAATCGATGTGGGCCTGCGTATGCACGCGCGCGAGGTCGGTTTCTTCGGCGAGCGGCGTGTCTTCGTGCTGAATCAGTCCGTCGATGCCGCTCGTGATGAGCTGATCCTCGATGGCCTGCAAACGCGCGGAACATTCGGGATGCCACTGGCCGCTATCGTGCTGCATGCAGTCGAGGGGG
>LFLF01000204.1 GCA_001184395.1 Candidatus Paraburkholderia calva | reverse complement strand
CAAGTCTCGAACCCCACACCTTGATCCGCGGCCATCGCCAGCGTCTGCTGCTTCATCGTCGTTTGCCTTTCTCCTTGCACGTGCGCTCTATAACACCTGACAAGCACAAGCGGTGGACTTAATCAGCGTTGCCTTATCGCTACTCCGCCATCTCGCTGTCGTATCAGTCGTGTGCCGCGCTGGCGGGCGGCCTGACACCGCTCGTCGGAACCGTGCTCGCGCATGCTTGGCCCGGACAGTGGTGGCCGCTTGCCGTTTTCTACACTGCGCTTGCAGCGGTGTCTTTGCTCTGTTTGCTGGGCCTGCAGTCAAATGCCGTGCGCGTTCAACGGCGAGAGTAGCTATCCCAGAGTGATGAGCGTTACGGTCTTGGAATTGCTTACAGGTTGTCGTGCGACCAGAGTTCCGCCCGAGGTGTGACAGGCGGTGCGAGTTTGGTTTGAATGACCCGAAGCTATACAGTCGCAATCTGAGGGGGCGCTTTCGACCTCCAAGAGCCGGCCACACTCACTTATAGCTCACTTATAAGAACAGAAAGGTCCCCTTCGACGCATCGACCTTGGTCCGCACGAACAGCTCATAGCCCAGTGCGCGTGACGGACGCACGCTCGACTCCTGCTGCGGCATCTTCTGATCGACCGGTGGCACCGGGATGTAATCGTTGTGGCAGTTCTTGTCGGCCGGGGCGTAGCTCGCCGTGCTCGGCAGCAGCGGTACGTTCGCGTTTGGATTGCGGAAGTCGAACGCGGCCGTCAGGTCGCCGCACACGGCTACGACACGGCGAAATGTTCGGCTCGGCCAGATTGTGCGCGCGGCAAAGCGCTTCTGGATGAAGCGGATGACCGACGTGTGATCGAAAGTCTCCGAGCACACCTAGCCGCCCTTGGACCACGGCGACACGACGAGTATCGGCCCGCGCGCGCATAATTTGCGCTGCCCGGGTAGATTTCCTCGCTGACATCGACCGTCAACTTGCCGTTGCCGCCGGATGGCGGGAATGGCGGCACGACGTGATCGAAGAAGCCGTCGTTCTCGTCGTAGTTGATCAGGAGCGCGGTCTTGCTCCACAGGTCCGGGTTCGACGTGAGCACCTGCAACACCTGATCGATGTACCACGCGCCGTAGTTCGCGGGCCAGTTCGGATGCTCCGAAAACGCTTCCGGCGCGACGATCCACGAAACTTGCGGGAGCGAATTGCTTGCCACGTCCTGCTTCAGGATGCGGAAGTAGTCGTCGCCCGTGCTCGCGGTCGTGCCGCGGCGCGCCTTCTCGTACAGCGGGCTGCCCGGCTGCGCGTTTTGATACTGCGTGAAATAGAGCAGCGAGTTGTCGCCGTAGTTGCCGATATACGCGTCCGACGCCCAGCCCCACGAACCATTCTTGTCGAAACCCGTGTCTTCGTCCTGGTAGATCTTCCACGAGATGCCCGCCTTTTCGAGCACTTCGGGGAACGTCGACCAGCCGTAGCCAACTTTGGCGTTGTCGATCACCGGGCCGCCGCCCGTGCCGTCGTTGCCGACGTAGCCGGTCCACATGTAGTAGCGGTTCGGATCGGTCGAGGTGTTGGTCGCGCAGTGATACGCGTCGCAGATCGTGAAGGTGTCGGCGAGGCGATAGTGGAACGGATATCATCGCGACGCAGGTAAGCCATCGTCGTCGTGCCCTTGGCGGGCACCCAGCCGTCGTAGCGGCCCGCCTTGAACGCAGCCTGACCCGTTACCCAGTCGTAGGACAAGTCCTGAATGAACTGCCGGCCGAGGTTCGATGTGGTCGGATGGAACGGCAGCACTTCGCCCACGCTGGCGGCGAGCGGCTGGTGGAACACCGTCTTGCCGTTCTTCAACGCGACCGTGGCCTCGTCGCCGTAGCCGCGTACGCCGCGCAACGTGCCGAAGTAGTGATCGAATGCGCGGTTCTCCTGCATCAGCACGACGATGTGCTCGATATCCTCGATCGAGCCGTGGCGGTTGTTGGCCGGAATCGCGAGTGCCTGGCGAATGCCGACCGGCATCACGTTGAGCGCCGCGGCGGCGCCTGCGACTTCCAGGCTCGCGCGCAGAAAGTCACGTCGGTTCTTTTTTTCATTCGAGTCGTGGGGAGTTGAGATTGCGTTTAGTCAACCGTATGAATCACGGGAGCCGCCAGTGCGTCGGAAGTGTTCCGCGCGACGGCTGCGTGATCCGCCTGACGTGGTGATTCGCCCGAGTGGCCTGGCGAGCCCAGGCCTGAAGCTGATTCGATTGAAGCGCCTGCGATTGCGTTGTGTCGTTGCTGCTCGCGGATGCCTGGGGAGACGGTGTCGCATCGTCCTGGCGCGACTGGCCATATGCACCGAGCACGGCGCATGCGCAAACGACGATCCGCGCCAGCAGACGCTGACGGCTTGAAGCGGTCGGCATGATGATCTCTGGCGCGTTTCGCGCTGTTCCATGAGAGCGCAGGAAGATTAGCCATCCTTCTTGTCCTTGGTTGCGTTCAGCCCGGTGTCACCCGAATTCACGACGCCCGAGTACACGCAGAAGAAGATCAGCTGGCCGACGAACGGGTCCGTCATGATCTTGAACGCGAGCGACGAGAAGTTCTCGTCGTCGGCTGCGCGGCGCTCGGCCTTCTCGCCGTTTTCGAGTTCGCCCGTGACCGGCGTAATGTCGACCGGCGACGGCAGGAAGTCGATCACGGCGTCGAGCATGTGCTGCACGCCCTTGTTCTCGAACGCGGTGCCGCACAGCATCGGCTGGATTTCGCACGCGATGGGCCGGTCGCGGATCGCCTTGACGATTTCCGCTTCCGACAGTTCTTCACCGCCGAGGTACTTTTCCATCAGCTCTTCGCTGGCTTCGGCTGCCGACTCGATCATCTTTTTGCTCCACTCGTTGCACGTGTCAACGAGTTCAGCGGGGATGTCGACGTAGTCGAACTTCGTGCCTTGCGACGCTTCGTCCCAAATAATCGCCTTCATCTTCAGGGGGTCGACGACGCCCTTGAAGTTTTCTTCCGCGCCGATCGGCACGACGACGGGAACCGGGTTCGCCTTCAGGCGGTTCTTCAACTGGTCATAGACCTTGAAGAAGTTCGCGCCGGTACGGTCCATCTTGTTGACGAACGCGAGACGGGGAACCTTGTACTTGTTCGCCTGACGCCACACCGTTTCCGACTGCGGCTGCACGCCGCCCACGGCACAGTAGACCATGCACGCGCCGTCGAGGACGCGCATCGAGCGCTCCACTTCGATCGTGAAGTCGACGTGACCCGGGGTGTCGATGATGTTGATGCGGTGCTCGGGATAGTTGCCGCCCATGCCCTTCCAGAAGGCGGTGGTAGCAGCCGACGTATCGTGATGCCGCGCTCTTGCTCCTGCTCCATCCAGTCCATCGTTGCAGCGCCGTCGTGAACTTCACCGATCTTGTGGTTCGCGCCTGTGTAGAACAGGATGCGCTCGGTCGTCGTCGTTTTGCCGGCGTCGATGTGAGCGCTAATACCGATATTGCGGTAGCGCTCGATAGGTGTCTTGCGAGCCACTTTGGAACGTCTGGGCCGGAACGTCTGGGCCGTATTCTGCAGATGCACGCTAATCAGCGTGAAGAAATCAAGGAAGTGCGCGCGGGCGACATCGCGGCAGCCGTTGGCCTGAAGGAAGCGACCACGGGCGACACGCTGTGCGATCCGCAACACCCGATTGTCTTGGAACGCATGATTTTCCCGGAGCCGGTGATTTCGCAGGCAGTCGAGCCGAAGACCAAGGCCGACCAGGAAAAGATGGGCTTGGCGCTGAACCGTCTCGCGCAGAAAGACCCGTCGTTCCGCGTCCAGACGGACGAGGAATCGGGCCAGACCATCATTTCGGGCATGGGCGAGCTCCACCTGGAAATTTTGGTCGACCGTATGAAGCGTGAATTCAACGTGGAAGCGACCGTCGGCAAGCCGCAGGTTGCCTACCGCGAAACGATCCGCCCGACGGCAGCAGACGTCGACGGCAAGTTCGTCAAGCAGTCGGGTGGTCGCGGCCAGTACGGTCACGCGGTCATCACCCTCAAGCCGAACGAGCAGGGCAAGAGCTACGAGTTCCTGGACGAGATCAAAGGCGGTGTGATTCCTCGCGAATACATTCCGGCCGTGGACAAGGGTATCCAGGAAACGCTGAAGTCGGGCGTGCTCGCGGGCTTCCCGGTCGTGGACGTGAAGGTTCACCTGACGTTCGGTTCGTACCACGACGTCGACTCGAACGAAAATGCGTTCCGTATGGCCGGCTCGATGGCCTTCAAGGAAGCAATGCGCAAGGCAAGCCCGGTCATCCTAGAACCGATGATGGCTGTGGAAGTCGAAACGCCTGAAGATTACATGGGCAACGTGATGGGCGATTTGTCGGGCCGTCGCGGTATCGTCCAGGGCATGGAAGACATGGTTGGCGGCGGCAAGATCGTTCGCGCCGAAGTGCCGCTGTCCGAGATGTTAGGCTACTCGACCTCGCTGCGCTCGCTGACGCAAGGCCGTGCGACGTACACGATGGAGTTCAAGCACTGCTCTGAAGCTCCGCGTAACGTCTCCGAAGCGATCATCAACGCCAAGGGCAAGTAAATCCCTCAAGCAATTCAGCAGGCCAAAAGCTTTAACCGACAAACAAACTTTTGAAAGAAGGTAACCATGGCAAAAGGTAAGTTCGAGCGGACCAAGCCGCACGTGAACGTGGGTACGATCGGTCACGTTGACCACGGCAAGACCACGCTGACGGCGGCGATCACGACGGTGCTGACCAAGAAGTTCGGCGGCG
>LFLF01000203.1 GCA_001184395.1 Candidatus Paraburkholderia calva | reverse complement strand
ATAGCGTGCAACGCCTCGATACCGCCTTCGTCCAGACGGGCCTTCCAGGTGTATGCCGTCTGCCGCGCCACGCCAACGGCCTTGGCAGCTTCGGCTGGCGTCTTGCCTGCCAGCATGAGGCGTCCGGTTCGCATTCGCTTGCGCGGCGCTTCATCCATTTTGGTCATGAATCTTATCCCTCATCAATTACTTAGGACTCTTACAGAATTTGATCGATCACGCTTCGGGCGATTCGATCGAGCATTCGCCACCACCGATGGCTTCGGGCATCAGCGCCACACTTCCGCGCGCAGGTACTGTTCGAACTCCTGCCTCACTTCCGGATGCCGCAGCGCGTATTGCACCGTCGCCTTCAGGTGGCCGAGCTTGCTGCCGCAGTCGAAACGTTTGCCGAAATAGCGATAGGCGATCACCTGCTCCTCGGCGAGCAACGCGCCGATGGCGTCCCGTCAACTGAATCTCGCCGTTCGCGCTGGGGCGCGTCTTGCGCAGATGATCGAACACGCTCGGCATCAGCACATAGCGTCCGACCACGCCGAGATTCGACAGCGCGAGCGCGGGTGCGGTTTCTCGACGATGCCCGACAGCTTGATGATGTCTTCGTCTTCTTCCCACTCGCGCCCTTCGATCACGCCATACGACGCGCTTTCTTCGCACGCGATGCGTTCCACACCGATCACCGAGCTGTGGTAGTGGTCGAAGACATTGACGAGTTGCTTCATGACGGGCAGTTCGCCGAGCAGCAGGTCGTCCGCGAGAATCACGGCGAAAGGTTCGCCGCCCACGAGCCGCTCCGCGCATAGCACGGCGTGGCCCAGCCCGAGCACCGCAGGTTGCCGGACGTAGAAACAATCGACATTGGCCGGCTTGATGCTGCGCACGGCGTCGAGCAGTGCTTCCTTGTGACGCGCTTCGAGTTCGGCTTCGAGCTCGTACGATTTGTCGAAGTGATTCTCGATGGCGCGCTTGCCGCGGCCCGTGACGAAGATCATCTCCGTCATGCCTTCCGCGATGGCCTCTTCCACTGCGTACTGAATCAGCGGCTTGTCGACGACCGGCAGCATTTCCTTCGGACTGGTCTTGGTCGCCGGCAAGAAACGCGTGCCGAGACCCGCGACGGGAAATACCGCCTTGGTCACCTTGAGCATGCCTCTTCCTCCTTCGAATTCACCGGTTCGGATAGTTCCCCGGGTCGTGCTTGCCCGCGCGCGTCCGGCTGGCGCCGGTCGGTCGCGCAGGCATCCGGCTCTCGCGGCCGGTCATGACACTTTTGTTACGGCTGCGATGGGAGACTCTCAGACTCTCGATCCGTCGTCACTGGGAATTCACTCGGCTTCTTCCAGCTTCGATACCGGAAGATTCGCGCCGCGCCGGCGGAACAGGCTCAGCGGGTCGTTGCGCAGCGCGGCGCGATACGCGAACGCCGCCACGAGAACGAGCAGCACGGCAACGCCGGCGATTGCATGCATGTCCATGATGGAGATTGACTCGTCTGGTTGAGGGTCAAACTTAACAGAAAAAATCGGTAAGTTTATTCGGGGAGCATGGATGAAACACAGTGAGAGGGCGCTTGGTGTCGACGTGGGAAAGACATCGACGAAAACGAAACTGGATGAATGCGCCGACGTGCCGAATCTCACGCTCTGGCCGGCTGACCACGCGGCAGACGTCTCGCCTGCCGCGCACCGTCGGCGCTGTTCGCCTTACGCCACGCTGGACGTCGCGCCCGATGGCATGATACTCGATGCCCAGTTCGTTCATCGTTTCCGGCTCGTACAAATTGCGGCCGTCGAAAATCACGGTTTGTGCTTCCCGAAGGACGTGCGCTCGATGATCGCGACGGCGGACGGATTTCGGCCATGAGATGAGCATTCTCAAGGCCGTGTCGAACGTCAACGAAGCGCAGAAGGAAACGCTCACGCGCAAGATCGTAGAACATTTCGGCGAGGACCTGTCGGACCGCACGTTCGCGCTGTGGGGCCTCGCCTTCAAGCCGAACACGGACTGCGCGATGCACCGAGCCGCGTGCTAGCCGCCGCGCTGCTGTTGCGCGGTGCAACGATCGTCGCGTACGATCCGGTCGCGGTCGATGAAGCGCGCCGCGTGTTCGCAATCGATCTGCACGACAAGCCGCAAGCGCGTGCGCGTCTGCACTACGCGAAGAATCACAAGGACGCGCTTGAGGGTACGGACGCGCTGATCATCGTGACAGAGGGAAGGTGTTCAAGAGCCCGACTTCGACCTGATCAAACGCCGCCTGAAAGAACCGGTCGTATCCGCAGCCGGCATACAGAAAGTCTTAGCCGATGCGCGGGTCCGAGCCGATACCGCGACGCACCGCTTCGATATCCGCGCCCACGCGATCCGCGAAATTCGCAAGTTCGTTCATGAACGAGATACGCGTGGCCAGCATTGCGTTGGCGGCGTACTTGGTGAACTCCGCCGATTGCACGTCTATGTACAGCATGCGCTCGTGGTTGCGGTTGAACTGCGCATAGTAGAGGCGCTTCATCAGGTCGCGGGCGCGCTCGCCTGGCACGTCGTCGCAGCCGATCACGATGCGATCCGGACGCGTGAAGTCCTCGATCGCCGCGCCTTCCTTCAGGAACTCGGGATTCGACACGACCGAGAACATGTGACGCGCGCCGCGCTCGTCGAACGCCGCCTGGATGACTTCCTTCACACGGCTCGCCGTGCCCAGCGGCACCGTCGACTTGTCGACGATCACCTTGAAGCCGTTCATATACTGGCCGATGCTCTTGGCCGCTGCGAGCACGTATTGCAGATCGGTGGAACCGTCCTCGTCGGACGGCGTGCCGACCGCGATGAACAGCATCTTGCCGTATTCGACCGCCTGCTGCACGTTCGACGAGAACGACGGCCGGCCCGCATCGCGGTTGCGGTCGATCACTTCCTGCAGACCCGGTTCGTGAATCGGAATGCCGCCGCCGTTCAGAATGGCGATCTTACGTTCGTCGACGTCGAGACACCGCACGTCGTTGCCGATGTCCGCGAGGCATGCTCTCGTGACGAGTCCCACGTAGCCGCTGCCGATGATCGTCAGTTTCATGTTGCGTGCTCCAGGTAGTGAAATTGCTTTGCTGCTGATTTTCTGCTGCCGAGTTTGTAAAAGCTGGGCGGGCGGACCCACGCGACTTCAATATGCGTTGGCCCCGACGAAACCTCTCCACAGCGTCATGACGACGATCTTCATATCAAGACCGAAGGTCCAATGCTGCATATAATAGAGATCGAGCTTCACGCGTCCCACCATCTTGTCGATGTGGTCCGTCTCGCCGCGGAAGCCGTTGACCTGCGCCCAGCCGGTAATGCCGGGCTTGATGCGATACCGCTGCATATAACCCTTGACGAGATCCTTGTAGATATCGTCGTGCTGCAACACGTGCGGACGCGGCCCCACCACCGACATCTCGCCGCGCAGCACGTTGATGAACTGCGGCAATTCATCGAGGCTCGTGCGGCGCAGGAACGCTGCCGACCGTGGTCACGCGCTTGTCGTTGCGGCTTGCTTGCGTGAGTTGGCACGCAACTTCCGTGTGCACCTTCATCGAACGAAACTTGTAGATCTCGAACTAGCAGCCGTCGATACCCTTGCGACGCTGCTTGAAGAAGACCGGTCCCGGCGACGAGAGTTTCACCGCGATCGCAATTGCCGCGAGAAGCGGCGCCATGCCCATCAGCACGACGGCGGCGAACACACGGTCGAAGACCAGCTTCGGCAGCACCTTGACATCCGTGATCGGCAACGCGGCGATGTTGATCGCGGGCACGCCGAGCAGGTCCACCACGGTCTGGCCGAACAGCGACAGGCTGCGCACATCGGGGATGAAGCGCACGTTGACGAAATCGTCCTTGAATTCGTTGACGAAGCGATGAATGATCGGCTCCTGCGAAATCGGCAGCGCGGGCCACAGTTCGCGGATCGAGCCGTTGCGGACTTGCTCGGCCAACGCGTCGAACTCGCGTTCGGTAGGCACGTTCGCGAGCACGTCGTCGTCGAGTGCCACGGCGCTCTCGGTCGGTAAGTCGAACACCATCACCGGGCTGAAGCCCTCTTCGGGACGGCTACGCATCTGGTCGATCAGGAAATGCGCGTAAGGCGCGGACCCGACGATGGCCACCGTGCATTGGTTGAAGCCCTCGCGCCGTAACAGCTTGAGCCCGGTGTACACGAGCGTCTTGTTCACGATCAGCAGCAGGATGGTGGACATCGCCCAGTATCCGAGCCACAGCCGCGACAACGAATCCGCGCGATGGATGCTGAAAGTAAGCAGCACGCCCGCACTTTCGACCAGCAGCCACGCGACCATTACGCGCAGGAGTAGTTTGTAAAGCGATTTGCCGTGCCAGGATGAGCTAGCGTCAAGAGTGGTGTATGAGCAGCATCGCGACAGTCGATTTCAAGCGGCGAGTTTCTGCTGAACCGGTTAATCGTCTTGCACTGGTTCGCCGTCCTTGAAGGGGACGCCTTCGAGCCACAGCTTGATCTTTTCCGGTCCGTTATACGGCGCCAGGTTTTTTCCGCCTCCTCGATCAACTTGAATGCCAGACCGAGGAAGGTCGGCCGCGACACGCAGTTACGCGTACGCGTCGTGCGATGACGTACCGTCGCGAACGTCGACTCGATCGCGTTGGTCGTCCGCAAATGCTGCCAGTGCTCAGCGGGGAAGTCGTAAAACGCCAACAGGCTCTCGCGATCCTTTTTCAACATCTCAGTTGCCTTCGGATATTTCGCCGAATGGCCACGGCAGCGCCGCGCTAACACGGGACGATTT
>LFLF01000202.1 GCA_001184395.1 Candidatus Paraburkholderia calva | reverse complement strand
GCCGAGTTGAGCCACCATCTGCAAGCCGAGACCGAGCAAGGCAAAGCCGGTAACCACCGCAACGGTACCAGCTTCCAGACGGTGCTTGCTAACGCCCAACGGCGAACTGGAATTGGATATTCCGCGCGACCGGCTAGCGACATTTGAGCCGCAACTGGTGGGCAAGTATCAACGTCGCCTACCAGAACAAGAGGATTCTCTATGACATGTGCTCTTTCGCACCAGCGCCGCGACGCTGCGCACGATCGCCGCCGATCCGAAACACCTGGGCGCGGAGATCGGCTTCCTCTCTGTCCTGCACACGTGGGGACAGAATTTGCTGTACCACCCCCACGTCCACTGCGTGATACCCGGCGGCGGCATACGACTATCCTATCTGCTGCACGTACTCAAGGAACTGCCGCAGCGCGCACCGATGCCGACGTCACCGATCTGCTACCATTCAACTACAACTACGCGCGGCAACAACAGGTGGTCACCGCAAACAGCGGCTGACACATCGGGAGCACGGCGCTCAGCATAATGGCGCGTGCCTTCATTTCCCCAACTCAGGCATCCCCGGTTACCCTCGATCACGCAGCCCAGGCATGCTCGCCCATCAATCGACAATGGTCCTCTGTTCGGTGTGCCGACGCTCTCGCTTACGGAACAGTTGCGTCTATCGCACGAAGTGGACGGATCGACAAGTGTATTCCGTGCGCCGCGCGAAGCTTGCACGTTCAATGCCACCAACGATTACGAGGCCGTGCAAGACTGGCTCGCGCTACACGAAACCGCAGCAGCTCAGCGAGCCTAACGCAAGGAAGCCGAACGGCTGATCTTGTGGGCGATTGTGGAACGCGGTCGGGCGTTGTCGTCGCTCACAACCGATGACACGATCGCCTATCGGGCGGTTATCCGACGGCCTACACCTCGCGAACGGTGGGTCAACCCGCCGCGGCCGCGCGATTCAGTGGAGTGGAGACCCATTCTCGGGCAGCCTGTCGGCCCGCTCGTCCGCCTATGCGCTGACCGTACTTTCCGCACTGTTTCGCTGGTTAATCGAGCAATGTTACGTACTGGCGAATCCGTTCGCAGGCGTCAAGGTGCGCGGACACGCATTGCGTCCGGCGCTCGATATCACGCGTGGCTTCACGGAGGGCGAGTGGGTGATGTTACGCACGATCCGCCGATGGCCTAGAGTGGTCATACGGATGGTCGGAGCCGGCAGCACGACGACTGCGCTTCCTGTTCGACTTCGGTTGCGCGACGGGCCTGCGTGCCAACGAGCTGATTGGGGCGACGCTTGGCGATGTGCACGCTGACGAGGCGGCGATCAATGGCTCCACATGACCGGCAAGGGCAACAAGCGCGCCCGTGTGGCACTGCCGCCGCTTGCGCGCGACCCTTTCGGAATGAGTCGAGGGCAAGCATGACAAGGATTTTCCGGAGACGAGTGTTGTCGAGAACTCCCAGAAACAATATCGATATAACGGAAGTTCTGGGAGTTTGGAACCTCGCCGATGAGCACGCCGATCTCTTTCGCAGCCGCTTGGACGCCATGATCGACCTGCCATCGGAGCCGCTTTCACTTCCGGGATACAACGCCGAACCCAACAGTAGGAATTGCCACAGGGGTTTAAAACAACCACATGTCTAACCTGAGGTTTTAACGAATTCAAATAAACTCAGGAATTATATTAATGCGGCCGCCGCACGACGGATTTCAGATGGCTTCATCTATCGAGACTCGCTTCAACAAAGTAGAAATATTCTACATGATATTCATAATCAACCACCCACGTCGAAATCAAACTCACCTATAGATGGAGTTGCAAGTATAGCAAGTATAGTTTCTGATGCTTTTTCTATATACGAATCGGCTAGTGCCTTAGCAGCCGTAAATAACGATAAAATTAATTATAGCATTGAATTTAATAATGATAGTTTGGAGTATATTATTATAGAATATGTTCAGAAACCACAAACATTTTCTGTACTAAAAAGTTTCGTATTCCTACAACCAGGTGATCGTGGTTTAATTGAGTTTGAGGCAGAAAGCTATACTGGCGATAATAATTTTTTTGGTTTCATTTTTTATTCTTTCAATGGATCCTTCTTTAATCAACGCAACTATTGACGTAGATAATATGAGGATACAAGATACCACGCTAACGCACTTAACATTTCGACTAAATAATACTTCAGCTATATTAATGGAAGTTAGAGTAAATTAATATATTAGTGTGTCAGGTGCTAATACAACTGGATCGCAGCGGAGGTTGACCGCATTTGAGTATACCGGTTCTCAAAATACTAAGGAACCTTCATTTATAATTTCATGTATGGATTCTTCTGCGCAAAACGTAAAAAATGAGTCTATCAGTAATAGCGTACTAATAAGTTCTTCAGGCATTCTTTCTACCCTGGCCTCTTCAAATATGATTGCAGGAAATAATCAGAAATTTTCAGTATGGCGTGTCTTACATCAGTTACTTAAAGATGTTCTGAGTCGTAATTTATAATTATGCAACACAGAAAATATTCGATTTGGCATCATAGCAGCTATCACGGCTATTTCAATTGCTACATCACTTGCAGCAACAGGGTTGCAGATAGCGAATGCTATCAAATCGCGAACAAAGAAAACTGATAATTTATCAATAAAATTTAATGTTTTAAAAATAACGGAATTTGATATTTCATTAGCGGTTCAACTGAAAATACTATGCAAAACTCTCCTATTGTTAGTATTAGAAGTGGAAAATCAGGAGTTATACCTTTTACGAAAGTCAATAGAGGAGCACCAACACGCCTAGAATTCTCACTAAGAGATGCTCGTTCAAATTCTGTTGTAAATCTCATACTTTGGTTGGAAATTAATGCACAAGGAGCGTTCTATGTGAGTGGAGCTCGCTTTGGTAACAATAACAATCTCATCAATACAGAAACAATTGCTAAAAATCGATTAATAACTTCTACTATCGCAGTACACGTCAGACCGCACTTAATCGAAAATTTTTAACAATTGGTACCTCCGGGCTTAGAGGTACAGATCCTGGAGAAATTGATATCATTTTCTTCACGAACTAATTGAAGCATAAAGTTGCCCAGCGTACCGTCGATGCAAATCGCTCCCTGGTTAGCCGGAGTGCGGTACGACCGGATTTTGTGAAGTTGTGGTAAGTCCAACACGCCACCAACTTTGATTTACGGGTACGTTCATCGCGCAGAGACAGAACTGTCCTTATACTTAATCAGGTTCCCTTAATCGGGTTCATGCGTTGCGTGAGGTCCTCATTTTATCCTCTGACAGGCTTTAACCGACTGAGGCACTTCCGCCAGTCTGTATAAAACAATCTTAGCGAATGAGTCCGCTCTTCAGAATGAGTCGAGGGCAAGCGTGGCAAGGATCTGCTGGAGGCGAGTGTTGTCGAGAACTCCCAGAACCAATATTGATCTGAAGGGAATCCTGGGAGTTCGGAACCTCGCCGATGAGCACGCCCGATTTCTTTCGCAGCCGCCTGGACGCCATGATCGACCTTCACCACCCACTCGCAGTGCTTGGGACGTCGATTGAAGCGAGGTTGGCACAGTTGTTCGAGCGACGTGCTCGTGAGGTTCGCGGCAGTTGTTACGTCGCTCGCGAACAATTGAAGCAGTTTAGGGAGGGTTTGTCGCATGATCGGTGAGGTTGATTTTTTGAACTTCACCGCGAGTAGCGCGAGACAGTAGGGAAGTAAAAATTTCCAGTGTTGCACTGATATCGTGCGATGTCTACTAAACGCCGTACGAACATCAAGAACAAACTGGCCATGCATCGAATTATATTTGCATTTCTCACGCTTGAACAGCACCTTCACGCGCTCGTCACAACACCGCGGTCATACCGTCCCGATCGTTGCCCGCATTGCGGCTTCGGTTGTCTGTGGGGATACGGTTTTTACGATCGCAAGGCTGATCGCGGCGCCGACGGCGATTTGAATCCGGTGGCCGTACCGCGTTTCCAATGTCCGTCGTGTCGGCGCACGTGTTCGCGCCTGCCGCTGTGCATCTGCCCGCGCCGTTGGTACGGATGGGCGCTGCAGCAACAAGTGCTGCAGCGGTTAATCGCGGGCGCTTCGCTGCGCCGTGCTGCCGCGATCTTCGCGCTCGGTTACCACACGGTTCAGCGTTGGTGGCGATGGCTGCAAGCGGCGCACGAGAACTTCTCTTTCCATCTACGCAGCCGGTTTGCATTGCTCGGACGCAGCGTTGGTTTCACCGCTATCTGGCTTGCTGTCTGCAGCAAATGCCGCTATGCAGCGATGGCATGGCTTGATCGCGACGGCTTGGCCGTCCCGTGATCGAATGAATCCCGCTGGCCACGCGACAGTGTACTTCGTGCCGTAGGCGGCTACCCACACACTTTACTCACTGCCCGGCGTCGCGGGTTCACGGTCTCATACGGTTCCTTCATTTGTAAGCGAGAGCTTCAGCACACTGAACAGAGAATCATTGTGGATTGGTGGGCGAGCATGCCTGGGCCGCGGCGATCGAGGGTAGCCGGGGATGCCTGAGTTGGGGAGATGAGGGCGCACCATTATGCTGATCGAGCTAGCGTCAAGAGTGGTGTATGAGCAGCATCGCGACAGTCGATTTCAAGCGGCGAGTTTCTGCTGAACCGGTTGATCGTCTTGCACTGGTTCGCCGTCCTTGAAGGGGACGCCCTCGAGCCACAGCTTGATCTTTTCCGGTCCGTTATACGGCGCCAGGTTTTTTCCGCCTCCTCGATCAACTTGAATGCCAGACCGAGGAAGGTCGGCCGCGACACGCAGTTACGCGTACGCGTCGTGCGATGACGTACCGTCGCGAACGTCGACTCGATCG
>LFLF01000201.1 GCA_001184395.1 Candidatus Paraburkholderia calva | reverse complement strand
GGAACGAAGTTATCCAGCGTGGTCATCATGAACATCAATTCGGTGTAGCCGTCCGCTCTGCGCATCGTTTCGGTCTCAGTGTCGTTCGATTCCTTGATTCAACGTTTGCCCCTCCCAGTTTGCCCCTCCCAATCAGATGATCCGCGTAAGATGACCCGCGTAGAGGGTATTTCAACAGCCTGTTTAGACATGCCTGTCGTACCGCCGTCTACATGATCGAAGCGAATTCGTCACCATTGCGAAATGCATCCTCAATAGGTTCACTCTCCGAGATCAATGTCTCGAACGACAGCATGTCTTTAAGTGCCCTGGCGTCAGTGACGTGAATCACTTGCAGACGGTGTCGAAAGCGCTCACGAATGGCACCGACGAGACGCATATGATGATCGTCGACGAGCAATATGCCCGCAACACAATCGTCCAACACGTAGACAATCTCGGCAAACACTCCAACGAACATTTAGCGGGTTGATGACACCGCCGCCCCACCAGGTGCCGGGCACGTATTCGAGGTAACGATCGGAATTGAACGCGAGCATGGCGACTCGCGAATCCGACATCGTGCCCAGCGCGTGCAACTCATTTGCATGCCCGGCCACTCGTTCTATCGTTTCTCGATACGTCCGACGACGGCCGCGGAAAATCGTCGCTACGTGCTCCGGCTTTTGCTGCGCAGCGCGGTGCAGACCTGAGGTGAGATATGCTTGGCTCAAGCGGCGCTCGCGTTGGCGTTCTCGGGGCGTACCGCAAGCAATGCGGGATTGCGTTCAAGGATCATGTCCGCGGCTTTTTCGCCGATCATGATGGCAGCTGCGTTGGTATTTCCGCCGATAATGGTCGGCATGATCGACGATACGCAAGCCCTCGACGCCGTTGACGTCGTCGCTACCCATACGGCACGTACCGACAAGGATGAAAAGCCGTATCGACTCGATTAGTGATGATCTCCCGGATACGGTCGTCATCCGGACCCATCGGCACGCAAATCCGCATCGCTTGCGCGGCCTCCGAATCGGGCGAGCACCGGCTGATCGAAAATTCGCACGCCTGCGATGAGCGAATTCATATCTCGCTCGTAGGACAGCATGTTCAAGTCGATACGCGGGGCGGCGCGCGTATCTCCGAAGCGAGCCGCCACTCGCCGCGGCTGTACGGGCGTAACACGCACATGTGCCATGAATAGCCGTGGCCGTAGCGCACTGAGTGATCGCGGCTGTCATGAAATGCACCTGTAAGTCGGGATCATCCCAATCGGGGCGGCTCTTGAAGAAGCCACCCGCCTCCGCGACATTCCCAGCCAACATACCCGCACGCTCATGCTGATAGCGCCGCCACTCCTTCAACATACGCTATCCGCCGCTTACCGATGCACCGAGCAGTTCGGTCGTCGATATCTTGAGCTTGTAGAACAGCACGTCGACATGCTCCTGCAAATTTCTCCCGACTTCCGGCGCAGCGGCAACGATCGACACGCCGAGCTCGCTCAAATGCGCGGCGGGCCCGATTCCTGATGCCATGAGCAACTGAGGCAAACTAAATGCACCGCTGCTGACGATTACTTCGCGCCGTGCCCTGAGCGACTCTACTGTATCGCCGCGACGCACCTCGACACCCACCGCGCGTTTGCCTTCGAACACGATCCGCACCGCTTGCGTATCGGTGAACACTTGAAGGTTCGGGTGACGGCTGATCGAACTGTCGACGCCACTGTGCAGATACGCTCGCGCCGCGTTCCAGCGTTCGCCGTTCCTTTGGGTGACTTGAAACAGTCCCACGCCTTCCTGGAATGTAGCGCATTATCGCATCCTCCCATGCGCTCATTGTTCTCGGAACGCTTGAAGTAGGGCAGCACACTTTTCCAGGACCAACCCACGCACCCCGCCTGGGCCCATCGATCGTAGTCGCGCGGCACACCGCGAATGTAGACCATGCCATTTATCGACGAACTCCCGCCGAACCCGTGTCCACGGTGTTGTCGGCCGCGTCGATTCCCAAGCAACGCCTGACGCTCGGTACGAAAGCCGTAGTTGTACGGGTTCTGTTTGCCGGCGACGAGCGCAACACCGAGCGGCGTCGAGATTTTTTTGCTGTGATTGTGCGGACCGACTTCAATGAACCGCGATGCGATAGCCGCCCTCCTGCGCGAGTCGTTCCGCGACCGCGCATCCCGCCGAACCAGCACCTACAACGATAAAGTCGAAATTCGTTTGCATAACGCTCCTTGGTGCTTGGACATTCAGTTCAGATCGGATCCCAACTGAACACATCGCTCGATACGTCCACCGGCACGAAGGAAGGCGCCATCACTGGACGAAAGTGTGTCGCGAGCGTTTCGGGCGTCCACCCGTCAGCGCACTGCATGGCGCGAACCGGGCGCGGCTGGCTCATCAGAAAAATCTCGTTGCGGCGCACGGTAAAAATCTGCGCGTTGACATCAGCGGCCGCATCGCTCGCCAGGAATACGGCAAGCGGGGCTATATCGGTAGGTGACATCGATCGAGCTTTCGCGAGGCTTTCCGACTGTTCAGGTATGTCGGGAATCGAGCCGGCCATCCGACTCCACGCGAATGGTGAGATGCAATTCGAGCGTACGTTGTAGCGCGCCATGTCAAGTGCGAGCGACTTGGACAAGCCCGCTACACCGAGTTTCGCTACCGCGTAGTTGGCTTGACCGACGTTGCTAATCAGCCCCGACGTCGACGTCATGTGCACGAAGCTACCGCTTTTCTGCGCACGGAAATGAGTGGCCGCAGCACGGCTCACGTTGAATGCGCCGTAAAGGTGTACCCGCAATACGGCGTCGAGCTCTTCAGGCGTCGTCTGGTGAAAGATGTGGTCACGCAGAATGCCTGCGTTGTTCACCACGCTATCGACACATCCGAAGTGTTCGACAGCCCCGAAGTGTTCAACAGCCGACTCAACGATGCGCGCTGCGCTCTCCGCTTCCGCAACGCTATCGCGATTTACCACGGCCTCACCGCCATCAGCACAAATCGTTTCGACCACTTCCCGCGCCGGGTCCTTATCACTCTCCGCGCCGTGTACGCTGATCCCGACATCGTTGACGACCACCTTCGCACCGTGCTTGCCCATCAGCAATGCGATCTCTCGTCCGATTCCGCGTCCCGCGCCAGTCACGATCACGACCTTGCCTTCCATCATCTTATCGCTCATTGCTGCCAGTCTCCTGTGCTCTTTAGCGGAACGCTGCCGTTTGAATGATTTCGTGACCTTGAATGAGAGCAAGAATGCCGTTCATGCCGTCGGGCACCTGGAATACGCGAGCATCACGCCAGATCTGCTCAAGGCCTAGTTCTTCGCTGATTCCCATTGCGCCGTGCACCTGCATGGTAAGGTGAATGGCTCGCTCACATGCCTGCATCGCTTAGCGCTTGGCCATGACGGACGTTCCGTTGGCACGCAGGCCGCGATCGATACAATCGAGTGCGAAGTAGCACATGAGCCGCCAGGATACGATGGCCGTCTCGATATCGGCGAGATCGTGCTGCACGAGTTGATGAGCGCCGAGCAACTTGCCGAACTGCCGCCACGAACCGACGTAAGCGCGCGCCATATCGAATGCCTTTTGTGCGAGATGCACGCACATCAGCCCTAGCAAAGGGCGGTTACCGTTCCAGGCCATGGTCAACATCTTGGCGGCATCACCAGCATAGCCCATGATGTGGTTAGTCGGTACTCTCGTGCGCTCGAAAACCAGTTCGCTCAGATGTCCCTGGCGCAATCCGGTGATGGCCGTCTCGCGGATATCAAACTCCGCGTCGCAGCGGTCAACCAAGACGCGTCGAGTGACTGGCTTGCCGTTTTCGCCCACGCCAAATAAGCAGGACACGTTGATCACGTCGGCAATGGAAGCGTTGGTGATCTACATTTTTCGGCCCGTGAGGTACGCACTCTCACCTTCGATGTCCAGCCTCGTGCTGATCGCGCCCGAGTCCGAACCCGCGTTCGTCTCCGTATTGGCCGTGCAGGCGATCTTGCGCCCTGCAATCAGATCAGGCAGATACCGCTCACGGATAACGTTCGAGGAACCGAGACGAATGCGCAAGATCGTGCCCTCATGCGACGCGAGCGAAAGTGCGACGCTGGAAGAGTTGTTCGAGAATCAGCCCGTAATCGAGCATCCTCAACCCGCCGCCACCGGCTTCCGCTGGGAGTCGCGGAGCCGTGATCCATAGCTTCGCGAATTCCGAAAAAATTTCGAGCATCGCCGTCTTCGGCAGCGGTTGGTCAGGGCAATGGCGCCTCAGGACCGGCTCGATGCGCGTGTCGACCATGCGCTTCGCTGACGAGACCATCAATGCCTGATCTTCAGTCACAGTGAAATTCATTGCTCCCTCGCTTGCTTACGATCCCCGATACACCGGCTCGCGCTTTTCCGTGAACGCTTTGCACCCTTCGATACGGTCATTGCTGTCGCGCAACAGTCCCCAATGCAGATTCGCCTGTGCGACGAAATTGCGCGGCATCGTATGAGTCGTGCGTATCGCCAGTTGTTTGACTGCCTGCACGGCGAGCGGTCCGTTCGACGCGATGCGTAACGCCGGCTTCAATGCGAAATCCTTTAGCGATGCGATCGACAAAAGCTGGATGCCGCAAAGCATGCGATCAAGCCGTTGCCAGCGATTAAAAAATGTCTGAAACCATGTCGAAGATTTGATTGCTAAAAAAGTGCAGGCATGCTTAGGGCAACGCTGAACCAGCTGGTTGTATTCATCGATTCAGGCGCAAATAGCGGCAGATTCATCGTGAGTGAGGCTTTGCGCCTGGATTTCCGGTCCACCAGGGTGTTGCGCCTGGGCCTGCGGCCCGCTTTCCCCCATTACGGGCGA
>LFLF01000200.1 GCA_001184395.1 Candidatus Paraburkholderia calva | reverse complement strand
TGGTTTGCAGCACTCGCCCCACCTCGGCGAAGAGATTTCCACCAGATCCGCGCCGACGTCCACGGCGCTGCTCGAGGCGAATCTCGATCGTGTTCATCGTGTCAAGCAACTCGTCGCGTCGCGTGCGCTTGCGGCAAGTCTCGAACCCCGCACCTTGATCCGCGGCCATCGCCAGCGTCTGCTGCTTCATCGTCGTTTGCCTTTCTCCTTGCACGTGCGCTCTATAACACCTGACAAGCACTAGAGTGGTGGACTTAATCAGCATTGCCTTCGATAAACGATGTATGACATCATTCACACTTTTGTAATAAAGCGCCTCATCACGCGTCTGCCATCCGTCTGCCATTCTCTTCGCAAAACTTCCGTGATAATCAGCCAGCGCTAAACTGTCTGCCCATGAGCAGCCTGATGGCATGCCAAGGTCCTCGCCTCGGCAGCCCTCAAGCCAATTCAAATCCATACAACCCTACCGGATTCCGCACCAGAATAAGATCCCTCGTCGCCTCGTCTCCCACCACCTGCGCAAACAAATCCGCAAGCAGCGCATCATCGGAAATATGGTTCAGCGGTTGTTCCGTCGGATGCGGCCAGTCGCTTCCCCACAGCATCCACTCGGGCGGCCAATGCGCGCGTACGCCGCCGCCACCGCTACGCTGTCCGAGTACGTCGGCGGCCCGACTTTCGTCTCGTTGTAGAAGCCCGTCAGCTTCACATACGCTTGGCCGTCCGTCAGCAGTTCCGTCACCATCTGAAACGACGGATGATGCACGCCGTCCGGTTCCAGCATATGCGCGAGACGATCGAACACCACTGGACACGGCAAGCCGTACCACGTATCCCGCGCTTGCAGCAGAAACGCCGCCGGCGCGTTCACCTGAACGTGCCAGCCCATCGGCGCAACGCGCGCGGCGAGCGGCTTCACCATGTCGAGCGTCGTCGTTCCCGGCGGCGCGAAATTGAAGCGAATACCCCGCACGCCGCCGCGATTCAGTTCCGCGAGCTGCGCATCCGAAACGCTCGTATTGACCACGGCGATACCGCGCGCCCGTCCCTCGAAGCGAGCAATCGATTCGAGCAGCAGGCGGTTGTCCACGCCATAACTCGAAGGCTGGATGATCACATTGCGCGTCGTGCCGATGCGCTTCTGCAATTGCCGATAATCGTCGACGGTCGCATCCCCCGGTTTTAGCGTAGCCTCCAGCCCCCACGGATAGCGATGATCGTAGATGTGATGATGGCAATCGGTGGCATCGGGCGGCATGACGAGCTTCGTGCGCTCGGTTCCCGTGGACCACTTGACCTGCTGCGCCTGCTGCATCTGAGAAGGCGTCTGCGCGCAACCAGCCAGACTCATGCCGCCCGCGGATGCCGTCAGCGTGCCGAGCGCTTTCAACGTCACGCGGCGTTTCTTATCGAACCTCGCCATGCTGTCTCCTGTTTTTGTCACGGGCGACTGATCCGCGCATGGGCAGTTCAATCGATCCGCGAAGGATCCCCGTCGAATTAGCGCAAGCAACCGAAACCACCATGAAACAAAGCCTCGTTCGATGCCGATACCCACATCCATTCGGGCGATCACGACGTTATCGGTGGAATGCAGACGGATCACCGGGCCTGCTACGCGCTTCTCGGACAGCTCGATCATGGGGTCGTATGGGTATGTACGCGGCGAGCAGGCGCTAAATGGAGCACTCGCTGCGCCCAATCATACGGATCGGGGATTTGCAATGGTTTGCTTGAGTAGAAAGAAATTTTATGGTTTGAAGGACCCGACCATTGCTGTGCGACAAGAAGAAGGAACGCCGGAGCGTCCCGCTGGACACTCCGCCGTACTTGCCCGAAACCGCAAAAAGATCAGCTCTTGGCCTTGGGCATCTGCGACACCAGCGACAGGCCGATATCCATGCCTTCCACCTGGAAGTTCGGCACGATGAACAGCTTGATGTGGAAGAAACCGGGATTGTCCTCGATATCCTTGACCATCACCTTCGCTTCGCGCAGCGGATGCGATGCCTGTAACTCGTCGCCCGGGTCCTTCATCTCGGTGACGAGGCTCTTGATTCAGTTATTCAGTTCGAGTTCGAGCAGACGGCGGTCCTTGGTCGTGCCGATGTTCTCGCGCTGAATCAGCTTCAAATAATGCGCAATGCGAGACAGCAGGAAAATATACGCCAGACGCGCATTGATGCGACTGTTCGCAGTCGCTTCCCTGGTCTCGTAGAGCGCCGGCTTTTGCGTCGAATTGGCAGAGAAGAAGCACGCGAAATCGTGGTTCTTGTAGAACGAAAGCGGAATGAAACCGAGATTCGCTAATTCGAATTCGCGTGTTTCGGAAATCAGCACTTCGGTCGGGATCTTCGGCTGCACGCTGGTGCCGAGGTCGTACAGATGCACCGGCAGGTCTTCCACCTTGCCGCCTGCCTGCGGACCGCGAATCTGCACGCACCAGCCGTTGTTCACGAAGCTGCGCGTCATGTTGGCCGCGAACGCGAACGATGCGTTCACCCACAGATAGCGGTCATTGTCCGGACCCTTGACCTGTTCTTCGTAGTTGAAAGCGCGCACGGGCGTGGTGTCTCGGCCATAGGGCAGGTGGCCCAGAACGCGCGGCATCACGAGGCCGACATAGCGCGAATCGTCCGTATCGCGGAAGCTCTTCCACTTGATGTACTCGGCGCGGTCAAAGTAATTGCCGATATCCTGAATGGACGCGACCTCTTCCATCGACTGCTTGCCGAAGAACGCCGCGCCCACCGCACCGATGAACGGCATGTGCGCCGCCGCGACCTTCGAGATACTGCGCAGCAGCGCCATGTTCTGCGGCAAATTGGCGAATTCGTAGTCGCTGATCATCGCGCTGATCGGCTGGCCGCCCGGCGTGTCGTATTCTTCGATATAGGTCAGACGATACAGACCGCTCTGGATCAGTTCGGGCGCGTCTTCGAAGTCACGCATCAACGCATTTTTCGACACGTCCAGCACTTCGATACGCGCGTTCTTGCGGAAATCGGTTCGCGAGACCAGCATCTTGAGACCGCGCCAGCGGCCTTCGAGTGCCTGAAACTCGGGGTTATGCATTAGCGCGTCGAGTCGCTTGCCGATCTGGCGGTCGAGTTGCCCGATAAAGAAATCGAGCAGCGACTTGTCCAGGCGCTCGACCGGCTTGCTCGTCTGCGCGACGAGGTCGAGGAACGCACCCATGCCGCGCGAGGCGTTCGTCAGCGGAGGCGTCGCTGTCGCGGAACGCTTCGAGCGGGCGCGCCTGCGACACCGGCGTCAGATTGATCTTGCTTCACAGCGACGCATACACGCTGTCACCGTGATTGTCCTGCGGCGCGTCGAGGGTGGCGACAGCCTTGCTGCTTGTGCCCGAACGGGCTTCCATCTTGCTCATGAACGATCTCGTCTGCGATGCGGTTGTTCCGGAAGTGTGAGCATGCGCCGAAGCGTGGCTTAAGGAGCGTGTCTTTCAAGCGTGGTCTTCGGGCTGTGTAGCGGCGGTGGCGATCTGCGAAAGCTCGCCGCGCAGCTTCTCCGAGAGCTCCCTGTTCTTCAGGATCTTTTCGAACTCGCGACGGAAGGTGGCGTTGTCGAGCAGATTCGACTTCAGACCACGCAGCAGATTGCGCACCGTCAGCAGAGCCTGCAACTCCGGAATCTGACGCGCGACTTGCTCGGGTTCGAAGTCTTTCATCGAACGGAACGACAGGTTCACGAGCAGCGCCGAACCGTCCGCCGACAAGGTGTTCTCGGCGGCGAACTTCAGGTCCGGCACGTAGTCAGCCAGCACGGCGTCGAAGTTGTTCTTGTCGATATTGACCCTCTTGCGCTCGGACAGCGCCGCTTGCTCGCGCCCCGCGCTGAAGTCGCCCGCGACTAGCAACTTGAGCGGCAACTCGACCTTCTTCTGCGCACCGCCCGTATGAAGGTTGAGCGTGATCGACATGCGGCTCTTCGGAATTTCCCGCTGAAAACCGTCCATCAATATTCCTAATCAAATAGATTAAACGCAACCCGCCTGAGGGTATACAGAGTTCTATTCCGACGATGACAAGCAAAGAAGAATGCGTCTGTCGAGACATTCGCTCCGACACTTGAAAGGGCATACTAGAACGAACCGTTCGTATGCAGCAACCATCGTTAGCCAGACCAAACGATGCGTAAGCGTCGTGCGTTGGGCAGATCAATTTCTTTCGATACAACGCCTTGCGCCACCTCGTGCGACGTATAACGGTTCAACGCGAACCACATTTATGTCTACATTAAGGCAATGCTGATTAAGTCCACCGCTTGTGCTTGTTAGGTGTTATAGAGCGCACGTGCAAGGAGAAAGGCAAACGACGATGAAGCAGCAGACCCTGGCGATGGCCGCGGATCAAGGTGCGGGGTTCGAGATTTGCCGCAAACGCACGCGACGCGACGAGTTGCTTGACACGATGAACACGATCGAGATTCGCCTCGAGCAGCGCCGTGGACGTCGGCGCGGATCTGGTGGAAGTCTCTTCGCCGAGGTGGGGCGAGTGCTGCAAACCAGCGGTATGAAGCTTGCCAGCGGCACCATGGTGGACACGACCTTGATCGCCGCCCGCAGCTCGACCAAGAACAAGGCCAACATCCGCTGCCGAAATTGCTGCACGGGCAAGAGCAAGGTGTCTATGGAGATAGCGCCTATGCGAGCCAGAAAGCGCTGATCCGTGGCAAGGCCGCCAAGGCACGCGACTTCACAATCAGCGTACGCGCCGGGCGGGCGAAATTGACAAGGTAGCGCACGGCAAGAATCGCAACAAGTCGAAGATCGGTGCTCGCGTTGAGCAGGGGTTTGCTGTTGTCAAACGCCTGTGGGGCTTCACGAAGGTGCGCTATCG
>LFLF01000199.1 GCA_001184395.1 Candidatus Paraburkholderia calva | reverse complement strand
CGCGTCGCGTGCGTTTGCGGCAAGTCTCGAACCCCGCACCTTGATCCGCGGCCATCGCCAGCGTCTGCTGCTTCATCGTCGTTTGCCTTTCTCCTTGCACGTGCGCTCTATAACACCTGACAAGCACTAGTGGTGGACTTAATCAGCATTGCCTTAAGATGCCAAACCTGCTTAATCTCGCAGCACTTCACTATTGCTTAGTGACGCTGACGAATCGTAAATTGATGGCCTTGTCCTCGCATCGGCGACTCTTCGCCGGAAAGCATCGACCGCAGTTTTTCAATCCGCGTCGTCGTGACGCGGAATTCTCGTCCGGAGCAACACATGCAACACCATTCGTCCCGTTTCCATCGCTTGATCTTGACCGCAGCGGCCGCGAGCGTTGCCCTGCTGGCGCTGTCCGCCGCGCATGCGCAAGCATCGCCGTCGGCCAGCGCGCCTCATGCGGCCAGCGTCGTCGGCGTGGGCGACGAAGCGTCGCTGAACATCAGCGCGAAGATCACCAGGATCATGGCGGACACCAACAGCGTCGAAGTGAAGGGTCCGAAGGGTAATCTCGTGGTAATCGACGTCAACCCGTCGATTGCCGATGTGAGCAAGCTGAAGGTCGCGACGACGTGCATGTCGCCTACCGCGGCGCGCTGCTGATGTCGGCCGACAAGGTCGATCCGAATGGCGTCGAATCGCTCACCACGGCCGAGCAGACGCATCCGGCGTCGAACGGTGTCGTCGTCAAGATGAAGGGCGTGTAGGTCGTCGCGGTGATCCAGAAGATCGACATGGCATCGCGCGAAGTGACGCTCTCCACACCCAAGCGCACCGTCACGCTGAAAGTTCAGCCCGATGTCCATCTCGACCAGTTCAAGTCGGGCGACAGCATCATGGCGACCTATCTCGCGGCCGAAGCATCGACGGCACGCGCAACGGCAAGCTCGTGAAGTAAGCGCAACGGCGCATTTCACTTGCTGTAACAGGCATGGCCCGCCCCACGGGCCATGTTTCTCCGCCGCCGCACGCGCCGTTCACTATCCCGCAACGAACTCTTTCCGGTCATTCCCCAAAAAGTGCGCACTACAATCGGCTCCCTGAATCACCATGTCATTCACACTACCATGAAAAACATGAAACTCTGGCTGGCCGTGTTGTTGCTGATGTCGTTCGGAGTCTTCTCGGAAGCGCAGGAATCGCTCGAATACAAACGGGCACAACAGACGCAGCAGCGCGCGTGCAAAACTTCACGCGCGATCAACACGAAGCGCTCGACAAGCAGAACCACGATTTCGTCCAAGCAGCGATCGCCATCGTCGACATGATCGATGCGGGTAAGCTTGGCGCAGTCTGGGACTGCGCCTCGTCCGTTTGCAAGCGGCACGCTTCTCGCGACGACTTCATTGGCAGACTGGCGCATGAGCGCGCCGCGCTGGGTGCGCTGGGTGCGCTGGGTGCGCCGGCCCCGCGTTAGCCGACGGGCGTTTCGTACCAGCACTACGACGGCGCGCGCAACGCGCGGGCCGGTACGTTCATCGGTGTCTGGTTCGACACGCAGTTCGCCAATACGAAGCAGCCCGCCCGCGAGACCGTGACCTTCATGCTCGACGAAGACGACATGTGGCGCTTCGCGAACTACGCGGTGCGGTGATTCTAGCGCCTCACATATTTGTCCACGAAGTGCATCATCCGCGTCCGGCGACGAGCTTGTCACCAAACAGCGTGCAGCCGCCCCACGCATCCGTCGATTTGCCCTGACTGAAACAGTGAGCAGGTCGCGCAGGTCTGGCCATTGGCAAAACCGGCATTCTTCGACTTGTTTATTTTCGATGCGTCTTCCGTGTGGCCGACGGTTTTCGCGGCCGGATCAGAAACGCTCAGATGCGGCGCATCTGCTTCAACCTGGCTCAGCCAAAGCGACGCACCCAGGCCGATGCTGCCCATCACGAACTGACGGCGCGATACTTTCATGTCGTGTGTCTTCCGTTTTTTGTAAGTGGGGATTCGGCGTGCGGGCAGTCCGTTCCGCGCGCAAACGGAACGATACGCCGAGCCGCGCCAATGCGCTTCGCACGCCGCGCACGCAAGCTAACTCACGGCCGCGAAAAACTTTTTCTGATTCGCGCGCGAGCGCACGCCCGATCGCTTTTCTTCGCGCAGCAAACGAGCAACATCTTATAACGTGCTTTCTACGCCGCTTATTTCGCCATTCGCGCTCGTGCGCCGCTAAACCTTTGCGCGGCGCTGCCGTAAATCAGGCCAGAACGCTGTGCAATCTGAATGATGAACCCCGCGGCACCCCGGCTGCGGATCCTTTCGAAGGAGCAATACGGTGATTGCAACTGATTGGCTTTTGACCAGCGTCTACATGTCCGCACTGGCCAGCGGCACGCTTTTCATGAGTGCGCTTGCGCGGCGGAGTTTGATCAGGCTGAAGGAAAGAGGTCACTGAAGAGCGTATGGGACGGCGTGCCGCGCGCGGGCGATAGCGTGCGACACGGTGTCTTGAAAGACGCAATGGAACCGGACGAAGGCTTCGTCCGCCCGGCGCGTCCGCACGTCAATGGAACAGCTTCGCCGCCTGCGTGATCGTATTGGTCACGCCCCACGCCAGCGGAATCAGCACATACAGCCAGAACAGCACCAGCAGTTCCTTGTTGGACAAGCCACTTTCGTAATTGTTACTCATCGTAAGTCTCACTGAGCTCAAGCGGTCTTCATGTGATGCTTCTCGTGCACGCGCATGACGAACAGATTGCAGACGAACCCGACCACCAGCAGTGACGCCATGATATGCAGCGTCATCGTGTACGCGTTCGCGCCGGTTACGCCGTGCGAGACCTGATACGCGCACACGTAGTTCACCACCACCGGTCCGACAATGCCTGCCGTCGCCCACGCCGTCAACAGCCGTCCGTGGATGCCGTCCACGAAAGCGGTGCCGAACATATCCGCGAGGTAGGCCGGAATGGTCGCGAAGCCGCCCCCGTACATCGACAGGATGATGCCGTACGCCAACACGAACAGCGCGATGTTGCCCGCCTGCGCGAACTGCGGTACGAGGAAATACAGGATCGCACCGAGCACGAAGAAGATGAAGTATGTGTTCTTGCGCCCGACCCAGTCCGATGCCGCCGCCCACACGAAACGTCCGCCCATGTTGAATAGCGACAGCAAGCCGATGAAGCGCGCCGCCGCGCCCGCCGTAATGGTGGACTTGAAGCTTTCCTGAATCATCACTGAAGCCTTCCCGAGCACGCCAATACCGGCCGTCACGTTCAGGAACAGCACGAGCCACAGCAGGTCACAGCAGGTAGAACTGTGGCGTCTTCAGCGCCTGATCGATATGCCCGTGGTTCTTCGTGATCATCTTGTTGGCCGTGGCGGGCGGCGTCCAGCCGGCGGGCTGGATGCGGATGGCCAGCGCGCCGATGGTCATCGAGATGAAATACAGCACGCCGAGCACGATGAACGTCTCGGTCACGCCGCTGCTCGTCGCGCCGCCGCCGAAGCCCATGATCGCCATGCCGGTGGCCATGTGCGGGGTCCGGGAACCAGTGGATCAGCGTCGAAACAGGCGACACGTATCCCAGTCCCAGCCCGATTCCGCCGATCATGCTGTAGCCGAGATACAGCAGCACGATCTGATGCAGGTACACCCCGAGCGGCGACACCAGAAAGCCACCGCCGAAGCAGCACGCCGCCGTGAACATGGTGCGGCGCGGCCCGACTTTTTCGAGCCACTTGCCGGCGAAGGCCGCGGACAGGCCGAGAAACACGATCGCCAGCGAGAAGATCCAGCCGAGTGTGGTGAGCGACCAGTCGTCGGGCGCCGACTTCGTGATGCCGATGATCTTCGTCAGCGGCGCGTTGAACACCGAGAACGCATAGGCCTGGTACGATACACAAGTCACAAGTGCACCGCGAGCGCGGCGGGCGGCACCATCCAGCGTGAAAAGCCCGGCTTGGCGATAGTCGCCTCCTTCGAAAAGAAGCTGTGAGGGCCATGCGCGGCCCCTTGATTGATAGTGCTGTTCATCGTGGTCTCCGTGGCGCGCCGTTCGTGACAACGTGGCGCGCTCATGTCGTTGCTTGATCTGGCCGTGCGCGATGTGCGGCGCAGCAGTCCGCCGCCTCGTATCTGCAATGACGGGATATATTCAATTGCTAATATGCAACGGTTGGGTCTCAACATAGAGAAGAGCGATGCGCTTTGCAATATGAATGGTCGTGCCATAAGCAATTCCCGTATGTCTGCCGTAAGCAGGCGGACGTTCAAGCTCGAATAAAGCCCGAATGGCGTGGAATGCGTTACCTGTGTTGCTGTATCGCATCGCTATAGGCGGCACAGGTGTCTCGAATATGAACAGCGCGTAGGCGCGCATGCTGCGATGCGCCAATCGTAGAAGGGAAAACGCACACCTTTACGCGGCAATGCTTTGCGCGCTTCCCTTGCGTATACAGCGCCACACCAATCGAACATGGCATGGAACTCGCAGACAAGGGCACGCGGCGGCGAGCAGCGCTGTATCGCCGCCCGTTCACATCGACATGCGAGGAGCACACAAGATGGATCATGCAGAGATGCAGTTCCTGAGCACCGAGTACCCGTACAAGAAGCAGTACGGCAATCGGTCCGCGATGCAGATAGACGCGAACGGAATCAAGGCGGAACATCAACGCTCTCCCAGCGCGGCGATCAACGCCGTAACGAGCGGCGCATCGTGCCGTGAGCATTCAAGTTCAACTGTTACCCTGTTTGGCAGGTGCGCTGACAGGCGCGCCGTTGGTCGCGACACAGTCGCTCGTTGTTTGTGACTCGATGACGCGGGCAGTGCCGCAGGCTCGAGAGCGGGATGCGTAGAGCCTGGTTCGATCGCAAGGACCGGGATGAAAGCCGCCGCT
>LFLF01000020.1 GCA_001184395.1 Candidatus Paraburkholderia calva | reverse complement strand
TGTTTGGTTGGAGCAAGACAGTCGGGAGGATTCGGCAGGCGATGTATCGAGGACTGAAGCGCGTCGACCAATTCTTTCTGCTGATCCAGGCAGCTTACAACCTGACGCGCATGGGAACGCTGGCCGCTCGGGCGGCATGAGAGCGAACGCCGAAAAGAATGCGACATTAGCAGCACCTGAATCAACGAAGTCCGGCGTTAAATTAGTTGGGTCTGAACGTCGCGTTGGCTCTTTCGAATGAGTAGGTGCACGTTCAAAAAGACTATTTCAACAACCTGCTAGGCCACTTCCGTTTCGCTTCAGCGATCCGGTAAGTTGACGTTAGGGGACGTAACGAGCAGCGCAAACAACTTTCTGGGCGACCGTTCAATTATTTTGAGACAGTCCAGCGCGCCGCAACTTCGCGGCTGTTTCCTCCGATAGCGGACGCTCCCCCTACAACTCCCAAAAGACGGTTGCGGCCTCGTTCGCGATGGCGCGGAGTGTCGCCAATTCGGTCTGGATATACCGGGCGGTAATCGCGCCGCGCGATACGGTCATGCCCCTCTCGTTGGTCGTCCAGTTGTGGCCCAACAAAACCGCGACCTTCGAATGGTCCGCGCCGAACGCGAGATTGCCGACCGTGGCGACCGTCCTGCGCAGATCGTGGACCGTAACACGCGGAATACTCGCCGCGTCGCAAACCTTCTTAGCGAGTCGCCCACCCGCGTCATGTGCGGCGATACTTCGTCTAAATCCCCGGCTCGTTTCGGGAACACCCACTCTTTCGACTTGCGGCTCACGTACCGAACACAGAGCAAGTCCACAACGTAATCGCTCAGCGGAAACACGCCGCTAAAGCCCTTCCACCCTTCCGTCCCCGGTTCGATATACAGAAAGCCCTTCGCTAAGTCGAGTTGATCCCAGCGCATCCCAAGCGCGGCATTCAGGCACAACCCGCTCATAAATAGGAGCCACACCACCTCGCGGCTGTCCCGGCGCTTTAGAGTCCGTCCGACCACTTCCCAAAAGCCGCGAAGGTCCGCTGTTTCAATATGAGACGTGCGCGCCTTCGGTGCGATAAAGAGCCGCCCGAGTCTCACCTTTACATCGGGTTAAAGTCGATCTGGTCGAGACTCATTAGAAAGGTGTAGACGCTCGATATGATGTTGCACATATAAAGCGCCTTCGAAGCGCCATACTTATCGCGGACGCTGGAAAGGAATTCGACCCAAGCGAGTGCGCGCACTTCCGACAGCCGCCAGTCGTGAACCGGCTTTAACGCGACTTCGAACCATTTCTGGTAATCCTTCTTGGTACTGGCGGCGAGCGGATTCAGGCGGGCGGTGCGCGGCCTGTAGTTGGCCCAGCGTCCATTCGCGGGCCTGCGCGTAGTCGAAAGTTACTAGGCCGTCCCCGTTCGCTGCGGCCTGTCCTAGCGTGGTCCGGAACTCGCACCCGCCCGGAGCCTTACCGCGAGCGAACCAAACCGCGCGGCCCTTCGGGGACACTTGTAATCCGAGCGTCGGAAAGTCGGAATCTGTGTACCGGCCCGGAGTCCGAGCCGCGAGGGTGAAGATGGCCTTACGCGACAGGACTGAACGCCCCATTTCGAGAGTTAGCATTTTTCCGTAGAAAGTGAAGAAATACGGAAAAGCCGGTACTTTAGAATGAGCTATGAAACTAAAACTTCTAACGAATCAGTAACTTATTTTGTGGTCTGGTTCTAGCACTCGACTCAAAATCCCCGCCACAAGACGTGCCAGTTCGATTCCTGGCCCTGGGCACCAAGAATTGTTCAAAAAAGCGCTTCGTTGTAAGCGGCTTTTTTGCGTTCTTGGGATGTTGCGATGCGGTTAGTCGGCGAGCTACGGACGCTTCGCGTCTTCGGTGTCGACGGTGGGCGGGTCGTTCGGGCAAAGGTAGTCCCAAAGCGGCGGGGTAAAGAACCACCACGCGGGTAGCGCCAGAACGAGTCCCCAATAGTCTCTGATAAATCCAATCACGAAGCTCAACATTTCACTACTCTCGCTTTCCATTCTGTCAAGAGAATCGTCAATATGTAGTATGCCGAATCTTCACGCAAAGGACGCACTGACAAGACAGCGCTAACGTCCTCGTTGAATGAAGCGACGAGCAAGTATATCCACAGAACCACACCGGCTAGCGAGGCAAAAAGTCCTATATTCTCAATGAACATAGCTTGTCTGCCTCGCGTCATCCATCGTCCAGTTACCCGATTTTCTTCGAGCCGCCCCGACGGCGCCACGGAGGCGATACTCAGGCTAATGCCTGACACCACAAGTGAGATCGGAAAGAACGATTCCTCGTCAGGTTGCCGGAAGCCCACGCGCAGGACGTATTCGATCGCACCCGTGACATAGGGAAGCAGGAGAATCAGGCGCTACGACATCGCTTCAAAACCACCAAGTTTCATGACCGGTCCGAGAAAGTGACACACCATCACTATCCCCTGCCCTCTCCACCCGACAGTCATCCAAACAGCCACCCTCTGCCGCGCAAAATCCAGCCAAACGTTTACGATCCCCGCCCCGCAACACCCGCAAATTCCTCCCCTTCCTAGCATTTTCCCTAGATGATTCGTTGCGTGAATGTGCGCAATCGCGTAGAAGCGCTTCATAAAAATAACGAAAAATGAGCTTCCCATCGACGTTCAGGACTCCCGGCACGGGCGGCAAACGCATTTCGGTTTGCTTAGGACTTTCCCGATGTCGTGACTCGCTCGCGCGATGTGCCGGGCCATAACTCAAAATGGGTGCGACATGAATCGACCTGAATATTTGCTGTCGCTCGACTTCGTGATCTGCCGCAGGTGCAATACGATCTCCCGGGCCGAGTATGACACCTGCCCGTACTGCGGCTCCGATCGCACGGGCGCGATCTTTACGAGCCACGCCGAAGCGTCCGCCGCGGCCGCGCCGATGCGCGAACCCGTGGACGAGCAACTCGACTATACCGATCTGCGCGACACCGGCTGAATCACACGTCTGGCGCGCCGCAGCAAGATGGTGACCTCGTATCCGAACCAGGCCGAACCGGGCGACGAGGCCTTCGAGCCGCCGCCCAAGCCCGCGCGCAAGGGGTTGGCCGTGCTGGTCAGCGGCGTATTCGCGGGACTGGCCGTCGGTGGCTATTGTCGGTGGCTATTACTACGGGCATTCCGATCCCGATGTCGTCGTGATCAAGGACCCGGTCGCGATCAGCGCAGCGGGCGCGGTCGGCGATAAGTCCACGGTCGCGAACGATGCGAACGACGCCCACCCGCGCGCAACTCACGGCGCAGGCGGCATCGGCCGCGCCGACACATGCTTTGCTGCCCAAATAACAGCTTTTTTCGAACAATCAGCAAGCGCACAGCGCGTCTGCCGTTGATACGTCGCGCTCACTCGCGCTGCATTCGAATAGCGAGAGCAGCGCGCCGTCGAAGGCCCCGCGAGCAGCGACAAGGCGCAACCGGCCGCGCAACTCGCGAAGCAAACGCCGTCGCCAGCGCCGAGCGCGAAGCCGGAAGCGCATCCGAACACGACCGCGCTCGCCATGGCGACGCCGCCGGCGACACGAGCGCGCGATCCGCGATATCGACCGGCGCGGTCACTGCGAAACCGCCGGCAACAGGCAATGCCGCCGTCGCCACGGCGTCCGCCGCTGCCAGGACCGAGACGCGAAACGCACAAGCCACGCCTGCGCCAGCCGCAAAAGACGCGTAGGCACTTACGGGCGCGATCATCGCGCAATCGCCGGCGAAGCCGCAGTCCAACGCGCCGATCACGGCATCGGCGAAGCCGCGTAAAGCCGCGCCCGCACTGGTAAAAACCGCGCCCCGCAGCACGACGACGCTCGCGGCCAACGCGAAACCTGACTTCAGCGCACAGCCTCTGTCGCTGCCGGGCATCGACGATCACCGCCGCGCCGACGCAATCGACACAATCCACGCCGCAACCGAAGCTCGCCGCCCGCCAGCCGGACACCATTCCGGGCAGCGCACCTGACAAACGCACGGGTCCGACCACGCTCGCATCCGTCGAAAAGCCCACGGTCGCGCAGAAGCCACAGGCGGAAGCGAAAGACCGGCCATCGCCCGCCGTCGAGCAATCGCTTGCCGCGCGCGATCTGTCGTCGGCCCGCCAGCATATCCGGTCGTTGCGCGGCAACGAAGCCCGCAGCACCGAAATCCAGCAGATCGCCGGAGAGCTGGCGAAGCAGGAACGCGCCCGTGACCCAGCCATCGCCAGCGCGCGCGCCTGCAGCATGAAGCAGGAAGCGCCGTGGCGCTCGATCCGCGCAATCCGCAGGCACAAACGGCCCTGCGTCAGGTGATAGCCGTCCAGAACGACGCCAACGAGGACATCTTCCGCCAGGCCAGCACGATGCCCATGCCGTCCAGCCCGCGATGACCTTCGATGGCCGCTGGAGCGTCAGCCAGAGACACGGTTCGTCGCAGCACGAGCGCGCCAACCGCTCGGTCTTCACGCTATTCGGCCTCGGCGTGCCGACGGTCGCGAAAGGACGCGGCGACGCGCACTGATCGGCGCATCGTCATGCGGTCAAGGTGTCGGGAATGCCATTGGCATTCCTGCACCTTTGGCCCGGAATAAGGGTTTGAGCATATTCGTTAAACGGTGACCATCGATCAGACGGCGCACGAGTGCTGGGAGGAGTCACCATCATGAAGAACGGATTGCTGAGCCAGAATAGATTGCTGAGCCGCGCGCTCACCTGTATCTCGATGCTCGCGGCTCTGACGGCCTTGGCCTCGTGCAGCGGCTCTGACGGCGACATGCCCGCGCCCACTCGCCTCAAAGCCACGGCCGTGGTCTCCGACGGCGCCATCGCCGCCGCGCACACCGATCCGAATCTGAAGAACGCATGGGGCGTCGCGTTCAATCCGCAGGGCTTCGTCTGGGTCGCCAACAACGGCACGCAAACCGCCACGCTCTATGATGGCAATGGCGTCGTGCAGCGGCACGCTGCTGCAGCGCTTCGCGCAGAACGGCCCGCTCAATGCGCCGTGGGGCGTGGCACAGGCGCCCGCGAACTTCGGCACCCTCAGCAACAAGATCCTCGTCGGCAATTTCGGCGACGGCACGCTCGACGCCTTTGACCCCACCACCGGCACGTTCGTCGGCCAGATGATGAACACCGACGGCACACCGCTCGTGGAGCGTGGCCTGTGGGGCATCGCGTTCGGCAACAACCTGAATGTGCAGCCGTCGAACACGCTGTTCTTCGCCGCCGGGCCGAATTTCGAGGCCGACGGCGTCTACGGCCGAATCGACATGCAGTGACGCGCCCGCCCCTCCCCGGGCAATGATGCTGGCCACGGACGCCGCCTCGTCCGTATACGCATCCGCCCCGTCCGCTCCTCGCGGGCGGCGTTTTTTTGCGCGACGGACGTCGCGCGGGGTCGCAGGCGTGACGAGCGTAAAAAGCGCGCCTTGCTAGAATGCGCGCTTCACACCGCTCATCCGATGGACCTCGAAACTCTCCTCTTCTCCCAAGGCTTAGGGTCGCGCCGCCAGTGCCGCGGCATCGTTGCCGAAGGCTACGTGCGCCTGGGTGGCACCGTGCGGAACGATCCGGACACCGACGTCCCGCTCGCGGCACCCTTCGATTTCGAAGTGGACGGCGGCTCTGGCCGTATCGCGAGAAGGCGTATATCGCGCTCAACAAGCCCGTGGGCTACGAGTGCTCGCGCAATCCGCAGCATCATCTGAGAGTGTTTCATCTGCTGCCGCCGCAGTTTGCCGAGCGCGGCGTGCAATCGGTCGGGCGGCTCGATCAGGACACACCGGCCTGTTGCTGCTCTCCGACGACGGCGCTTTCGTGCATGCCTTCACCTCGCCCAAGCGCAAGGTGCCGAAGGTGTATCTGGCGACGCTCAAGCATCCGCTCGACGACGCCCAGCTCGCGAAACTGCGCGACGGCGTGCTGCTACACGGTGAGACCGCGCCGAGCGCCGCGCTCGCGGCCGAACGGTGCGACGATCGTCTGCTCGAACTGACCGTGCTCGAGGGCAAATATCATCAGGTCAAGCGCATGGTCGCGGCGGCGGGCAACCGGGTCGAGAAACTGCATCGCGCGTGCATCGGCGGTTATGTTTTGCCTGACACTTGCCGAAGGCGCGTGGCACTGGCTCGACGAGGCCGATCTCGCCCTTCTGCGGTGAAAATAAGCGCATCTTCGGCGCGTCCACGCTAACGCACATATCGATGCACCACATCCGAACAACGGGAAACGATGCGGATTTCGACGAGACGGGGCTTCATGCTCGTGGGCCTGGCCGCCGGCGCGACAGCCGCCGGCGCAACAGCAGTAGCGGCCGCAGGCGCGCTGCGGGTGTGGGCGCAGCGCAAGGACTTGCGCGCGGAAGGCATTTCTTTCGGCAACGATGCGCGGCTCAAGCTGGACGTCTACGCGCCCGATGGAAACACCGCCGCCGCACGCACGGTCGTCATGTATCTTTACGGCGGCGGCTGGCAGGGCGGCCGCCGTGCCGCCCTGCCCCGCGTAAACGCTGGCCGAGCACGACATCGTGACCGTCGCGCCGGCCGGATTATACCGAGAGTATATCCGCAAGCGGTTTTTCCGGGTTTCGTCGAAGACGCCGCCGTGCGCTGGACGCACGACCATATTCGCGAATACAGCACAGCGGCAATCCGGCGCGGATCATCGTCATGGGATACGCGGCGGGCGCGCATATCGCGGCAATGGTCGACCGCGCCCAAGTATTTGCAGGCGGACAGTTGTCTAAAGCGTCGTTGCACGGGATGATCGGCTTGTCCGGCCCTTACTTACTCGCAGTTTATCACCGGACCCACACATCGACGAAATTTTCCCTGCCGCGCCGCGCCCACAGGCCATGCCGATCGACACAGGCCATGCCGATAGATTTCGTCACCGGCAACGACGCCCATGCTGATCGCGGTCGGCACCGCCGACAAGGACGTCGATCCGTCCAACAGCACGCAATTTGCCGACGCCCTGCGCGCGAAAGGCGACACCGTGGAACTGAAACGCTATCCCGGTCTCGGCTGTCACACTGATCGCGTTCGTCGTGCTGTCTGCCGTGCTCATCGGGTGTTGGCGGTATCGATGCATGTCCGCCACAAATATTCGCCGAATCTGATCGGCGCATTGCTGTGCTTCGTGCTGCTCGAGGCCATTCCCGCGCTGATCTGACGCCTGGCTTTCAGCCTTCGCGTTGCAGAAAGTCATCCACGCTCGGATAGCGCAGCGCATAGCGCAATTCGCGCTTCAAACGCGTGTTGTCGATGCGGCGCGACTCGCGCATGAACGAGAGCGTCACCGGTTCGAGCAGCCGCGCTGCCTCCGTGCGAGAGATGCGGGGAACACGCGGCCGGGCGTAATGATCGGCGATGCGGTCGAAATAATCGCCCATGCGCAAATCGGTGTCGTCCGATGCGTTGAACACGCGTTGCGGCCTGCCTCGCGCAAGCGCGCACAGTAGGATCGCCGCGAGATCGTCCGCGTGGATGTGATTCGTGTAGACGTCGTCGCTCGCCGTGAGCGCGGGCATCGGCTTGTCGATGCGCGCAAGCGGCAGACGATCGCCCGCATAGATCCCTGGAATCCGCACGATCGATACGCGCCAGCCGCTTGCCGCACCCGCCGCGCGCAATTGCGTCTCCGCCGACACGCGCCGCCGCGCGCGCTCGTTTTCGGGCCGCACGGGACGCGTCTCGTCGACCAGCGCGCCGCCGCAATCGCCATAGACCCCTGTCGTGCTGGCGTAGACGAAGCGCAATCCCGGGCGAAAGCTTTCCGGACGCAGACTCGTCGAGAAAGGCCCGTCGGGTACAATGAAAGCCGTTCCGGCGAACGCCCCCGGACGCTGTCCGGGCCGGTGCAACGGCGCGCGCGATGCGGAACGCAACGCGTGGCACACTGGCAGATCGGAGGCTCGCATATAACCGCGTACGCGGCGTTGCCGCATTACGGGCGCTTGCGCCGGCCGGGCAATCGAACGGCGCGGCGCGCGTAAGGTGGCGAGCAGCGCGCGTGTGCGCGTGTCGGCGAGTCCGTCGCGCGGCGGCGGCGCGAGATGCACAACGGTCCGCGCAATGCCCGCCAGGCGTCGCAAACTGACGCGTGCATCGAGGTCGCCGGGAATCGGCAGTGCGCCGGCGGTCCGTAGTTCGTCGGCGCGCTCGGGGTGATGCGTGAGCGCGATCACGCGCGGCTTCGCGGCATGCGACTGCACGAGCGGAAGCGCGCGCATGCCGACATCGCCGCATCCGACGATCAGTACACGCGCGCGGCGCAGGGTTCGGGTAGCGATCATCCGGGCATTCTATCCGCCGCGTATGGCGTCGCTCGAGGCGACCCGAGACAACTTTCACACATCGCAAGAAGAAATCGAACTATGGCTTTTAATGTCACGCTCCGGCAAAGCGGCCAGCAATTTAAAGTGGAACCCGACGAACCGGTTCTGACTGCGGCGGTGCGCCAGGGAATCGGCCTGCCGTACGGCTGCAAGAACGGCGCGTGCGGCTCGTGCAAGGGCACCGTCGTCGAGGGCGAAATCGAGCAGGCGCCGCATTCGTCTTCAGCCTTGTCCAACGACGAAAAAACCCGCGGCCTGGCGCTCTTCTGCTGTGCGACCGCACAATCCGATCTCATCATCGACATTCGCGAGGTCGCCGGCGTCGGCGACGTGCAGGTGAAGAAACTGCCGTGCCGTGTGAACGCGCTTGCGCGTTGCGCCGACGACGTCATCGAACTGAAGCTGCAACTGCCCGCCAACGAGCGACTGCAGTATCTCGCCGGGCAGTACATCGAATTCATCCTGAAGGATGGCAAGCGCCGCAGCTATTCGATGGCGAGCCCGCCGCATCACGAAGGCCAAGTCGAACTGCACATCCGTCACATGCCGGGCGGCGCCTTCACCGATCACGTCTTCAACACCATGAAGGAGCGCGACATCCTGCGCTTCGAGGGCCCGCTCGGCACCTTCTTCCTGCGCGAAGATTCCGACAAACCCATCGTCCTGCTCGCGGCGGGCACGGGCTTCGCGCCGATTAAGGCGATCATCGAGCATGCGGTGTTCAAGAACTTCAACCGTCCGATGACGCTCTACTGGGGCGGCCACCGCAAGCGCGATCTCTACATGACGGATCTTGCCGAGCAATGGGCGCGCGAAGTGCCGAACTTTAAGTTCGTGCCGGTGCTCTCCGAACCCGACGCGGCCGACGCATGGACCGGCCGCACGGGCTTCGTTCATCGCGCTGTCATCAATGATCTGCCAGACTTGAGCGGATATCAGGTGTATGCGTGCGGCGCGCTGGTCATGGTGGAATCCGCTCAACGGGATTTCACGCAGCATCATCGGCTGCCGGAGGACGAGTTCTATGCCGATTCGTTCTTCACCAGCGCCGCGGACCTCGCGCATCCGCTCTGAGCTTACCGATGTTGCGTCGGTCATGCATGCGGACAAAAAATCCGCGTGCATGCTTTACACGCAGGAACCACATAACGTATTCTTCGCGAACGAATCCGAACCTGAACGTACTTCGACGTCGCCCTCGCTACTCCCCTAGGAATGCCGCTGGCTCGTTATGCATTAGCGCTCAAGGTTCGGTTTTTTTGAAGCGTACGAAATGAAGCCACGGACACTCCGTGGCTTTTGTTTTTCCACACCACTTTCCTCTTTTGCCTTCGTGGAACCCACTGTCATGAATTTCAATGAGTATCCCGTTGATTCGCTGATGTACATCACGAACCGTCCCGAGATCGTGTTTACGCACGGCAAGGGTTCCTGGCTCTACGACAACACCGGCAAGCGTTATCTGGACTTCATCCAAAGCTGGGCGGTGAACTCGCTCGGTCACTGCAACGAAGGCATGATCGAAGCACTCGACAAGCAGGCGCGCACGCTCATCAATCCGTCGCCGGCCTACTCAACGGCCCCCTACTACAACGGCCCAATGGCGCAACTCGCCGGACTGCTCACGGCGAACTCGTGCTTCGACAAGGTGTTCTTCGCCAACAGCGGCGCGGAAGCGAACGAAGGCGCGATCAAGCTGGCGCGCAAGTGGGGCAAGAAATTCCGTAACGGCGCTTACGAGATCATCACCTTCGATCACAGCGCTTCCACGGCCGCACCATCGCGACGATGTCGGCGAGCGGCAAGCCGGGCGGGGACACGATTTACGCGCCGCAGGTGCCGGGCTTCCCGAAGGCCGACCTGAACGATATCGCCTCGGTCGAGAAGCTCATCAACGAAAAGACGGTCGCGGTAATGCTCGAGCCGATTCAAGGCGAAGGCGGCGTGATTCCCGCGACGCGCGAGTTCATGTAGCAGCTTCGCGAGTTGACCAGGAAGCACAACATTCTGCTGATCGTCGATGAAGTGCAGAGCGGTTGCGGCCGCGCGGGGACGCTGTTTACGTATGAGCTGTCGGGCATCGAGCCGGACATCATGACGCTGGGCAAGGGCATCGGCGGTGGCGTGCCGCTGGCGGCGCTGCTGTCCAAGGCCGATGTCGCGATCTTCGAGGCGGGCGATCAGGGCGGCACGTACAACGGCAATCCGTTGATGTCGGCGGTCGGCTATTCGGTGATCTCGCAGCTCGTCGCGCCGGGCTTTCTCGAGAGCGTGCGTGAAAAGGGCGAGTATCTGAAGCAGGAACTGCTCAAGCTGTCCGCCGAGCGCGGCTTCAAGGGCGAGCGTGGCGAGGGCTTGCTGCGCGCGTTGCTGCTCGATAGCGACAAGGGTCCGCAAATCGTGGAGAAGGCGCGGCTGATGCAGCCGGACGGTTTGCTGCTGAACTCGGCACGGCCTAACTTGTTGCGCTTCATGCCGGCGCTCAACGTGACCAAGGACGAGATCGATCAGATGATGACGATGCGCCGTTCGGTGCTCGATTCGCTGTGATCATCCGCATTTTCGACGAGCGCGATCGCGACGCTGTGATCGCGCTGTGGTGCGATGTGTTCCCCGAGTACGGGGACGCGTCGCGGCCGCAACGCTCACCGGCTTTGTCGATCGACAATAAGCTTCGGACTCAGCCTGAGTTGTTCTTTGTCGGGGTGGTTGAGGGGGCGGTCATCGGTACCGTGATGTGTGGGTACGATGGGTATCGGGGATGGGTTTATTCGCTTGCCGTTACGCCGTCGTTGCGTGGACGTGGGTTTGGAAGTGCCTTGATGCGGCATACCGAAGCCGCTCTGGGCTCGCTCGGGTGCCCTAAGGTTATAATTTCCAGATTATCTCTTTTAAAACCGAGCTTAAAGGGGGTTTTATGAACGGCTTGGGTATCGGGTGGATGAGGTCGTTAGTCTCGGGAAGCGGCTTTGATTCTTTTTGCCGTAGGCGTTTTTGGTTTGCGTTGTCGGCACAATGGTTCTGTTGTCGCGCTTTGTATTCAGTAGCCGCCTCCCCGGCGGGGGTATCTTTCTTTGCGGCAACAACAAAAACCACACCCAACGAGACGCGCAAGAGCAGAACCCCAAACCACGCCCCGCAGGGAGAAATAAAAACCAAACTCACTCACCCAGATAAGCAGCCCGAACCTTAGGATCATCGAGCATGGTTTTAGCGTCACCGGTCATAGTGATCGTACCAGAGTCCATCACATACCCGCGATTGGCGGCCTGCAAAGCCAACCGCGCATTCTGCTCGACGAGCAAAACCGTGAGTCCTTCCTTGGAAATCTCCCGAACGACCTCGAAAATCTTCTCGACCATGATGGGAGAAAGCCCCATGGAAGGCTCATCGAGCAGCAACAGCTTGGGCCGCGAAAGAAGTGCCCGGGCCATGGCAAGCATCTGCTGCTCACCGCCGGAAAGCGTACCGGCATACTGCGAAACCCGCTCCTTCAGCCGGGGAAAGAACCCGAACATCCGCTCGGTATCCTTCTGAATGCCATCCTCGTCATTCCGCAGATAAGCCCCCATCTGCATATTCTCGAGAATCGACATCCGCGCGAAGATGCCGCGCCCTTCCGGCACCATCGCGAGGCCGCGTTTCAAAAGCTCATGCGTGGGCACGCCCTTGATCGACTGGCCCATGTACTCGATATCGCCGCCCGAATAGGGCTTCAAACCGGTAAGGGCCTTCATGATGGTCGTCTTGCCTGCGCCGTTCGCGCCGATCAGCGTGACCAGTTCGCCCTGCCCGACTTCCAGATCGACACCCTTCACCGCCTGGATGCCGCCGTAGTTCACTTGCAAACCCTTGACCTTTAACATCGCGTTCGTGGTCGACATTTAATGCACCCCCGCACCCAGATATGCCTCGATCACCTTCGGGTCCTTCTGCACGTCCTGCGGCAGACCCTCAGCGATCACCTTGCCGTAATCGAGCACCGTCATGCGATTACACAATCCCATCACGAGCTTCACGTCGTGTTCGATCAACAGAATCGTCTTGCCGTCCGAGCGGATCTTGTCGAGCAGACCCGTCAGTTCGACCTTCTCGGTGGCGTTCATGCCGGCCACCGGTTCGTCGAGTGCAAGCAGCTTCGGATCGGTCGCCAGCGCGCGCGCAATTTCCAGACGGCGCTGGTGACCGTACGACAGATTGCGCGACGTATAGTCCGCGTATTGCAGCACGCCTACATACTCCAGCAGTTCGAGCGCGCGCTCCTTGATTTCCTTCTCTTCGCGACGTTCGGCAGGCGTCTGGAACACCGCGCCCAGCAGACCATGCTTCGTGCGCACGTGACGGCCGACCATCACGTTTTCCAGCGCGGTCATGCCGCCGAACAGCCGAATGTTCTGGAACGTGCGCGCAATGCCCGCCTTCGCCACCTGATACACCGCCGTCGGCGTATAAGCCTGGCCGTCGAGCTTGAACTCGCCCGAATCCGGCGTGTACAGACCCGTGATCACGTTGAAGAACGTCGTCTTGCCCGCACCGTTCGGCCCGATCAGACCGTAGATCTCGCCTTCCTTGATTTCGAGGCGGACGTCCGACAGCGCCTGCAAACCGCCGAAGCGCTTGTTGACGCCCGTCACGGAAAGTCGCGTTTGTTTTTCGCTCATGTTCTATACCCCGCCCTTAAGCACGCACCGGCTTCTTGCCGTTGCGCTTCGCGATCTTGTCTTCGTGTTTCGAAGCCGGCCACAAACCTTCCGAGCGATACAGCATGATCAGCACCATCGCCAGGCCGTACAGCAGCTGACGGATGACTTCGGTATCGACGATCTGATGGCCGAAGATGGCGTTCTGCAACGGGCCCATCGTCGAGCGCAGGAATTCGGGGAACACGGCCAGCAGCACTGCGCCGAGAATCACGCCGGGGATGTGACCCATGCCGCCCAGCACCACGCAGGCCAGCACGACGATCGACTCCCAGAACGTGAACGACTCCGGCGACACGAAGCCCTGGAACGCGCCGAACATCGCGCCCGACAGACCGCCGAACGACGTGCCCATCGCGAACGCGAGCAGCTTCACGTTACGGGTGTTGATGCCCATCGCCTTCGCGGCGATTTCGTCTTCGCGGATCGCCGCCCATGCACGGCCGATACGCGAGTGCTGCAGACGCGTACACACCCAGATCACGAACAGCGCACCGACCACGAACAGGTAGTAATACATGTAGACCGACGGGAACTTCATGCCGAAGAACTCATGCGTCTGCGACAGGTTGAAGCCCGCGACCGTCACCGGATCGATCGCCGTGATGCCCTTCGGACCATTGGTGATGTTCACCGGACGATCGAGGTTGTTCATGAAGATCCGGACGATTTCCCCGAAGCCGAGCGTCACGATGGCGAGGTAGTCACCGCGCAGGCGCAGCGTCGGCGCGCCGAGCAGCATGCCGAAGGTCGCCGCGAGCGCCATGCCGATCGGCACGATGATGAGGAACGGCACATGCAGCCCGTTGGGCGCCAGATGTGCGACCCATTCGAATTGCGTCGTTAGCTGCGGCGACGACAGCAGCGCTGCCGTATAAGCGCCGACCGCATAGAACGCGATATAGCCCAGGTCGAGCAGACCGGCAAAGCCGACCACCACGTTGAGGCCGAGCGCGAGCATCACGTAGAGCATCGCGAAGTCGAGCACGCGGACCCAGTAGTTGCCGCCTGCCGCGCCGATGATCATCGGCGCCGCGATCACGAGTACCGCGGTGAGAATGCCGACGACGAGCGTCTTCGTCGAGTTCTTCTCGGGGATGAGCATGGTGGACGGCTCAATGGGTTGAATCGAAGTCATTTTTATGAGCTCCTCACACAAGGTTTAAGCGCGGTCCGCGACACGTTCGCCGAACAGGCCCGACGGACGGAACACGAGCACGATGATCAGCACGATGAAGGCGAACACGTCCTGGTAGTTCGACTCGAACACGCTACCCGTCAGATTGCCGATATAACCGGCGCCCAACTGTTCGATGAGACCGAGCAGCACGCCGCCGACCATCGCGCCGCCGAGATTGCCGATACCGCCCAGCACCGCCGCCGTGAACGCCTTCAGGCCCGGGATGAAGCCCATGTAGAAGTGCGCGTTGCCGTATTCGGACGCGATCATGACACCCGCGAGCGCGGCCAGCGCCGAGCCGATCATGAAGGTCACGGAGATCACGAAGTTCGGATTCACGCCCATCAGCGACGCGACGCCCGGATTCTCGGCGATGGCACGCATCGCGCGGCCAAGCTTGGTTTTGTGCACGAGAAACAGCAGGCCGCCCATCACGAGGAACGCGACCACGATGATGACGATTTCGGTCATCGAGATCACCGCACCCGGATTGTTCTCACCGGCAGTGATCACGTTGAGCGGGGCGGTCGGCAGGAGCTGCGGGAACGCGAGCGGGTTGCGGCCCCAGATCATCATCGCGATGGTCTGCAGCAGAATCGACACGCCGATCGCGGTGATCAGTGGCGCCAGACGCGGCGCTTTCCGTAGCGGCCGGTACGCGACCTTCTCGATGGTGTACCCGACGACTGCGCACACCACGGCCGCGATGACCAGCGCGATCAGCAACATGATCGGTCCGGGCGAGCCGGGCATGTGGTTCTGCATCACGCCGATGGCCAACAACGCGACCATGGCGCCCACCATCAGCACGTCGCCGTGTGCGAAGTTGATGATGCCGAGAATCCCGTACACCATCGTGTAACCCAACGCGATGATGGCGTAGACGCTGCCAAGCACCAGACCGTTGATGATCTGCTGGATGAAAATATCCATCTAAAGCTCCTTAGCCCCGTGCAATTCGGATATCGCCTTTATCACCGGCCGATAAACCGGTGTGAAGTGAAATCTGAAGCGGCACTGCGCGTACTTTTGAAAAAAACCGGTAAGGGTTGATCGTTCGGCGTACCGCCCGCTGCCGGATAAGGCGGCGGCCGTCCTACGAACCGATACGAAAACGGCGCTATTGGTGAGGCGCCAACCAGGATGCAAGCCGCAGGCCACTGCTAATGCTTCACGACGTCGAGCACGTCCTTCTTCTTGTCCTTGAAGTCGTAAAGCGTGATCGTTCCCGCCTTCAAATCGCCTTTGTCGTCGAACGTGATATGCCCGGTCAGACCGTTGTAATCGGTCGTGGCGATCGGCGAGCACCTTGGGCGCTTCGATGGAATTGGCGCATTTCATCGCATCGACGATCAGATACATCGCGTCGTACATGTAAGGCGCGTAAATCTGAACTGGCTGGTGAAAGTGCGCCTCGTATTTCTTCGCGAAGTCCGGACCCTTGTCCAGTTTCGCAAGCGCGGGCCCTGCCTCCGAGCACACGACGTTCTGCACCGCGTCGCGCGAGCGCGTCCGTGCATACGCCGTCGCCCGCCAGAATCTTCGCCTTGATGCCCGCCGCCGCTTCCTTCGCAAACGGGCCGCACGTCACGTCCATGCCGCTGTACATGACGACGTCCGGCTGGATGCGCTTGATCTTTATGAGGATCGCCTTGTAATTGCGCGCCTTCTCGGTCGTGGCTTACCGGTCCGCGATCTTGGCGCCCCCGCCTGCACGGCCTTGACGAACTCGTCAGCGAGGCCGCGCCCGTAAGCGCTGGCGTCGTCCACCACGACGACTTTCTTCGCGTGCAGCGTCTTGAGCGCGTAACCCGCGAGCCCCGGACCCTGCAGCGCATCGGTCGCCACGACACGGAGGTGGTCTTGAACCCCTTCTGCGTATAGGCCGGATGCGTCGTCGAAGGCGAAATCTCGGCGATGCCCGCATCGCTGTAAATCTTCGCAGCCGGAATCGACACGCCCGAATTCATATGCCCGATCACCGCGACCACGTGGTCATCCACAAGCTTTTGCGCGACTTCCTCGCCGGTGCGCGGAACGGCGGCGTCCTGGCTGTCGAGTTCGAGATGGATCGAGGCCCGTCGATGGTCAGACCCTGCGCACTGATCTCTTCCAGCGCGAGGCGCGCGCCATTTTCATTGTCCTGACCCAGATGTGCCTGCGTGCCCGTCAGGGGTGCCGCATGGCCGATCTTCACGACCGTTGCTTCGCTCGCCGCCGGTGCGGCGGACGCGGTCGCTGTCGGCGCCGATGCGGCCACCGAACTGGCCGCCGTCGCCTGCTTGCTCGCTTCGCCTTCGTCCTTCTTGCCGCATGCGGTTGCCATTGCAACCGCAGCCGCGATGGACACGGCGTAAGCAAACTTGAATCGCATCAAATAGGTCTCCTGCGCCTCGAAAAACTCGTGTCAAAAAACCCTTCCAGGCTCAGACCGCGCGCATTGTAAAGCTAAATTTGAGACGAGCAATATTCTTGTATGGCGGGGTTTTCCAGCATTGCAACCTCCCTTTTCGACCGATTTTTCGCAAAAGGCGCAACCCGGTTGCGAACCGATTTTGTGCAGCAGTTGCACCATATCGGAATCAGCGTGCTCATTCGACGCGGACATACCCATTTGCTGACCGATTTCGGCCTTGTCCAGCGCGCACGACCGACGCCCAGAACGGTGCTTTCCGTTTTGGCTGTAGTAACGGCGCGCGGGTTCCATTTCCTGAGGGCACAAAACAAAAAAGCGCCCGAAGCGCTTCTCGCTTCTTCGAGGACTACATCTAATTTCATTCGACCGCACGCAAAGCATGACAGCCCGATGCGGCTCATTGCGGCAGCGAAAGCCCGCTCGGCAGCGGAAACGCGATGGTCTCCTCGATCCCTTCCAGCGAGCGCACGCTGCACACGCCGAGTTCGCGCAGCCGCGCGATGACCGCCTGCGCCAACACTTCCGGGGCGGACGCGCCCGCCGTCACGCCGATGCGCTTTTTGCTCTCCACCCACTTCGGGTCGATCTGCGAGGGCGAATCCACCATATACGCGGGAATGCCGCGCTTCTCGGCCACTTCGCGAAGACGGCTCGAGTTCGAGCTGTTCGGGCTACCGACGACGATCACCATATCGCATTGCGGCGCGAGGATCTTCACCGCATCCTGACGGTTCTGGGTCGCGTAGCAGATGTCCTGTTTCTTCGGCTCCTTGACCTGCGGATACTTGGCCTTGAGCGCATCGACGATGGCGGAGGCGTCGTCGACGGACAGCGTCGTCTGTGTCACGTAGGCGATGCGACCCGGATCGGGCAAATCGAGTCTGGCAACGTCCTCGATGTCTTCGACCAGATGCATGCCCTCGCCCGACTGGCCCATCGTGCCCTCGACTTCCGGATGACCTTTGTGGCCAATCATCACGATGTCGAAGCCTTCCTGACGCATCTTCGCCACTTCCATGTGGACCTTGGTGACGAGCGGACAGGTGGCGTCGAATATGCGCAGGCCGCGCGTGTCGGCTTCGGCGCGCACCGCCTTCGAAACGCCGTGCGCGCTGAAGATCAGCGTGGCGCCTTTGGGCACGTCGGCAAGATCCTCGATGAAGATCGCGCCCTTCTTGCGCAGATCGGCGACGACATAGGCGTTGTGCACGATTTCGTGACGCACGTAGATAGGTGCGCCGAACAGCTTGATCGCGCGTTCGACGATCTCGATGGCGCGGTCCACGCCCGCGCAAAAGCCGCGCGGCTGGGCCAGCAGGATTTCGAGGTCGGTCTGAACTTCGTTGAGGCTTTCAGTCACGCTCATGGCTTACAGAATTCCGATGATTTCCACTTCGAAGGACAGCAGCTGGCCGACCAACGGATGGTTGAAATCGAACAGCGCCGCTGTTTCGCCAACTTTCTTCAGCACGCCGGCATAGCGGTCGCCGTTCGGCGCGTTGAATTCGACGAGATCGCCCGGCGAAAAATCCTCGCCGATCATGCTGTTTTCGCGCAGGATGGCGAGCGACACCCACTGCACCAGCTCGGGATTGCGCGGACCGAACGCCTGATCCGGCTCTAACCGAAAGGTCGAATGGTGCCCGACCTTCAGACCGAGCAGAATCTCTTCCAGCGGCGACGCCAGTTGGCCCACGCCAAGCAGCAGGGTGGCAGACTTTTCGGTAAATGTATTGACGATGTCGGCACCATCGGCAAACGCGAGCCGGGAATGAAGCGTGATGTGCGAACCGGGTTTCACCTCGGAGATATCGATGATGCTCATGAGTATTGGATGTGGCGGTTCAGTCGGATAGGCGCGGCGCGAACGGTGCGCGCCAGGTGCGGCGGCTTGCCGGCGGGATGCCGCGAACCGCGTGGCGGCCGGACGCGCCGGTCGCCTAAACTCTTATTGTAAGACAGAGTTGCGGCGGACCGCGTCTGCCGGACTCGGCGACGGTTCGATGCCGCACGCGACAAATCTTCACAGAGGCGCGCGATGACGGTTGATTCTTTGCCGCCAGGCGTGTCGGCACCCGCTGGACTCGCCGCACCCGTCACGCCGAAGGCGCCCGATGCCCGTCACATGTCGATCCGTGAATGGGACGAAGCGGAACGTCCGCGCGAGCGGCTGCTCGAGCGCGGCTCCGAGGCGCTCTCGGACGCCGAACTGCTGGCGATTTTTCTGCGTACCGGCGCGCGGGGCGTATCGGCAGTCGAATTCGCGCGCGACCTGATCCGTCACTTCGGCTCGCTAAGAACCTGATGAGCGCGACGCCAGAGCAACTGCGCGCCCGGCACGACGTGAAAACCGCGCGTGCCGCGACGCTGCTGGCAGTCTCCGAACTGAGCCGCCGCATTCTCATGGAACGCGCGCGAAGGCACTCCGCTCAACTCGCCCGCCGCGGTGCAATCCGGCGCAGGTGTCGCTGACGCGCGTCGCGGTGTAGCGTCGCGGTGTATCCTCGTGAAATCTTGCGCCGGGCGATCGCGCCGGGCGATCGAACTGAACGCGGCGGGGCTGATCGTCGCGCACAATCACCTGTCCGGCGGCACGGGGCCGAGCGTGAGCGACCACAAGCTGACGCGCACCTTGCGGGACGCGCTGGCGTTGATCGATGTCAGGCTGCTGGACCATTTCATCAACGGCGCGAACGAAATCCGTTCCTTCGCCCAGGAAGGCTGGATGTAGCTGGACGCGGAAGTGGACACAGAAGGATGCAGTAAAACGGCGCAAAGCTCCGCGTCACTCGGCCTGAGACCAAAAAGTCTTGATATTTCAGGACTTTCCGGCTATAATTTGAGTTCGCTTTTCTCAAACCACCTCTTCTGACTTACTTGGTTCTCATTGGCATAACCGTGCTGCCAAGTCCCCGGTAAAGGCAACCGGGCGAAGCAAGAGACATCGGCGAACTTCAATTGCAGTATTTGAGGCTCACTCGCTCACTCGCCGGGCGTTCGTTTCAGACAAAATTAGGAGTGTTCAGCATGGCACGCGTATGCCAAGTAACTGGGAAAGGCCCGATGTCGGGCAACAACGTTTCCCACGCAAACAACAAGACCAAGCATCGTTTCCTGCCGAATCTGCAGAACCGCCGTTTATTCGTTGAAAGCGAAAACTGCTGGGTCCGTCTGCGCGTCTCGAACGCCGGTCTGCGACTGATCGACAAGAACGGTATTGACGCCGTGCTCGCAGATTTGCGCGCACGCGGTGAAATCTAAGGAGCATGCACATGGCCAAAGGCGCACGCGACAAGATCAAGCTTGAGTCGACCGCTGGCACGGGTCACTTCTACACGACCACCAAGAACAAGCGCAACATGCCGGAAAAGATGCTGATCAAGAAATTTGATCCGGTCGCTCGCAAGCATGTTGACTATAAGGAAACCAAGATCAAGTAAATCTTGATATTGAGTCGCCTGTAGTAAGAAGACAGCAGAAGGCCCCGCAATCGCGGGGCTTTTTGTTTTCTTGCCGCGCTTTTCACGCGCTGTTCACATGTTCCTGCGGGTGTTTTCCGTCCGCGATGCGTCTCGCGCGTTATGCTTGCTGGCTCATGCGCGTCGGCAGCGTCGCGCGAAGACGCACAACGAGAATACGGACGGAGAATCGGCGGCATGAATTTCGATGTAGCAATCGTGGGAAGCGGCCTCGCGGGATTGAGCGTCGCGCTGAATCTGGCCGAAACGCGGCGCGTCGCGATCATCGCGAAGCGCGCGGTAAACGAAGGCGCGAGCGATCGCGCGCAAGGCGGCATCGCGGCGGTACTCGACTCGGTAGACAGCATCGACGAGCACGTCGACGATACGCTGGTTGCGGGCGGCGGCCTGTGCGACGAAGCCGCGACGCGCTTCATCGTCGAACATGGGCGCGCCGCGATCGAATGGCTGATCGAGGAAGGTGTGCCCTTCACGCGCGATGTATCGGCGGAACTGGGCTTTCATCTCACGCGCGAAGGCGGCCATAGCCACCGCCGCATCATCCACGCGGCCGATGCCACCGGCCACGCCGTCGTCACCACGCTACACGAACGCGTACGGCGGCATCCGAACATCACCGTGCTGGAGGATCATTACGCGATCGATCTCATCACCTCCGACCGGCTCGGCCTTCCGAGTCAGCACTGTCACGGACTGTACGCACTCGATCTGAACAGCGGCCACACAGTGACCATACAGGCGCCACACACCGTGCTCGCCACAGGCGGCGCGGGCAAGGTCTATCTGTACACGACCAACCCTGACACCGCGACCGGCGACGGCATTGCGATGGCGTGGCGTGCGGGTTGCCGCGTCGCGAACATGGAGTTCATCCAGTTCCATCCGACTTGTCTGTTCCATCCGTACGCGAAGTCCTTCCTCATTTCCGAAGCCGTGCGCGGCGAAGGCGGTGTGCTGCGCCTGCCCGACGGCACGCGTTTCATGCCCGCGCACGACGAACGCGCCGAACTCGCGCCGCGCGATATCGTCGCTCGGGCGATCGATTTCCAGATCAAGAAGCGCGGCATTGACTGCGTGTATCTCGATATCAGCCACCAGCCGCGCGCGTTTCTCGAAGAGCACTTCCCGACCATCCTTGCGCGCTGCGCCGAGTTCGGCATCGATATCGCGAAAAAGCCGATTCCCGTCGTGCCGGCCGCGCATTACACGTGCGGCGGCGTGGTCACCGATCTAGCGGGGCGCACCGACCGGCCGGGACTCTACGCGGTTGGCGAAACGGCCTACACCGGTCTGCACGGCGCGAACCGGCTGGCAAGCAATTCGCTGCTGGAGTGTCTCGTGGTCGGCCGGGCGGCGGCGCAGGCAATCGAAGCCGATGGCTATTCGAACGGCTATCACGCCGAATTGCCCGACTGGGACGAAAGCCGCGTCTCCGATCCCGACGAGGAAGTCGTGGTCGCGCACAACTGGGACGAGTTGCGGCGGCTGATGTGGAATTACGTCGGCATCGTCCGGACAGACAAGCGGCTGGCGCGCGCGCGACATCGCATCGCGCTGCTGCGCGACGAGATTCAGGAGTACTACGCCAATTTCAAGGTGAGCCGCGATCTGCTGGAGTTGCGCAATCTCGTGGATGTGGCGTCGCTGATCGTGGAAAGCGCGTGCTCGCGGCACGAGAGTCGCGGCCTGCACTTCAGCCGCGACTGGCCCGAAACCTTGCCGAAAGCGCTGCCGAACGTGCTCACGCCACCGGCCGCACGCCGCACAACGCTCTAAAACCCTAAACGACGAGACGCATGGAAAAGTCGGTCGCGCGCACGTCCTTCGTGAGCGCACCGATGGAAATGCGGTCCACGCCCGTCTCCGCGAACGCGCGCACCGTGTCGAAGCTCACGCCGCCCGACACTTCCAGCAGCGCCCTGCCCGCCGTGATGCGCACGGCATCACGCATGGCGTCGAGTGTAAAGTTGTCGAGCAGGATCGATTCCGCGCAATGCGCCAGCGCCGTCTCCAGTTGCTCGAGCGTTTCCACTTCGATCTGGATCGGCACACCGGCATTGAGCGCAAGCGCCGCATCCACCGCCGCGCCGACACCGCCCGCCGCCGCGATGTGGTTTTCCTTGATCAGAATACCGTCGTACAGCGCGAACCGCTGGTTCGCGCCGCCGCCCACGCGCACCGCGTACTTTTGCGCGAGCCGCAGGCCCGGCAGCGTCTTGCGCGTATCGAGGATGCGCGCGCGCGTATCTTCGATCGCATCGACGTAACGGCGCGTGGCGCTCGCCACGCCCGACAGCAACTGCAAGAAGTTCAGGCCGTTGCGCTCCGCCTTCAGCAGCGAGCGCACGGGGCCATGCAGCAGCACGACCGGCGTGTTCGCCGCCATGCGATCGCCTTCGCGATATTGCCACTCTACTTCGATCGACGGATCAACACGGCGCATCACCTCGTCGAACCAGGGCGCGCCGCACAGCACCGCGTCCTCGCGTACGATGATGCGCGCCGTGCGCCGCACGTCCGCCGGCACGAGAAGGCCGGTGTGATCGCCGATGCCGACGTCTTCCGCCAGCGCATCGACGACATTGCGCGCGAGCGCGGCATCGAACGCGCCGCCGTATTGCGCGCGGACTTCCTCGAAAATCGTCATCATGCGGCCCCTACGTTCGAAAATAGCGCGGTGTCCTTGGCGAGATCGCCGCTCGCCTGTACGCACTTCTTGTGACGCGCGGCGAAGTCCAGCATGCGGTCGATCGGCACGCGCGCACGTTCGCCGATGGCTGCATCGACGTGAATCTCGTTGTTGCCGCGCTCCAGCAAGTCCGCGAGATTGGCGAGGCCGTTCATCGACATCCACGGGCAATGCGCGCAGCTTTTGCACGTCGCGCTGTTGCCGGCCGTGGGCGCCGCAATGAAGGTCTTGCCGGGCGCCGCAATCTGCATCTTGTGGAGAATGCCGAGATCGGTCGCGACGATGAAGCGCTGCGCGTCGAGCTTCACGGCGGCGTCGATCAATTGCGTGGTCGAGCCGACGACATCCGCGAGCTTCACGACGCCTTCCGGCGATTCCGGATGCACGAGGATTTTCGCGTCGGGGTGCTTGGCGCGCAGCAGGTCGAGCTCGATGCACTTGAACTCGTCGTGCACGAGACACGAGCCCTGCCACAGCAGCATGTCCGCGCCGGTCTTCTTCTGAATGTAGCTGCCGAGATGGCGATCCGGCGCCCAAACGATCTTCTCGCCGCGAGCGTGCAGGTCGGCGACGATTTCCAGACCGATCGACGAAGTGACTATCCAGTCCGCTCGCGCCTTCACGGCCGCACTGGTGTTCGCATAGACGACGACCGTGCGATCGGAATGCGCGTCGCAGAAGGCGAAGAACGCATCGGCAGGGCAGCCGAGGTCGAGCGAGCACGTGGCGTCGAGATCGGGCATCAGCACGCGCTTGTCCGGGCTCAGGATTTTCGCGGTCTCGCCCATGAAGCGCACACCGGCGACGACCAGCGTCCTTGCCGCGTGATCGCGCCCGAAGCGCGCCATCTCTAGCGAATCGGCGACGCAGCCGCCGGTTTCATCGGCTAGTTCCTGCAATTCGGCATCGACGTAATAATGCGTGACGAGCACCGCCTGCTCCCGTGCAAGCAGCGCACGGATGCGCTCTTTCAACGTCCGCTTCTCTTCTTGCGACGGCGCCTCCGGCACACGCGCCCACGCCTCGCCAATGCCGCACGTCAGGCCTTGCGGCCGGTCGTACTCGATGCTTCTGATCGCTTCCATGTTACGGTCCCTGCCTCCATGCGAACGACACGACACGCGAAATCCGGCCACAAAAACAAAGACCCCGCCAAAGCGTGGTCTTGTGACGTCGTTAAATTTTAACGGATTGCGCGCGTCAGGCGTAACGTCGCAGGCGCAGCGCGAAATCCTGAAGCGCCTTGATGCCGCTTTCTTCCGCACGATGCACCCAGTCCTGCAACTGCTGCAGCAACTGCTCGCGCGATGCATTGGAGCGATCCCACATCGACACCAGATCGTTGCGCAGTTCGATGAAGGTACGCAGACGCTGGTTGTCCGAGAACAGTTCCGGCAACTGCTTGCGCTGCGGTTCGTTCAGGCCTTCTTCTTCCTTGTGGAACCACTTGCGTGCGCCGCGCATCCATTGATATTTCTCGCGCGCGCCGCCGTCCTTCAGCTTGGCGAGTTCCTGCGCATATGCCTGTTTGAGCGCCTTGCCGTAGCGCGCCATCACTTCGTAGCGGTTCGACAGCACGGCCTGCAGCGTGTCCTCATCCAGCACGGACTTGCTGGCGGCGAGCTTCGGCGTGGGCGCGACCTTCTTCACCTTCGCGAGGCCAACGGCCGACATCATGCGGATGTACATCCAGCCGATGTCGAACTCGTACCACTTGCCCGACAGCTTGGCCGAGGTCGCGAACGTGTGATGGTTGTTGTGCAGTTCTTCACCACCGATCAGGATGCCGAGCGGGAAGATGTTGGTGCTCGCATCCGACGAATTGAAGTTGCGATAGCCCCACCAGTGCGCGAGACCGTTGACGACGCCGGCGGCCCAGAACGGAATCCAGATCATCTGCACGGCCCACACCGACAGACCGACGATGCCGAACAACGCCATATCGATGACCATCATGATGCTGATGCCGAGAATCGGATAACGCGTGTATACATTGCGCTCGATCCAGTCGTTCGGCGTGCCATGGCTGAACTTGCGCAGGGTTTCTTCGTTCTTCGCTTCCGCGCGATAGAGTTCCGCGCCCTCGAGCAGCACCTTCCAGATGCCGCGCGTCTGCGGGCTATGCGGATCCTCTTCCGTTTCGCACTTCGCGTGGTGTTTGCGATGGATCGCCGCCCACTGACCGGTCAGCATGCCGGTGGTGGACCACAGCCAGAAGCGGAAGAAATGGCTCGCGACCAGATGCAGGTCCAGCGCGCGATGGGCTTGGCAACGGTGCAGGTAGATCGTGACACCTGCGATGGTGACGTGCGTCATCGCGAGCGTGTAGAGAACGATCTGCCACCAGGAGGCGTTGAATAATCCGTTGGCGAGAAATTGGAGAGAAGAATTCAGCAAGGCGATTTACCTGTTGACCTGTGAATCGGAAAAAAACCGATCGGTTTCGACCCTGAGAGACTGTTGCCCACATGAAAGCATGTGTCGAAGTAGAATCACATTTTACTGCATGCGTTCCAAGTCTAAGTCTTTATCGCAAAGGTGAAATTCATTGAATCCTATCAAAACGAGGGAGATTTCACGCCGCAAATAAGTGTGTTTTCCTGCACCAAATCGAAAGATTGGACGAAACCCACGTCGCTCAGGCCGCCGTGGCCGGGCCTTCACGGCGACTTTCGGCAATATCTACCGGATTTGCATCGCCGCCAACGATTCTAATTTCGCGTTGCGCGTAGGGATTTCAATGCCGTTTTCGCGAAATAGGCGCCAGACACTTCGGTTCACCTGCGACTTCACGCCGCTCGTGCCCTTGGCGGCGTCCTCGATCCAGAAACTCAGTTCGAGATTCACGCCATCGCTGCCGAAGCTCGCCAGCAGCGCGGCGGGTGCCGGCTCCTGCAGCACGCGATCGACTCCCTGCGTGGTGTCAACGAGCAGTTGCATCGCCCGCTCGACGTCGCAGCGGTAGCTCACCTGCACCGCGATTTTGGCGTTCCCGCGCTCAGATACGACGAATGGTTCTGGACGACGTCAGTGATGAGCTTTTCGCGTTTCGATGCCGTCCAGCCCGCGCACCACCGTGTACCGCATGCGGATCTGCGTGACCGTGCCCTGACTGCCGGCCACGTTGATCATGTCGCTGAGCCTGAGCGACCGGTCCAGCAGAATGATGAAACCCGACACGTAATTGCTCGCGATCTTCTGCAAGCCAAAGCCGAGCCCCACGCCCAGCGCGCCGCCGAAAACGCCCAGCACCGTGATGTCGATACCGACGATCGACAGGTTCACGAGGATCGCCGCGAGGATCATCAGCGCCCGCGCGACGCGCGCCAGCACGACCTTCAGGTTCGCATCGAGCGAACGGGCGCGCATCAGGCGGTCGTCGAGCAAGACGCCCGCCCACATCGCCACGATCAGCGTGACGCATACCCACAGCACGCTCGAAGCGAGCGAGAGCAGCGTCATGTGCGCATTCGCGAAGTTGAAGCGCACGCTCGCCATCCAGCGCACGACGTCGTCCTGAATACCCATCACCGTGAGCAGCATGGCGACCCAAACGATCACCGTAACGAGCTTCTCGAACAAATACAGCAGCGCGCCGGCCTAGTGCTCCGTGCCGCCGCGGCTGAACACATGCCGCGCGACGTAAAACATCATAAATCACCGTGGTACCGTACAGCGGCACCAGCGCCACCTGCGCGACGGTCACGAACACCGTGCTGAGCAGCGGGAACAGCGCCTTATTGAGACTTTCCGCGCCGAAACGCACGCTTCGAAACGCGATTCGCGGCGCGCGTCGAGCTTCTTGCGCAAAAAACCGCGCGCACCAGAACGCGACCACCAGCAGGCCCAGCAGCACGGCCACCTGCCAGATCACCTCCGGCTCCCCAAAATCGCGGGTGAGCCGACAGACGAGGTCGGTCAGGTAGCTGTTTTCTGCATCGCAACTCAGGCGACGGCTGGTCCGCAGCTTCCGCGGCTTTCGGCGGCTTTGCCGCATCCGGCACACGTTCGAGCACGGCAGCGAAAAAACCGTCGGTGCCGTGCTTGTGCGGCCACAGCGACAGGAATTCGCCCGTGTCCAGATCAATGCGCTGTTCCGCTAGCACGTCGCGTGCGGGTACGACGCGGAAATTCGGATGCGTCTCCAGGAATGCCTTCACGACGGCTTCGTTTTCCGCTTCGAGCATCGAGCAGGTCGCGTAGACCAGACGGCCGCCGGTCTTCACGAGCCGCGCGGCGCTCGTCAGGATGGACAACTGCTTCGGCGTAAGTTCGGCGACCGATTGCGGCAACTGACGCCATTTCAGGTCCGGATTGCGGCGCAGCGTGCCCAGCCCGGAACACGGCGCATCGACGAGCACGCGGTCGATCTTCCCCGCGAGCCGCTTGATCTTAGCGTCCTGTTCGCTATCGATCAGAACCGGGTTCACGTTCGACAACCCGCTGCGCGCAAGGCGCGGCTTGAGCTTCGTGAGCCGCCGGTCCGACACGTCGAACGCGTAGAGACGGCCGGTGGAACGCATCATCGCGCCGAGTGCGAGCGTCTTGCCGCCCGCGCCCGCGCAGAAGTCGACGATCATCTCGCCGCGCCGCGGTGCCATCAGCGAGCACAGAAGCTGACTGCCTTCGTCCTGCACTTCGATCCAGCCTTCCTGGAACGGCGCGAGACGCGTGAGCGCGAGCTTGCCCTCCACGCGCACGCCGAACGGCGCGAATGGCATTTCGCCCGCGTCGATGCCGGCTTCGGCCAGCGCCTTCAGCACGGCTTCACGCGGCGCTTTCATCGGATTCGAGCGCAGATCCAGCGGCGCAGGATAGTTGAGCGCGGCGGCGAGCTTGGCCAGTTCTTTCGGCTCGAAGCGCTTGCCGAGCGCGTCGTAGATCCATTGCTGCAGGTTCGTGCGCACGCGCACCGGCAAGCTGGCGGGATCGATCTTCGAAACCTGCGCGAGCCATTGATACTCGTCGGCGGACACGTGGGGCTTGAGGGCCGTAAGACCGGCGGTCTGCATCAGCCCGAGCAGCGCAAGACGGCGCGCCTGATTACCGCTGCCGCTTTCCGCGAGATGCGAAAACTCCATTTTCCGGCGTAGCACCGCGAACACTGCTTCGGCGATCACACCGCGTTCGCCATGGCCGAGTTTCGGATGCGCGCGGAAGAAGCGGCTCGTGGCGGCGTCCGCCGGGCCGAAGAAGCGGAGCACGTCCGCGAGCAAAGTCTCGGTTTGTCCGATCAGAAATCCATGCAGCCTCATGCGCCCTCCCCTGCAATGTCGGCAAAGAGCCATTGCGGCTCGGACGGCGTCAGCGCCACGCGCTCGCCTTTGATAGAAAGTCGCCCTTCGATGAACCAGCGCACCGCGCGCGGATAAACGACGTGCTCGACCGTTAGCACGCGCGCGGCGAGCACGGCGGCATCGTCGCCGGCCGCAACCGGCACCGCGCCCTGCGCGACGATCGGCCCATGATCCAGCGTCGGCGTGACGAAATGCACCGTCGCACCGTGCACGCGCACGCCGGCATCGAGCACCTGCTGATGCGTGCGCAGCCCCGGAAAACACGGCAGCAGCGACGGATGCACATTCAGCATGCGGCCCGCGTAACGATTCACGAAGTCGTCGGTCAGCACACGCATGAAGCCCGCGAGCACCACCAGATCCGGCTCGAAGCGGTCGATTTTGCGCGCGAGGGCGGCGTCGAACGCGTCGCGGCCGTCGAACGCGCGATGGTCGACCACCGCCGTTTCGATGCCGTTCGCCACCGCGAAGCCGAGCCCCGTGGCATCCGGCTTATTGGAAATGACCGCGCAGATGCGGGCTGGCCAGCCGTCGCGCGCGCAGGCACGCACCACGGCCTCCATGTTGCTTCCGCGTCCGGAGAGCAGAATAACGATTTTTTTCATCCGCGAATTTTATCATTCGGCGACGGCGAAAATCGTGCCAAAAACCGTCGACAACCCGCGAGCGCCCGTCGCGCGCCCGGCGATTCGTGCGATGCGTTTATAATTTAACGCTTTGTGGCTAACGCTTTGTGGCATCACGCCTTTTTCACCGACCACGCCTTATCGTGAGAGTCTTTCGCGGCCTCCCCAATGCCGAGAGCTGGGCGCCCTGCGCGCTGACCATCGGTAACTTCGACGGTGTCCATCGCGGCCATCAAGCGCTGCTCGCTCGCGTGCGCGCCGCCGCCGACGCGCGCGGCCTGCCCGTCTGTGTGATGACCTTCGAACCGCATCCACGCGAGTTCTTCAATCCCGCCGGCGCGCCACCGCGCATCGCCATGCTGCGCGACAAGCTGGAAGCACTGCGCACCAACGGCGTCGATCGTGTGGTGGTCGAGCATTTCAACCAGACCTTCGCCAACCAGTCGCCGGATACGTTCGTGAAGAACGTCATCGTCGATGGCCTGCACGCGCGCTGGGTCATGGTCGGCGACGACTTCTGCTACGGCGCCAAGCGCGCGGGCAATTTCGATTCGCTCAAGGCGGCCGGCAAGAAATACGGCTTCGAAGTCGAACAGATGGCGACCATCGCGCATCCGAACGGCGCGCGCATTTCTTCGTCGTCGGTACGGGTGTCGCTGATCGCGGGCGATCTCGACGGGACGCACGTCGCGCTCGGGCGCCCCTACATCATCAGCAGCCATGTCGTGCATGGCGCGAAGCTCGGCCGCGATCTCGGTTTTCCCACGCTCAATCTGCCGATCCCGCACAAGCGCCCGGCGCTCGCGGGCATTTTCGTCGTGCGCGTGCACGGCCTCGGCGACGAACCGCTACCCGCGGTCGCGAGTCTCGGCCTGCGCCCGACCGTCGACGATTCCGGCCGCGTGCTGCTCGAAGTATTCGTGCTTGACTGGCACGGCGACGCGTACGGCAAGCTGGTGCGCGTCGAGTTCCTGAAGAAGTTGCGCGACGAGGAAAAGTACGTCGATCTGGAAACGCTTACCCGCGCCATCTCGAACGACGTCGACAACGCGCGCGCGTATTTCGGCCTGCCGCCCGCGAGCAATGCGGGCAGCCGCGCCACCGGCTTCGCCATTTCGGCGACCGATCGAATTAGGTGAGCCGCGCGACGCACGCGTTTGCCACGCCTCTGCGTCGCCCGCTGCCCCGCACTTATCGACACACCACGCGTCCCGTGCGCGCAGTCTCACCGAATTCCATTTGAGTCATCCATGAGCAACAAGAAAGAGAACGCCTCCTCGAAGTACCCCGTCAACCTGCTCGACACGCCCTTCCCGATGCGCGGCGACCTGCCCAAGCGCGAACCCGCGTGGGTCAAGGAATGGCAGGACAACAAGGTCTACGAGAAGATCCGCGCGGCCTCGAAGGGTCGCAAGAAGTTCATCCTGCACGATGGCCCACCGTACGCGAACGGCGACATTCACCTGGGCCACGCGGTAAACAAGATCCTGAAGGACATGATCGTCAAGGCGCGCAATCTCGAGGGCTTCGACGCGGTCTACGTGCCGGGCTGGGACTGCCATGGCATGCCGATCGAAATCCAGATCGAAAAGCAGTTCGGCAAGACGCTGCCCGCCATCGAAGTGATGCAGAAGGCACGCGCCTACGCGAGCAAGCAGATCGAGAAGCAGAAGGTCGGCTTCTGCCGGCTGGGCGTGCTGGGCAACTGGGACAATCCGTACAAGACCATGAACTTCGCGAACGAAGCGGGCGAAATCCGCGCGCTCGGCAAGATCATGGAAAAGGGCTATGTATTCCGCGGCCTGAAGCCGGTGAACTGGTGCTTCGACTGCGGCTCGGCGCTGGCCGATGCGGAAGTTGAATACAAGGACAAGACCGATCCGACCATCGACGTGATGTTCGCGTTCGCCGAGCCGGAAAAGACCGCGCAGGCTTTCGGACTACCCGCGCTGCCGAAGCAGGAAGGCGGCATCGTCATCTGGACCACGACGCCGTGGACCATTCCCGCCAATCAGGCGCTGAACGTGCATCCGAAGATCGTGTACGCGCTCGTCGATACGCCGCGCGGCCTGCTGATCCTCGCACAGGAGCGCGTCAAGGAATGCCTGAGGAACTACGGCCTGACGGGTGAAGTCATCGCGACGACGACCGGCGAGAAGCTCGCCAACGTGCGCTTCCATCATCCGCTGGCGTCGGCGCATCCGGGCTACAAGCGCACCGCGCCGGTCTATCTCGGCGATTACGTGACGACCGAAAGCGGCACGGGCGTCGTGCACTCGTCGCCGGCGTACGGTGTGAAAGACTTCGTGTCGTGCAAGGCGCAGGGCATGTCGGACTCGGACATCATCAATCCGGTGATGGGCGATGGCCATTACATCGAATCGCTGCCGCTGTTCGGCGGACTGTCGATCTGGAAGGCGAATCCGATCGTCGAGGCACTGGAAGCCACCGGCTCGCTGCTCAAGACAGAAAAGTACACGCACAGCTACATGCACTGCTGGCGTCACAAGACGCCGATCATTTATCGCGCGACCTCGCAATGGTTCGCGGGCATGGACGTGACGCCGAAAGACGGCGGCAAGACGCTGCGCGAAACCGCGCTCGAAGGCGTAGAGAACACCGCGTTCTATCCGGCGTGGGGCAAGCAGCGCCTGTACAACATGATCGCGAACCGTCCGGACTGGACGCTGTCGCGCCAGCGCCAGTGGGGCGTGCCGATGACTTTCTTTGTCCACAAGGAAACGGGCGAACTGCATCCGCGCACTCTGGAATTGCTGGAGGAAGTGGCGAAGCGCGTCGAGGAAGGCGGCATCGAAACCTGGCAGAAGCTCGATCCGCGCGAACTGCTCGGCGACGACGCCAACATGTACGAGAAGAACCGCGACACGCTCGACGTGTGGTTCGATTCCGGCACGACGCACCGGCACGTGCTACGCGGCTCGCACAAGGATTCGCTGCAATTCCCGGCCGATCTGTATCTGGAAGGTTCGGACCAGCATCGCGGCTGGTTCCATTCGTCGCTGTTGACCGCTTCGATGCTCGATGGCCGTCCGCCGTACGACGCGCTGCTCACGCACGGCTTCACGGTCGATGGCGAAGGCCGCAAGATGTCGAAGTCGCTCGGCAACGGCGTCAATCCGCATGAAGTGTCGAACCGGCTGGGCGCGGAAATCATCCGCTTGTGGATCGCTTCGACGGATTATTCGGGCGAGCTCGCCATCTCGGAAGAAATTCTCAAGCGCGTGACGGAGACGTATCGCCGGATCCGCAATACGCTGCGCTTCCTGCTCGCGAATCTTTCGGACTTCGACTTCGAAAAGAACGCACTGCCGGTGGAAGACTGGCTCGAGATCGATCGTTACGCCATTGCGCTGACGCGCAACCTGCAGGACGACGCGCTCGTCCACTACGAGAAGTACGAGTTCCATCCGGTCGTCGCAAAAATCGCGACGTTCTGCTCGGAAGATCTCGGCGGCTTCTATCTCGATGTGCTGAAGGACCGTCTCTACACGACCAAGGCGAATTCGCGCGAGCGCCGCAGCGCGCAGACCGCGCTGTTTCATATCGCGCACGGTTTGCTGCGTCTGGTCGCGCCGTATCTGTCGTTCACGGCGGAAGAGGCGTACAAGGTGCTCAAGCCAGGCCAGGACACGATCTTCACCGAGGTCTACGCGCAGTATCCGGATATCGCCAACGGCGGCGAGTTGCTCGACAAGTGGACGCTGATCCGCAACGCGCGCGGCGACGTGACCAAGGCGCTGGAAGAAGCGCGCACGGCGAACCAGATCGGCTCGTCCTTGCAGGCGGAAGTCCTGGTGCGCGCGAGCGGCGCGCGTTACGACGCGCTGACCAGTCTGGAAGATGCGTTGCGCTTCGTGCTGGTCACTTCGTCGGCGAAGGTCGAAAAGGTGGCGAGCGAAGCGGAAGAAGGCGTCGATGTCACGGCATCGAGCTATCTGAAATGCGAACGCTGCTGGCATTATTGTGCGGACGTCGGCTCGCACGCTGAACATTCGGGACTGTGCGGCCGCTGCTTCTCCAACCTGTACGGCGCCGGCGAAACACAAGGCGCGGCATAAATGGCTCGACCGATGGCGAAACAAACTACCAGCAGCGCGGGTGGCTCGCTTGCTCCGTGGATCGGCGTCGCGCTGATCGTGATCCTGTTCGACCAGTTGACGAAGATCGCGGTGCAGAAAGTCTTCGCCTACGGCAAGCCGCATCCGCTCACGCCGTTCTTCAACCTGATCCTCGTCTACAACAAGGGCGCGGCGTTCAGCTTTCTCGCCATGGCGGGCGGCTGGCAACGCTGGGCATTCACGGCGCTGGGCGTGCTCGCGGCCATCGTGATCTGCTATCTGTTGAAGAAGCATTCCGGCCAGCGGCTGTTCTGCACGGCGCTCGCGCTCATCATGGGCGGCGCGATCGGCAATGTAATCGACCGGTTGATGTACGGCCACGTGATCGACTTTCTCAATTTCCACCTGAAGGCGTGGCACTTCCCGGCCTTCAATATTGCCGACAGCGGCATCACGGTCGGCGCGCTGCTGCTGATCATCGACGAACTGCGGCGGGTGCGCGGGTCGCGATGAAGTTCCCGGCGCGGTTCCTCTCCGGAACCGCGTTTTTTCTTGCGACGGAGGCAATTTGGAACTCGCGGGTAAGCATCTCGTTCTCGGCCTAACCGGCGGCATCGCCTGCTACAAGATCGCCGAACTCACGCGGCGGCTGATCAAGGGCGGCGCGACCGTGCAGATCATGATGACCGAGGCGGCCACGCAGTTCATCACGCCCGTCACGATGCAGGCCCTGTCCGGCCGTCCGGTGTATGTGTCACAGTGGGACTCGCGCATGCCGAACAACATGCCGCACATCGATCTCTCGCGCGAGGCGGATGTCATCGTCATCGCGCCCGCTTCCACCGACTTCATGGCCAAGCTCGCGCACGGCATGTGCGACAACCTGCTGTCCACGCTGTGCATCGCACGCGATTGCCCGCTGCTCGTCGTTCCCGCGATGAATCGCCAGATGTGGCAGAATCCGGCCACACAGCGCAACGTCACGCAACTGCGCGCGGACGGTGTGGAAGTGCTCGGGCCGGATTCCGGCTCGCAGGCATGCGGCGAAGTCGGCGATGGCCGCATGATCGAGACGGCCGCCGCGTTCGAGGCGATCTGCGCCTTCTTCCAACCGAAGATCCTGCGCGGGCAACGCGTGTTGATCACCGCCGGACCGACCTTCGAACCGCTCGATCCGGTGCGTGGCATCACCAATCGCTCGTCGGGCAAGATGGGGTTTGCGCTCGCGCGCGCGGCAGCGCAGGCGGGTGCGGACGTGCATCTGGTGGCAGGTCCGGTGGCGCTGAAAACGCCATGGGGCGTGTATCGCGAGGATGTGCAAACCGCCCAGCAGATGCACGACGTTGTCATGCAGGTCACGCCCGACACGGATATTTTCATTGCGGTGGCGGCGGTCGCGGACTGGCGCGTCGATCACGTGAGCGAGCACAAGATCAAGAAGACCGGCGACGGTTCGTTGCCCACGTTCAGCTTCATCGAGAATCCCGACATTCTCGCGACGGTTGCGAAGCTGGCTAATCCACCTTACTGCGTGGGCTTCGCGGCAGAAAGCTGGGATCTCGACGTACACGGCGAAGAAAAGCGCAAACGCAAGAATGTGCCGCTCCTGATCGGCAATCTCGGGCCGCTGACCTTCGGGCACGACGACAACGAAGTCGTGCTGTTCGAAGCCTCGGGCGTGACACCCGTGCCGCGCGCCGACAAACGCGACCTCGCGCGGACGCTGATCGCGGAAATCGCGAAACGTGCGCCCAAGACTGGCGGGCCGTTGCTGTCATGACCAGACTCTCTCCGTTCTCGACCAAACGCCGGTCATTCACGGTCATTCCACTGCGGACGCCATCGCCGCGACGCTCGACCTCGCGCAACTCGCCGACGATCTCGGCTATACGCGCTACTGGTGGTGCGCGGAGCATCACGGCTTGCATGGTGTGTCGAATCCGTGCCCGGAGGTGATGCTCGCGCGCATCGACAGTCTGACGAAGTGTATCCGCATAGGCTCGGGCGGCGTGATGCTGCCGCACTACTCGCCGTTCAAGGTCGCCGAGCAGTTTCTGATACTGGAAGCACTGTTTCCGAATCGCGTGGACTTAGGCGTCGGGCGCGCGCCGGGTGGTGACATGGTACGGCGCAGGCGGTCGCGGCGGGCTCGTACAATCGCGGCGGCGTGTTCCCGCAGCAGGTCGCGGAACTGATCGCGCTGTTCGACGGCAAGCTGCCCGACGACTCGCTTGCGCGCGGTGTGCTGCTGCAACCGCAAATCGACACGCTTCCCGAACTGTGGATGCTCGGGCTCGGCTCGTCCGACTTCGGCGGTCTGCGCGCCGCGCAACTCGGCATTCGCTTCGCGTTCGCGCACTTCATCAACGCGCAAGTCGGGCATCTCGTGGCGGAGGTGTATCGCGAGCGCTTCACGCCGGGTCACAAAGAGAAGCCTTATCTCGCGGCCGCGATCTTCGTCATCTGCGCGGATACCGATGAAGAGGCGCAAGCGCTGGAAAAGGCCGTCGATCTGCGCCGCGTGCAAATGGCGTATGGCCTGAATCAGCCAATTCCGTCGATCGAGCAAGGCGCCGCGCAGCAATACGGCGAGCGCGAACGCACGGTCATCACGCATAAGAAGGCGCGCAGCATCATCGGCACACCTGAGCACGTGACCGAGCAGATGCAAATACTCCAGCAACGCTTCGTTGCCGATTAAACTTCCTCATCGTGCTTACGGTTGTCAGAAATTATACCGCGCGTGCGTGTTCCTATCAACTTCTGGCCGAAGCCTTCGAACTCGGCCGAACGTCTTATCCAGACTGACCATATGAAACTCGACGTCAAGATTCTCGATGCGCGCATACGCGAATTCATGCCTGCCTACGCCACGCCCGGCAGCGCGGGCCTCGACCTGCGCGCCTGCCTCGATGCGCCGATGGTGATCGAGCCGCATCAGACCGTGCTGGTGCCAATTGGCCTCGCGATCCACCTGGCCGACCCCGGCTATGCCGCAATGATCCTGCCGCGCTCGGGGCTGGGCCACAAACACGGCATCGTGCTCGGCAATCTCGTGGGCCTGATCGATTCGGATTACCAAGGTCAACTGATGGTCTCGACGTGGAATCGCGGCGACACGGCTTTCACGCTCAACCCGATGGAACGGCTCGCGCAGATGGTCATCGTGCCGGTGGTGCAAGCGCACTTCAACATCGTCGAAGATTTCGAGGCGAGCGAGCGCGGCGCGGGTGGATTCGGCAGCACGGGCAAGCACTAAATCTTTGAGGCATAAAAAAACGGCGCGGTAAAAACCGCGCCGTTCTCACATCTGCACACCGCTGAATCAGTCGACCTCGATGGTCTCCGGATTCGGACTGCGCGGTGGCGACGGATTCTCGTCAAACGTTATCTGCACCTTGTCGTCCGCATCCACATCGATATTCACGCGACCGCCGTTGGTCAGCTTGCCGAACAGCAGCTCGTCGGCCAGCGCACGACGGATCGTGTCCTGGATCAGACGCTGCATCGGGCGCGCGCCCATCAGTGGATCGAAACCGTGCTTGGCGAGATGCTTGCGCAGCGCGTCGCTGAACACCGCATCGACCTTCTTCTCGTGCAACTGGTATTCGAGTTGCATGAGGAACTTGTCGACCACGCGCAGGATGATTTCCTCGTCCAGCGAACGGAAGCTTATGATCGAGTCCAAACGGTTACGGAACTCCGGCGTGAACATGCGCTTGATGTCGGCCATTTCATCGCCCGACTCGCGACGCGACGTGAAACCGATCACTGCCTTGCCCATTGCCTCGGCGCCCGCGTTCGTCGTCATGGTGATGATGACATTGCGAAAGTCCGCCTTGCGGCCATTGTTGTCTGTCAGCGTGCCGTGGTCCATCACCTGCAACAGCACGTTGTAGATGTCTGGATGCGCCTTTTCGATTTCGTCCAGCAGCAGCACGCAGTGCGGTTTCTTGGTGACGGCTTCGGTCAGCAGACCGCCCTGGTCGAACCCGATGTATCCCGGCGGCGCACCGATGAGCCGGCTTACCGCATGACGCTCGATGTACTCTGACATGTCGAAGCGCAGCAGTTCGATGCCCAGCGTGAACGCCAGTTGCTTCGCGACTTCGGTCTTGCCGACGCCAGTCGGACCGGAGAACAGGAACGCGCCGATCGGCTTGTCCGTCTTGCCGAGACCCGCGCGCGCCATCTTGATCGATGCCGACAGCACGTCGATGGCCGGGTCTTGCCCGAACACGACGGCCTTCAGATCGCGGTCCAGCGTCTGGAGCTTGCTGCGGTCGTCCTGCGAAACGCTCTGCGCCGGCACGCGCGCGATCTTCGAAATGATTTCTTCGATCTCGCTCTTGCCGATGGTCTTCCTCTGCTTCGACTTCGGCAGGATGCGTTGCGCCGCGCCCGCTTCGTCGATCACGTCGATGGCCTTGTCCGGCAGATGACGGTCGGTGATGAATCGTGCCGACAATTCCGCGGCCGCGGACAGCGCGCCCGACGAATACTTCACGCCGTGGTGGTCCTCGAACCGCGACTTAAGTCCACGCAGGATCGCGACGGTCTGCTCGACGGACGGCTCGGTGACATCGACCTTCTGGAAACGACGCGAAAGCGCCGCGTCCTTTTCGAAGATGCCGCGATACTCCGTGAACGTGGTCGCGCCGATGCACTTCAACTGCCCCGACGACAACGTCGGCTTCAGCAGATTTGATGCGTCGAGCGTGCCGCCCGAAGCAGCGCCCGCACCGATCAGCGTGTGAATCTCGTCGATGAACAGAATGGCGTGCGGACGCTCTTTCAGTTCCTTGAGCACCGTCTTCAGACGCTGTTCGAAGTCACCGCGATACTTGGTGCCCGCGAGCAGCGCGCCCATGTCGAGCGAATACACTTGCGCGTCGACCAGGATGTCCGGCACTTCGCCACGCGTGACGCGCCAGGCGAGACCTTCGGCGATCGCGGTCTTGCCAACGCCGGCTTCACCGACAAGCAGCGGGTTATTCTTGCGGCGGCGGCACAGCACCTGCACCACGCGCTCGACTTCCAGTTCGCGGCCGATCAGCGGATCGATCTTGCCGTCCTTGGAGAGCTGGTTGAGATTCTGCGTGAACTGCGCGAGCGGCGTTTCTTTTTGCGCAGCGGCGTCTTCGGACTCCGGATTGGCTTCACTGTTCGCCTTGGCGGCTTCGCCGTTGCTCGTCTTCGCAATACCGTGCGAAATGAAATTCACGATATCCAGACGCGTGACGCCTTGCTGCTGCAGGTAGTACACCGCGTGCGAGTCCTTCTCGCCGAAGATGGCCACCAGCACGTTCGCGCCGGTTACTTCCATCTTGCCGTTCGAAGTCGATTGGACGTGCATGATCGCGCGCTGGATCACGCGTTGGAAACCCAGCGTCGGCTGCGTGTCGACATCGTCCGTGCCGGGCACGGTCGGCGTGTTGTCGTGAATGAAATTGTGCAGGTTCTGACGCAAATCTTCAATATTGGCTGCGCAGGCGCGTAGCACTTCGGCCGCGGTCGGATTGTCCAAAAGGGCGAGCAAAAGGTGCTCGACCGTGATGAACTCGTGCCGCGCCTGACGTGCTTCCATAAACGCCATGTGCAGACTGACTTCCAGTTCCTGGGCAATCATGCTTCCTCCATCACGCACTGCAACGGATGTCCCGCTTGCCGTGCATGGCTAACGACTTGCTCAACTTTGGTCGACGCAATATCTCGCGTATAGACCCCACAAACCCCCCTACCCTCGCGATGAACCTTCAGCATGATCTGCGTTGCAGTCTCGCGGTCCTTATTGAAGTATTCCTGCACGACCATCACGACGAATTCCATCGGCGTGAAGTCGTCATTCAGCAGCACCACTTTGTACATGGCCGGCTGCTTGAGCTTTTGCTCTTGCCGTTCCAGTACCGTGCCATCCTGCTTGTCGGGATTAATCGCCATACACCCATTCTAAACAACACGGTGGCACTCGCAATCGCCGCTTCAGCACCCGACCGCCCGGTCGGAATCTATTGCCGAAAAGCGTGCCATCGCGGGTACCGCCCACCGGATTCCGCCGTCGCCTCGATATCGGCGCGGCACGTTTGCACCTCGTCGAATCCAGTATCGCACAGCTTCAAAAAAAACCGCACGCCTTCAAAAAACAAATGGAAGCCCTGACGCCATCTTCCCGGTACCACACAAGTGAGACGATTATGCGACTTTTCAAGATACCCCGCTTGGGCGGGAACGCACACGCTAAGCAGGAGTTACCCTACAAATGTGGGCCATACAACGAGCATATCGGCCATCCCCAAAATTCCTTGACACTTGATTTAAGAGATTTAACAATCAAACTGGCACTTTTTTCCGGGGCCTCCGGGCAATTGATGCCGTGGTGAGCTTGTGAGGAGGGGGCGGTCACGTTGTGGGGTGGCCGTCGAGCTTCGAGCGTGCTCTGGTTGCGACGAGAGAGTTAGAGAGGAAGTACGAATGCTACTGGTACGGTCAAGTGGTTCAACGACGCGAAAGGCTACGGATTCATCACGCCCGACGAAGGCGGTGAGGATCTGTTTGCTCATTTCTCGGCAATTCAAATGAATGGTTTCAAGACGTTGAAGGAAGGCCAAAAGGTCTCCTTCGAAATCGTCCAGGGACCCAAGGGCAAGCAAGCATCGAACATCCAGGACGCGGCCTGACCGTTCGAACGCAACTCGCCTGCTAAGCCCGGCCTCTCGTGCCGGGTTTTTTGTGCCTGTTTTAATGCCCGATTCTCCGCGCTTAATGCCCGATTCTCCGCGCATAGCCAGAATACACGGTTCATCAACGCACTCAGTTTCAGACAAAGCAAAAACCCCGAAGACTTATATCTTTCGAGGTTTTTTATTTGACGCGGTGAACCGGTGAGCGTCACATATTTTCGATCATCACCTCACCGAACGCCGAGCACGACACCTGCGTCGCGCCTTCCATCAGGCGCGCGAAGTCGTAAGTCACGCGTTTCGACTGGATCGACTGTTCCATCGAATTGATCACGCGATCCGCTGCTTCCGTCCAGCCGATGTGACGCAGCATCATTTCGGCGGAGAGAATTTCGGAACCCGGATTCACGTAATCCTTGCCCGCATATTTGGGCGCGGTGCCGTGCGTCGCTTCAAAAATCGCCACGGAGTCCGACATGTTCGCGCCTGGTGCGATGCCCATGCCGCCCACCTGTGCCGCCAGCGCGTCGGAGATGTAATCGCCGTTCAGGTTGAGCGTCGCGATCACGTCGTATTCCGCGGGGCGCGACAGGATCTGCTGCAGGAACGCATCGGCGATCACGTCTTTCACAATGATGTCGCCGCCCGTCTTCTGGTTCTTCACCCTCATCCACAATCCGCCGTCGATCAGCTCGCCGCCGAATTCCTTCTGCGCCAACGCATAGCCATAGTCACGGAACGCGCCTTCCGTGAATTTCATGATGTTACCCTTGTGCACGAGCATGACCGAGCGGCGTTCATGGTCGAGCGCATATTGAATCGCCTTGCGCACGAGCCGCTCAGTGCTTTCGCGCGACACCGGCTTGATGCCCAGTCCCGACGAATCCGGAAAGCGGATGCCCTTCACGCCCATTTCCTCGCGCAGAAACTGAATGACCTTCCTGGCCTCGGGCGACCCAGCCGGCCACTCGACGCCCGCATAGATGTCTTCCGAGTTCTCGCGGAACACGACCATGTCGGTGCGTTCCGGCTCGCGCACCGGCGATGGCACGCCCTTAAAATAACGCACCGGCCGCAAACACACGTAAAGATCGAGTTGCTGCCGCAGCGTGACATTGAGCGACCGGATTCCGCCACCGACCGGCGTCGTCAGCGGCCCTTTGATGGAGACGAGATACTCCTTCACCACCTCCAGCGTTTCGCCCGGCAGCCAGGTATCCGGGCCGTAGACCTTGGTGGCCTTCTCACCGGCGAAGATTTCCATCCATTGAATCTTGCGCTTGCCGCCGTAGGCCTTTTCGACCGCTGCGTCAATGACCTTGATCATCACGGGGGTAACGTCCACGCCCACGCCATCGCCCTCGATGTACGGGATGATCGGCCGATCCGAAACGTTGAGCGAAAAATCCGCGTTGGCGGTGATCTTGTCACCGTCCGCCGGAACCTGGATATGCTGATACGGCATGGTCTACTCCAATCAAAGAAGGCCGGGCTTATGTTTATTTCAATTTAAGCTGAATGATGTGGAAATACGGCCAGACGCCGATGAAATGCCATACGCGAGCGTCCCGGGAACATCATTCTAAGGCAACACTGAACCAGCCGGTTGTATTCATCGATTCAGGCACAAACAGCGGCAGATTCATCGTGAGTGAGGCTTTACGCCTGGATTTCCGGTCCACCAGGGTGTTGCGCCTGGGCCTGCGGCCCGCTTTCCCCCATTACGGGCGAACCTGTGCCATCAATCGCTTGCGCGAAAGATAAACGTTGGTCAACGCCAGCGCAACGAAAGCCCGATTGGCGTTCTTCGCCAGACCCCGATAGCGCACCTTCGTGAAGCCCCACAGGCGTTTGACAACAGCAAACCCCTGCTCAACGCGAGCACCGATCTTCGACTTGTTGCGATTCTTGCCGCGCGCTACCTTGTCAATTTCGCCCGCCCGACGCGTACGCTGATTGGTGAAGTCGCGTGCCTTGGCGGCCTTGCCACGCATCAGCGCTTTCTGGCTCGCATAGGCGCTATCTCCATAGACGCCTTGCTC
>LFLF01000002.1 GCA_001184395.1 Candidatus Paraburkholderia calva | reverse complement strand
CGCGCGGCAAGAATCGCAACAAGTCGAAGATCGGTGCTCGCGTTGAGCAGGGGTTTGCTGTTGTCAAACGCCTGTGGGGCTTCACGAAGGTGCGCTATCGGGGCCTGGCGAAGAACGCCAATCGGGCCTTCGTCGCGCTGGCGTTGACCAACGTTTATCTTTCTTTCGCGCAAGCGATTGATGGCACAGGTTCGCCCGTAATGGGGGAAAGCGGGCCGCAGGCCCAGGCGCAACACCCTGGTGGACCGGAAATCCAGGCGTAAAGCCTCACTCACGATGAATCTGCCGCTGTTTGTGCCTGAATCGATGAATACAACCGGCTGCTTCAGCGTTGCCTTAGACAGAAATCGGTACGCTGCTTTGGTCGAGGCCCCGTCCTGACCTGACACGCTAAAGGAATCGTCTGCCCCTATGCCTGACCAGAGCCGTTCCAGCACCTTGCCAAAGCGCTTGCGTAATCTGGCATCTTGAAATTCGCTCGCCTCGACCCCTTTCTCGAACCAGGTCGGTTCGTTTGCTTGCCGTTTCCCCGCCATCTCTCTCGCACACAGGTTATGACGTACGCCAGGTTACCAAGTTTCCTAACTGAAAAGTGGGTAATTGCAAGCGGGCAAACCGGGTTCCTGGCCGGACGATTGTCCGCCGTATTCATCTTCGTAGAGTGCAAGGCTGAGCTGCCGGATGCGCTGAACTGGGCCATGACGACTCCTTCGATGGGCGGTTTACATAATGAAAAGCTGCAAATGCTCGAGATCTCAAACATCGATCGGATACCTTCGCCACGCTCCATCGGCTCGGTATTCTTCTGAATTTGCGGTGCGTCCTTGGCGTGATGCAGAGAGCGCGGGCCGATGCCCTGTCGCCCGCCTCGGACGGTTTTCATTGCACGCTCGGGTAAGCGTCTTGTTCAGTCAGCGCATGCTGCGTGCGGCGCGCATACGTCTCTTCACGCGTAGGGCTTCTATTGCCCGGCGCGGTCTCCGTATTTATTTAGTGATTATTTAGTGATGCTTTATTCTTTGTCTGGCAGGCGTTTCGGCCTGCCCTTCCATTACGCGTCGAGCAGCTTTTCGCGCTCGGCGGGTCATGCGAATACTTCCTTCAGATCGACCGCGCCTCGGGCGGGCCGCTCCAGCATCTTCAGTTCGACGTCGCGCAGATGTGCGCCATAGGTCGGCGGCTCTGGCCGCCTCGTCTGCGTCGAGTGCGGCGAGAATATGCTCGTGATCTTCGAACGAGCACGAACTCTTGCCAAGCGATTCATACAGCGCCGAGATCAGCGTCGAACGCGACACCAGTCCCGACAGACATTCGCACAACACCGTGTTGCCGGTGAACGCCGCGAGTTCGGTATGTAACTCGCCGGAAAGCCGTATCCACGCGGAGAAATCGTGGCTTTCGAAGGCACGGCGCTCGCGCCCGATGGTTGCGCCGATCGACTTCAGCCGCCGCGTGCCGTGGCCTTACGCGATCCGCTCACCACCGCCAGTTCGATGGATGATACGGCGCATCTCGAACACTTCATGCACTTCCTGCAAGGACGGACTCGCGACGAACGCCCCACGATTCGGCTCCAGATCGACGAACCGTTCGCCCGCTAGTTGTGCGAGCGCCTGTCGAACCGTGCCGCGCTTGACGGCAAACACTTCGCACAATTGCGCTTCGGTCAGCTTGGCGCCCGGTGCGAGCCGATACTCGAGGATCGCGGCGCGGATGTTCTCGGCAATCGACTCGGCGTTGGCTCCGCCGGCGCCGTTGGCAGCACCCGAAGAAGCATTCGATGCAGCACTCGATTTGGGTTCGGACATGATGTGCTCGCTTGCATGTTGACCATCAACTTAGAATCGACATAAAGATTGTGACCATTCATCGAGTTTTTGTCCGCATTGCCGCCACTTTTTTGTTGACAATCTAGCGAACGGATATGGTGCAGCGTACGTTCGTGGATGGTGCGAAAATCGACAGTTAGTTGTGTTCACAGCGTAAAAAATAAGGCGTCCGTGAAGAGCGCCCAGTGTCGCGTCAGGCCAGATGCGGATAGTCTGTCATACGCAGCGTAAAATCCTGCGCCGTCGCCAACAAGTGCGCCGACGCGCCGAACGGCAGCGTCAACAGATCGTCGATGTGGCCGAACTGCAAACCCGTCACGATCGGTACGCCTGTCACGTCGCCGATCTGGTCGATCGCCGCATCGAGCGTGTAGCCGTTGTCGTAGTCGGACAGTTTGCCGCCGGTGAACTCGCCCATCACGATTGCCTGCTGGCGCGCGAACACGCCGGCCTGATGCAGTTGATACAGCATTCGCTCGACGCGAAACGGGTGCTCGTTCACATCCTCGATGAACAGAATTCCGCCCTCGACCGGCGGCAGATACGGTGTGCCAACCAGCGCCGCGAGAATCGCCAGGTTGCCGCCCCACAGCATGCCGCCCGCCTCCACCGGCCGGCGCTGCGGCGTATCGCTCGACACGGTCAACGTGGGATGCGAGATCGCCTGCCAGAAGTGATGCATGGTGAAATCGCTCAGGTCTTCCGTGCCGAAATCCCTGTTGAATATCGGTCCGCCGAAGCTCTTGATGCCCGCCTGCGCGAACAGCGCGCACTGGATCGCGGTGAAATCGCTGTGTCCGACGATAGCGATCGGCTTGTCCGCCAGCCGGCGCTGCAAGCCCCGGTAATCCAGCCCTTGGAGCAGCCGCGATCGCCGTAGCCGCCGCGCACCGCCAGCACGATATCGGGCAGCGGACGCGCCGGATCGGCGAGCCGGTTCAGGTCGGCGGTGCGCTCGTAGTCGGTGCCGCCGAAGCGCTGAAACTTGCGATACGCCGCCTCGACGTTCTCGACACGATGCCCCTGCTCGCGCAAACGTTTCACCGCACGTTCGATATTGGCCGGGTCTTGCGGATAGCCGGAAGGCGCCACGAGTTCGATGGTGCGTGATTTCACGGTTATTCAGTTCGTTTTGGTTTCAGATGGATTCGCCTGGGCTGCTTCGCGCGCGGCGTGCATCGCGCTCCTCGCGCGCCAGACGCCTGCGCTCCGCAAAGAAATTCTGCAGCGCGCGGCCGCATTCGTCGGCGAGCACGCCTCCGGTCACGCTCGCGTGATGATTGAGCCGGTCGTTCGCGAACATGTCGACCACACTGCCACACGCGCCCGTTTTCGGGTCCGATGCCCCGAAGATCATGCGCGCGATGCGCGCATGCATGATCGCCCCCGCGCACATCAGGCAGGGTTCGAGCGTGACGTAGAGTTCGCAGCCCGGCAAGCGATAGTTCTGTTCGACCTGCGCGGCCGCGCGCAACGCGACCATTTCCGCGTGCGCGGACGGGTCGTGGCCGCGAATCGGATAATTGAAGCCGGTGGCGATGACTTCGTCGCCACGCACGATAACGGCGCCGACCGGTACTTCGCCGGCGCGGCGCGCTTCTTCCGCGGCGGCTCGCGCCATCGCCATGAAACGGCGATCGCGAGCGCTCCCAGCATCGGCAACGGAGGATGGGTCAGGTACGGCGCCGCACGGCGATTCGTGCGCCGTCAAGATTGATTCGGCTCCGGCTCGGCGCGCGAATGGCGCTCGGAGAGCCGCTCCGCGATGCGCCTGCGGTACTCGTGCGGCACGCAGCAACCGCCGTGCAGTGACTCGAGCGCCATGTCCAGCGCGAGCATTTTGACCTGGATCCGGCAGCGCGCGGCGATGTCGGTCACGCGGTCGAGTTCATCCTGCAAGCCGCGCAGCACACAAAGCTGCTCGACGGCCGGCGGGACGAACCCGGTGTTCTTGAGGATGCGATTGGCAACGCGGACTTCCTCGGGTACGAGGAGATCGTCGTCGAATTCGAGCGGTTTTCCCGCGCCCTGCAGATCGTTGAAGGCACCGCGCGAGGCGGCTTCGTTGATCCGCTGTTCGACTAAAGCATCTAGCAATTTCATCGGGGAATAAGACCGTTTCTCGCTGCTGGGCGGAAGCAGTCAGACACGATTTCCGTTGGTTAGCCTGAAGTCGGAGGGCTGCCGGAATCACACGTTTTGGGCGTTGTTCGGCGCGTCTCGACACTCTTTACGCGTATTTTGTATATTTTAACAGCGCCCGGCGTTCGCCTTTCGTCGAACATCCGGATGACCGACCGTCGAAACACATGGTAATGGTATAGTATACTGCGTGGTTAATGCGTGGTTAATGCGTGGTTAATGCGTGGTTAATGCGTGGTTAATGCGTGGTTAATGCGTGGTTAATGCGTGGTTAATGCGTGGTTAATGCGTGGTTAATGCGTGGTTAATGCGTGGTTTCCACAACAAACCTTTCCACAACAAACCTTTCCACAACACTGCGGCACGACACAAACAATTTGGCTGGACACCGCAATGGTTTGACACCGCAGACACCGCAAAAAAACTACCGAAACGGTTCAAAGCGCGCGCGGCTCGCGCGAGTAGCCATCGCTCGCCATCAAAAGAAGACGCCGCGTGTACTCATGCGTGACCTCACGCGTGGACGGTCTCGATATCGAGTTGCTCGACGATACCGCCCTCTTTCATTACCGCGACGCGCTGACATAGAAACCCTACGACCGCCAGATTGTGGCTGACGAGGATCATCGTCAGCTTGCGCTGGGCGTGCAGGCGGCGCAGCAGATTGAGGATTTCCGCCTGCACCGACACGTCGAGCGCGGAAGTCGGCTCGTAGAGCAGCAACACGCGCGGCTCGACGATCAGCGCCTGCGCGATCGACACTCGCTGCCGCTGTCCGCCCCACAATTGATGAGGATAGCGAAAGCGATACGCCGGCCCGAGCCGACTTCGGCGAGCGCGGCGAGAATGCGCGCGTCCTGATCGCCGATACGATTGATCGCGAGCGGCTCGCGCAACGTCTTGTCCACCGTGAAGCGCGGATGCAGCGATCCGTACGGGTCCTGGAATACCATTGCACATCGATATCATATGTGCATCGCGTTTTCCGCCGTGTGACGCGATCCGCATCCTGCCTACGGAGAGTGGCGTGAGCACGGCGAACGCGCGCAGCAGCGTGGATTTGCCGCTGCCCGATTCGCTGATGAGACCGACGAACACTTCACCCGCCTCCACGCGCAGCGACACGTCGCGCACGACATCGACGTGACCGGTTCTGGTCTTGAAGCGGATATGTGCGTGTTCGGCGTGGATCATGAATCGAAGGATTCGGTGAGTCATGCTGGATCGCGCCGCAAGGTCGGCAGTTCGGCGGGCGGATTCAAAAGCGGCGGATTAGCGGCGAGCAGCCCGCGCGGTATAGGGATGATGGATGACGCGCGTGCGCGAGATCGCGCGCGGCGCACGTCTCGACGATGCGGCCGCTGTACATCACCGCGACGCGATCGCAGAACAACATCACCAGCGGCAAATCGTGGCTGATGAACACGAGGCCGGTGTCGTGGCGCGCAATCATCTCGTCGAGCACGGACAGCACCTGTATCGACACAGCACGTCGAGCGCGCTGGTCGGTTCGTCGGCAATCAGAAGGCGCGGGCCTGCAAAGACCATCATCGCGATCATCACGCGCTGGCCCATGCTGCCGGACAACTCATGCGGATTGCGTCTGCAACGCGCTTCGGATCGCGGATATGCACGGCGGCGAGCGCTTCCACGATGCGCTCGCGCATTTCCCGCGCGCCGAGCCGGTCGCCCTGGCGCGCGAAGGTCTCGCGCATCTGTTGCGCCACCGTCATCACGGAGTTGAGCGAGTACTTCGGGTCCTGCAGGATCATGCTCATCTGCGTGCCGCAAAGCCTGCGGCGCTCCTTCGGGCGCATCGCGAGCAGGGCGCGGCCGTCGAAGCGCAGCGCATCGGCCGACCATGTCGCCTCGGGCGGCAACAGGCCGAGAGTGCGCGCCCGGTCAACGACTTGCCCGAGCCGGATTCGCCGACGATGCCCAATCGCTCGCCGCGTCGCACCGTCAGCGAAACGCCGCGCACAACGGGCGCGAGTACGCCGTCGTGCCCCGCGAAGGCCACCTGCAATCCGCCGATCTCGGCCAGGGCATCGGACATGTCAGCCTCCATGACGCGGATCGAAGACGTCGCGCAGACCGTCGCCGAGCAGAAGATTGAACACGAGACTCACGGCAAGGATGGCGAGGCCAGGAATGGTCGCGACCCACCACGCGTCGAGCAGCACGTTGCGGCCCGATGCAACCATGTAGCCCCACTCCGGGCTCGGCGGCTGCGCGCCGAGCCCGAGAAAGCCCAGACCCGCGACCGCGAGGATGATACCCGCCATATCGAGCGTCGCGCGCACGATCACGGACGACGAGCACAGCGGCACGATATAGCGCAGCAGAATCCGCCCGTGCGACGCTCCCGCGAGCCACGCCGCGTCGGACTATACCGCATTCGCGAGCCGCAGCGACTCGGCGCGCGCCAGCCGCGCGTACGGCGGCCAGGTGGTGATCGACAGCGCGATCACGCGTTCAGCACCCCCGGCCCCAGCGCCGCCGCGAAAGCGAGCGCAAGTACGATCTTGGGAAATGCGAGCACAATGTCGGTCACGCGCATGAGCAGCGTATCGACGAGCCCGCCGCAATAGCCCGCCACGGTGCCAATCAGCAGGCCGAGCGGCACGACGAGCACGACGACCAGCATGGCGATGCTCAAGGTCAGACGCGAGCCATGCACGAGTCTCGACAGGATGTCCCGCCCGAGTTGATGCGTGCCGAACCAGTGCGCCATGCCAGGCGGCGTCAGGCGTTCCACGAGCACTTGTTTGAAGGGATCTTGCGAGACGACATAAGGCCCGATCAGCGCCACCACGACGAGCAGCACGAGAATGGCCAAGCCGAGCATGCTCAGATTGGACGAAAACCTTCGCCAGCGCCGGTACGCGCGGCCTGACGCGACGACGCGGGCGTGTCCGTCAGGAACCAGGCGCGGCGACTGGTGGGGGTGGGCTTAATCGGCGCGCGCTCGACGGGCGATTCCATCCTGAAGAGGTCTCCATGTCAGCGTGCACGCGGATCGAACACGTGATACAGCGCATCGGTCAGCAGATTGAGTGCGATGAAGGTCGCGCCGATCACGAGCGTCGAGCCGAGCACAGCGTTCCGTTCATATCGGCATTAAGTAGCGCGCCCGTCAGATACGAATGATGCCCGGCCACGCGAACACGATCTCCGTCAGCACCGAGCCTTCGATCAGATAAGCTGTACGCGAGCGCGATGACCGTGAGCAGCGGCACCGCGATATTGCCGAAGGCTTGCCGCCAGATCACGCGCGGCTCGGTCAGGCCTTTGGCACGCGCGGTCGTCACGTATTCCTGACTCAGTTGTTCGAGCATGAACGAGCGCGTCATAGGCAACAAATATGCATCGAATAAAACGCCAGCACGCTCGCCGGCAGTGCGATGTGCAAAAACGCATTTCGAAAGACGTCCTACTCGCCCGCCAGGGCCGAGTCGACCAGAAGACTGCCAGTGCGCGTATCGAACATGCCGTCATACATCGATACATCGGATCGATGCGTCCCGGACCCGACACCCAGTGCAGCCGCGCGTAAAACAGCAGCAGGCCCATCAGCGCGAGCCAGAACACGGCACGGAACTGCCCGCCAGACCGATCACACGCGCGATTTGATCGACGCGCGATCGTGCTTTACGGCCGCCGCGACGCCGAGCGGCACGCCGATCGCGATGCCGAGAAACGTCGATAAAGTGGCTAGTTCGAGCGTGGCGGGAAACACGCGCTTGATATCGTCGATGACCGGATTGGCCGTCAAGAGCCAGACGCCGAGATGGCCGTGCAGCACGTCGCGCGCGTAGATCATGAATTGATCGATGAGCGGCTTGTCAAGCCCAAGTTGCACGCGCGCCGCCGCATACGCCGCCGCCGACGCGCGATCGCCGAGAATGGCGAGCACCGGATCGATCAGAATCTTGCGGCCGATGAAGAACGTGATCGCGAACAAACCCGTGAAGGTGATGACAAGCATCGCGATCCAGCGCAAAAGCGCGAACGCGATGCGCACGCCGCCGCGATGCGCGTTCGCCGCCCTCAACCAGTCGAAAAGCGTGATGGTGCTCACTGCTTCTTGATGTTGCGATACGAGACGAGATCGTTGATCGGCCCGACTTCGAGGCCCGTCACACCCGGGCGCACCGCCACCTGCGACACCTTCTGGAACATGATGACGAACGGCGATTTCGCGAGCACTTCCTTCTGCATCGACATGTACATCTGCGCGCGTTTCTTCGGATCGCTCTCGGCGAGCGCGGCATTGGTCTGCTTCGTCAGATCGGGAATATCCCACGCGTTGCGCCACACGAGCATCTTGTAGCTCGATGCATCCGAGTTGTCTGGGTTCCACACGAAGCCCTGCGCATTGCTGTGCGGATCGATATAGTCCGCCGACCATTCGCCGATATAAAATGTTGTGCGCGCGTGTGCGATAGCATCCGAACGTCTGCTTGTTATCGCTCGGGACGAGTTGCACCTTGATGTTGGCGAGCGCGAGATTGGCCTGCACCGCCGGCGCGATCTCGCTGTACGGGTGGGTAATCGTTGCGCACATCCATTTTCACGGTGAAGCCGTTCGCGAGGCCCGCTTTCGCGAGCAGCGCCTTCGCCTTCGCGACGTCCTGGTGGTAGAGATTCTCGTTGTCTGCGCCGCGGAAGCCTTCGGGCAGAAACGCCTGATGCACCTTGTACATCGAGCGGATCACGTTCTTCTGGATGCCATGATAATCAATCAGCCACTTCACATTGCTTCCCAGACTTCGGGCTTGGCAAGATTCGGGTTCTTTTTGTTGAGGTCGAGGTACATGAGCATCGCTTGCGGAACGGCCGTCGCCTTGATCTTGCCCGCTTTCGACAGCGTGTCGAGATCGTCGGGGCTGAGATCGCGCGCGACGTCGATATCGCCGTTCTCGATCATCAGGCGCTGACTCGCCGCTTCCGTCACGTGACGCAGCACGCGATGCGCCTCATCGCGAGCAGGATGCGGTAGCCGTCGAAGCGTTGCAGCACGATGCTGTCGTTCGCCGTCCACTTGACGAGCTTGTACGCGCCCGAACCGGCTTCGTTCGTCTTAAGCCAGTCGTTGCCACCGTTGCTGGTCTTGGCGCGCGACTCTAGCAGCTTGCGATCCACCACCGACGCCGGCCACGAGCCGAGCACGTTGAGCGCAAAGGTCGGCACGTAGCGCTGATCGGTCGTGACGGAGATTGTCGTGTCGTCGATCTTTTTCACGTTCTGCAGCGCGTTGGCCTTGGTCAGCCCGATGCCCGCGAGCATGGCCGCGGCACCCTTGTCGAGCAAGGCCGTGCGCTGGATGGACCATGCGACGTCGTCCGCCGTCAGCGGATTGCCCGAATGGGACTTGAGGCCGGGGCGAATCTTGAAGGTGAACGTGAGGCCGTCGGGATTCACGCTCCACGACTGCGCGACGTCGCCATTGAATTTCGACGGGTTTTCAGATCGACCCGCACCAGCCGGTCGTAGGTATTCGCGACGTACTCTTCCGGTACGAGTTCGTAGATCTCGCCCGGATCGAGCGAGGTCAATTCGTCCAGCAGCGTCGCCATGACGAACATGTCCTTCGGTGTGGCGGCCTGCGCCGTGTGAGTCACGCCGATTCCCGTCAATGCCAGCGTCGATGCGAACACGACTGCGGCCAATGCTTTTTTCATGTGGTGTCGTCCCGGATGTCGTTCTGTCGATAGCGCGATTACATCAGCCGCAGCAGGCCGCTTTCTTCGTTGTCGATGAGAGCAAGTTCGCGCGAGCCTGGCAATGCGTAATGCCACCACTCGCTCTTGATGTACGTGAAGCCCGCGCCGTGCATCACGCCGAGCAAAAGCGTGCGGTTGCGCTGCACGTGCTCGGGCAAGCCCGCATGAAAATGCTCGGATTCGGGGACCATCGCGTCGAAGCCGGTGCCCATGTCGAGTTCGTTGCCATTGCCATCGACGAGCGTCAAATCGAGCGCCGTGCCGCGGCTGTGATTCGAGCCGCGCTCGAGCGGCGCGACGAAGGTCGGATCGGGCAGGAAGTCCCACAGCATCTGCTGCGCTTGTGGCTGACGGTAGGCGTCGAAAATCCTGATCGACGTGCCGATGCTTTGTGCAATGGCGACGGCTCGGCGCAGCGCGGCTTCGGCCGGTTCGAGCAGCAGGCAGTGCGCGGCTTTGTAGATGGGCTTGCCGGTGAGATTGCGATCAGTCGCGTAGACGAGATCGATCTGGACGTGATGCGTGTCGGGCGTGATGTGCAGCAATGTGGATCGGGTCATGTAAGCGTTTCGTATCAGTTCATTCCGATAGACGAACCATAACCCGTTAGAAAAATCCGCGAAACCCTCTCACTCGGGTTAGTTTTGGCGTTTTATGGCGAGAGCGGCCAGCGCGCGATGACTTCGTGGCGCGATCGGCCGAGGAAGCTGCGCATCAACGTGAATTCTCGCGCGGTACAGGTAAGGGGATCCACTGTGGGCGGCGCAATGCGCTCGCCGGTGTACAGGAGCGTGACGTGCGGCGTGAAATGCGGATGGCGTTTCGTGGCGATGCCCGCGGCGTTTAGCGCGGTTGCGAGGGATCGTCGAGCATGGCGAGCGGTTCGCTGGCCTTGCCGGCGAGGCCGAGCGGATGCCTGGCGCGGCGCCCCGCGAAGCATTCGATGCGCGCCAGCGTGACCGGCTACCGGCAAGCGCGATGCTCGCGGCGGCGGTGTGGGCTCGATGGAGGATGTCGGCGGGAACACCTTCGAATGAGCCGAGGTAATGGAGCGTGAGATCAGGCGGTCGGCGGGGATCGGCTTGGCTTGCAGGTCGTGGGCGGTGCGGAGTCGGTCAGTCAGGCCGGTTATGCGAGCGGCGGTCGGTTCGTCGGGGTTGAGGCAAAGAAGAGCGAGTCGGTGGGACGTGGTGCTCGTGGACCGGAGGTCTGCGTGGCGTTTCCGCATTCGGACCGATTGGAATTACTCATAGTCATACCGTATGAGAAAACATTTGTCCCTTTCTAGTCAGTGCCGCCCTGATGCCCACTGCCCAAAAACGAATACCGTACAGCAATCAGCTAATTCGGATACTCAATTAATTCCACAGAAACGCAAGACGACCACTCATGTGATCGTCTTGCGAAATCGGCTAGTCTAAAGCGCCTGTGTCAGCAACGCCCGCCCAATCACTCCCACTCGATCGTCGCCGGCGGCTTCCCCGAAATGTCATACACCACCCGGTTCACCCCGCGCACTTCGTTGATGATCCGGTTGGAAACATGCCCGAGCAGTTCATGCGGCAGATGCACCCAATGCGCGGTCATGAAGTCCAGCGTCTGCACCGCGCGCAGTGCGACGACATACTCATAGATCCGCCCGTCCCCCATCACGCCGACGCTCTTCACCGGCAGGAACACCGCGAACGCCTGACTCGTCAGTTCGTACCACAACTTGCCCGTTTCCTTGTCGATGGTGTTACGCAGTGTTTCGATGAAAATCGCATCGGCGCGACGCAGCAGGTCCGCGAACTCGCGCTTCACTTCGCCGAGAATCCGCACGCCGAGGCCCGGTCCCGGGAACGGATGGCGATACACCATTGCGAGCGGCAAACCGAGTTTCACGCCGAGTTCGCGCACCTCGTCCTTAAACAGCTCGCGCAACGGCTCGAGCAGCTTCAGGTTCAGCGTTTCCGGCAGACCGCCGACGTTGTGATGGCTCTTGATCGTGTGCGCGCCCTTCTTACCCTTGTCCGCCGACTCGATCACGTCCGGATAAATGGTCCCTTGCGCGAGCCACTTCGCGTCCGTCAGTTTGTCGGACTCTTGGTGGAACACTTCGACGAACTCCGCGCCGATGATCTTGCGCTTGGCTTCCGGGTCGGTCACCCCGGCAAGCTTCTGCAGGAATACTTCGCTCGCATCGACGTGGATGACCTTCACGCCGAGGTGATCCGCAAACGTCGACATGACCTGCGCCGCCTCGTCCTGGCGCAGCAGACCGTGGTCGACGAACACGCAAGTGAGTTGATCGCCGATCGCGCGATGCAAAAGCGCCGCCGCCACCGACGAATCCACGCCGCCCGACAGGCCCAGAATCACGTGCTCCTTGCCTATCTGCGCGCGAATCTTCTCGACGGCTTCGTCGATGTAATGCCCCATCTCCCAGTCGGCGTTCGCGCCGCACAATTCAAGCACGAAGCGATCGAGCATCTGCTTGCCCTTCATCGTGTGCGTGACTTCCGGGTGCCATTGCACGCCGTAGAAACGGCGGTCGTCGTCGGCCATCGCGGCGATCGGGCAGGAAGTCGTCGCGCCCATCAGGCGGAACCCGGCCGGCATGTCGGCGACCTTATCGCCGTGGCTCATCCAGACCTTGAGCATGGACTCGCCCTGCGGGCTCTCGAAATCGCGAATGTCTTCCAAAAAGCCGGTGTGATTCAGCACCTGCACTTCCGCGTAGCCGAACTCGCGCAGCTTGCCGAGTTCGACCTTGCCGCCGAGCTGCTCCGCCATGGTCTGCATGCCGTAGCAGATGCCCAGCACCGGCACGCCGAGATCGAACACGATCTGTGGAGCGCGTGGCGAATTCACTTCGGTGACCGAGTTCGGGCCGCCCGACAGGATGATGCCCTTCGGCGCAAATTCGCGAATGAACGACTCGTCGACGTCGTACGGATAAATCTCCGAATAGACGTGCGACTCGCGGATGCGCCGGGCGATCAGTTGGGTGACTTGGGAGCCGAAATCGAGAATCAGGATTTTGTCGTGCATGGCTGCGTCCAAAGGCTAAGTGAACGAATGAGGTCGGCTGCCGCCACGATGCGCGTCTTTGCGCCCCGACGGCAGATAAATCGACGGCCGGCACGAAGGCCGACCGTCCTGGTGACCGTCCTGGTATGTGTTGCTTGCACGCGCATCGGCGCTGGCGACTACGCCGTGCGCGCGCGATGTCATGCGCGCGCGCAGCGCGGTGCTCCGCTCGCCGGATCGATGTCGCCGCTGATCACAGGCTCGACCGTGACCGGATCGAGCGTGCCGCCCGTCACGGGATCGACCGCGCCGCCGTCCATGCCGTGCGGCGTGAGGCCGCAGCGATCGGACCGGCCGGCGCCGATGGATGAATCGCTGAATCCGGTGGCACGACCGTCGCGGTTTCGCCGGCCGGAGACTTCGACCGCTTCTCCTCGTGCGTCTTCGCGGCGCGCTTTTCGGCGCGATCGGCCAAGGCCGCACCCGCCTTCACCGCGCGCTCGTGCCGGCGTACCGCCGACGACAGCCTTACGCTGCCGAACCCGAGCCATAAGCACGATGCCCGGCTGCCGCGCTGATCTGTCCGAAGCCGTCGACCTGCGGCATATGAAGCCCGAGCAGCCACACCATCACGACGATGCCGGACAGCCACTGCACGTGTGCCCCGAGACGCGTGCCGCGCGTACAGTCAACGCGCCGTCCACCGCCGCGTGAAAGGCCAGCCACGCGAGACCAAACAACGAAATGCCGAACAGCTGCCCGGCAAACGCCGGCTCGTGCGCATTGCATCCAGTTGCAGCGCGCCGTACAAGCCGGCCCATGGCGAGCCGCCCGAACGCCAGAAAGATCAGGGCTTGTGAGGATGAGCAAGACCCGCAGCAACGGTTTCATGATCAGCCTGCGCGATTAGTCGACGTGATAGTTGGGTGCTTCCTTGGTGATCTGCACGTCATGCACATGCGACTCGCGCATACCGGCCGCGGTGATCTGCACGAATTCCGCCTTGTCGTGCAGTTCGGAGATGGTGCGGCAACCGCAATAGCCCATGCTCGCGCGCACGCCGCCGACCACCTGGAACAAGATCGCGTTGACCGAACCCTTGTACGCGATGCGGCCTTCGATACCTTCCGGCACCAGCTTGTCGATGTTCGCCGAGTTGTCCTGGAAGTAGCGGTCCGCCGCGCCGTCCTTCATGGCGCCGACCGAACCCATGCCGCGATACGCCTTGTACTGGCGGCCCTGATACAGGAACACGTCGCCCGGCGATTCTTCCGTACCGGCGAACATGCTGCCCATCATCACGACGTTCGCGCCTGCCGCGAGCGCCTTGGAGACGTCGCCCGAGAAGCGCACACCGCCGTCCGCGATGACCGGAATGCCGCTGCCGCGCAACGCTTCCGACACCTTGGCGATGGCCGTGATCTGCGGCACGCCCACGCCCGCGACGATCCGCGTCGTACAGATGGAGCCGGGGCCGATGCCGACCTTCACCGCGTCCGCGCCGTATTCGACCAGCGCTTTCGCCGCTGCCGCCGTCGCGATATTGCCGCCGATGACCTGCACCTTCGGATAGTTTTGCTTGACCCAGCGCACGCGCTCCAGCACGCCCTGGCTATGGCCGTGCGCCGTATCGACCACGATCACGTCGACGCCCGCCGCCGCGAGCAGTTCCACGCGCTCTTCGTTGTCCGCGCCGACGCCGACCGCCGCGCCCACGCATAGCTTGCCGTCTTCGTCTTTGCAAGCGTCGGGGTTTTCGGTTTGCTTGGTGATGTCCTTCACCGTCATCAGGCCGCGCAGTTCGAACGCGTCATTCATCACCAGCACGCGTTCCAGGCGATGGCTGTGCATCAGCGCCTTGGCTTCCGCGAGCGACGTGCCTTCCTTGACCGTCACCAGACGCTCGCGCGGCGTCATGATATTGCGCACCGGTTCGTCCAGACGCTCTTCGAAACGCAGATCGCGGTTGGTGACGATGCCGATGAGTTGCGCGCCCTCCACCACCGGGAAGCCCGAGATGCCGTGCTGCTGCGTGAGCGCGATGACGTCGCGCACGCGCATGGTCGGCGGAATCGTAATCGGATCGCGCACGACGCCGGACTCGAAACGCTTGACCTTGGCGACTTCGCGGGCCTGTTCCTTGGCGGTGAGATTCTTGTGGACGATGCCGATGCCGCCCATCTGCGCCATGGCGATGGCGAGCCGGCCTTCGGTGACCGTGTCCATGGCGGCGGATACGAGGGGCATGTTCAGGGAGATGTTGCGAGTCAGCTGGGATTTCAGGCTGGTGTCGCGCAGCAGAACGCTGGAGAACGCGGGCACGAGGAGCACGTCATCAAACGTGAGTGCTTTCTGGATCAGACGCATGGCGAATCCTATAGGCGCAAAAGCAGATTATACCGATAGTTCTTCGGGTTTTCACTGTCCGAACAGCAACTTAGGCCGATTTCGTGCACAAACCCGTACAAAATCCGCGCCGGCCCGAGGCGCGCTTTCCAGCTCCATCGCGGTACACGTTTGAATAAGACGGGCGGCCGCGCGGGCTATTACGCTTCTCGCCGTCAAATGAATTCGAAGGCAGGAGTCGGGTAATGCAGCACAGTGTGTTTTACGGGATGTGTGCGCGAGCGATCTGGGGTTTCATTTTTCTCGCACCGCGTCTGCTGCCGGATTTCTCGCCACTGATGCTGAGCATCGGGTGCTATCTCGCTATCTCATGTACGGAATCGTCTCGCTCGCGGTCGCGCTGCCGTTCGCGCGCAGGCTCACCGCGAAGCTCACGCGCGCCGATCTCGTCGCGCTCGTGAAATTCGCGCTCGTCGGCAACCTGCTCTACTACATGCTGCTCACGAGCGCGGTGCAACTGGTGGACATCGCACCGACGTCGCTGATCGTGGGGATTTTGCCTGTCACCATGACGCTCGCCGGGCGGCACGATCACGGCGCGGTCGATCTGCGACACCTCGCGTGGCCGCTGGCGCTGGTGGTCGCGGGCATCGCGTGCATCAATCTGGACGTGTTTCGCGACGTGCTCACGCATGCCGACAACGCCGCATCGAGCATCATCACGCGTCTGGCCCGGCTCGCGTGAGCGCTCGGCGCGCTGAGTGCGTGGACGTGGTACGCAGTCGTCAACGCAGGATATCTGCGGACCAACGATCACTTCGACGGCAACGAATGGTTCGTGCTGTGGGGCATCGTGACAGGCGTGCTCTGCGCGCTGCTCAGCCTGCTCGTGTGGATGCTGCCTGCGCGCACCCGTGCAGGCGCACGTGTCCGCCGAGCGCTGGCAACTGTTCTGGATCGTGTGCGCGGCGCTCGCGACGATCGGATCGTGGGTAGGCAACATGCTGTGGAATGCCACGGCCAAATGCCGCCCCTGACGCTTTCCGGACAGATGATCGTGTTCGAAACGCTGTTCGCGCTGCTATACGCGTTCGTCTACGAAGGCCGCCTGCCGCGCGGGTCGGAAGTGCTGGCCGTCGTCCTGCTGGTGACAGGCGTATGCTGATCGGTGCGGCAGCACAAGACTGCCGCGCCCCCGCCCGCCGGCAACGAAGCGCCCGCGCTTTACGCGGATTCAGCGCGAATCCTTCGACTGCCACTTGTGCCCTTCGATCGAACCGGCCTTGCGCGTCTTGTCCACCCGGCGCTGGCGCGCGGTCTTCGGATCGACCTTCAGCGGGCGATAGATCTCTACCCGATCGAGTTCGGCGAGCGCCGCATCGAGCGGCCGCAGCTTGCCGAACACGCCGACTTTCTGCGTCGCCAGATCGATTTCCGGATGCCGCGCGAGCACGCCGCTCGCCTGGATGGCCTCGCACACCGTCGCGCCATCGCGCAGATCGACGCGCGCCGAGAAACTCGCGCCTTCCGGCAGCCCGTAACAAACGTCGATATGCAGGCTCATTTCTTACCGTAGCGCTGATCGGCGCGCTTCACGAAGGAATCGACGAAGGTATTGGCGATGTGGCTGAAGACCGGCCCGATGATTTTCTCCAGAATCACGTTGGAGAACTCGTAGTGCAGCGCGAATTCGATCTTGCAGGCGTCCGCGCGCAGCGGAATGAAGCGCCAGAAGCCGGTGAACTTCTTGAAAGGGCCGCTCAGAAACTCCATATCGATGGAAGTCGGCCGCTTGTTGACGTTGTGCGTGGCGAAATTCTGCTTGATCCGCTTGAAGCTGATGTCGATCTTCGCTTCCATGCCGTTCTCGTCCTGCCGGCCGATTTCCACGCCCTCGCACCACGGCAGGAAATTGGGGTAGTCGGCGACATCGGTGACGAGGTCGAACATTTCTTCCGCTGAATGGCGGATCAATACGGTTTTTTGAACGTCTGCCATAAAGGGCGCGGCGGTGGCTCGCAGTGGCTTATCAGGGCTGCGGCGCGCAGGAGAACGCGGCGTGAGTTTGTCCGCGGGACGGCGCGTTGCTAAAATCGTGATTTTAAACGAGTTGAGCCCTTTCCATTCATGAGCATCATCGACAACAGAAAAGCCTTCTTCAATTACTTCATCGAAGAGCGCTACGAAGCCGGTCTCGTGCTCGAAGGCTGGGAAGTCAAGGCGCTGCGCGCGGGCCGTGGGCAGATCAAGGAAGGCTATGTCGTCATCAAGGCGGGCGAGCTGTTTCTGATCGGCACGCATATCAGTCCGCTGCCCGAAGCGTCGAAGTTCGCCAATCTGGACCCGGTGCGCACGCGCAAGCTGCTGCTGCATCGCGATCAGATCGACAAGCTCATCGGCAAGGTCGAGCAGCGCGGGCATACGCTGGTGCCGCTGAATTTTCACTACAAGGAAGGCCGCGTGAAATGCGAGATCGGCCTCGCCAAGGGCAAGAAGCTGCACGACAAGCGCGAGACCGAGAAGAAGCGCGACTGGGATCGCGCGCGCGCGAGACTGATGCGCACGGCCGCGCGATAACCGAGCAAGGGCGCCCGCAAGCGCCCTTTTCTTTTCAGCTCACCGCCTCCACCGTGAGATGCGACACCTCGTGGACAAGCACGAGCCCGTTCGCGAATCGTATCGACCGTCACGCCGGCACGCGTGCGCACGCTCACGATGGCAGCGCGCGCCTCCGGACCGATCTGCCAGACGTGCACAAGTCGGCGATTTCGGCGTCGCCGTGCGAGGCCAGAATCTCGCGGATCTCATCGGCCACGTGATCGTCGGTTTTGTCGAGCAGGATGTCCGCCGTGTCGCGCATGAGCGTTCACGTCCAGCGCGCAATGACCACCCGACGATGCCCATCAGCGGATCGAGCCATACCCAGCCGAGAAAACGGCCCGCCAGCAGCGCCGCGATCGCCAGCACGGTGTGAGCGCATCGGCGAGTACATGCACATAGGCTGATCGCAGGTTGTTGTCGGAACCGTGCGCATGCCCATGATGATGTTCGTGGTGGTGATGACCGTGATTGCCGCCGCTCGGCAGCAGATAAGCGCACGATATTCACCAGCAGCCCGACCGCGGCGATGATCGTCGCCTGCCCGAACTCGACGCTCGCCGGGCGCAACAGCCGCAGCGCCGATTCCACGCCGATGGCCACCGAGACCAGCGCGAGTATCAGCGCGGACGCAAACCCTGCCAATTTATCGACCTTGCCGGTGCCGAAACTGAACGCGCGATTGGCCGAATGACGCCGCGCGTATGCGTAGGCAAGCGCCGCGATGCCCAGCGCGCCCGCGCGCGTTGCCATGTGGAAACCATCGGCCAGCAAGGCCATCGACCCCGTCAGGTAGCCCGCGACGATTTCGCCAACCATCATCAGCAGCGTCAGCACGACAACCGACCGGGTGCGCCGCGCGTTTTCATCATGTGCTTCGCCGAGAAACGAATGTTCGTGGTCGTTGAGTTCGTGATTCATGTTGTCTATTTCGAATAGCGCCGGATAGCTTCAAGCAGTTCGTCGACACCCTTCTGCCGCTCGCCCGGCGTTAAGTCGGGATGCACCACGTGCTCGCGCGTGCGCCTCGACGATCTCGTCCAGCAAGCCGTTCAGTGCGTCCGCGTGGCGGCGACCAGTGCAGGATCTTGTCGCAATCGGCGTCGGCATCGAGCGAGCGGATCGCCTGCACCTGCCCGCCGATGCGGCGCACGCGTTTCAAGAGTTCGTCCTCCTTGCGTTCGGGATAGATGTGACATACCCCCCCCCGAAGCGGCCGGACCGGAGTCCGACATTCGGGGGCGATTGCCCTGACAGGCTAATACGGCTTACTTCGCCAGCGTCTTCGCCAACTGTTGCCACGTATTGATGATCGTGTCCGGATTCAGCGACATCGACTCGATGCCCTGCTTCGTGAGCCACTCCGCGAGGTCCGGATGATCCGAAGGACCCTGACCGCAGATGCCGACATACTTGCCCATCTTCAGGCAGGTTTCGATTGCGCGCTTGAGCATAAACTGCACCGCCTCGTCGCGCTCGTCGAAGTCCGACGCGAGCAGTTCCATGCCCGAGTCGCGGTCGAGGCCAAGTGTCAGCTGCGTCAGGTCGTTCGAGCCGATCGAGAAGCCGTCGAAGCGCTCCAGGAACTGCTCCGCCAGAATCGCGTTGGACGGCACTTCGCACATCATCACGAGCTTGAGACCGTTCAGGCCGCGCTTCAGGCCAATTTTCTCCAGCAGGCCGACGACGCGATCCGCCTGTCCGAGCGTACGCACGAACGGCACCATGATCTCGACGTTGTCCAGACCCATTTCCTCGCGCACCTTCTTCAGCGCGATACATTCCATGTGGAATGCTTCGGCGAAGTCGTCGGTGATGTAACGCGATGCGCCGCGGAAACCGAGCATCGGGTTTTCTTCGTCCGGCTCATAGCGCGAACCGCCGATCAGCTTCTGGTACTCGTTCGACTTGAAGTCCGACAGACGCACGATGACGGGCTTCGGATAGAACGCCGCCGCGATCGTCGCGATGCCCTCGGTCAGCTTGTTGACGTAGAACGCACGCGGCGATGCATGACCACGCGCCACGCTCTCCACCGCTTTCTTCAGGTCGGCGTCGATATTCGGGTACTCCAGAATCGCCTTCGGGTGCACGCCGATGTTATTATTGATAATGAACTCGAGACGCGCCAGACCCACGCCCGCGTTCGGCAACTGCGCGAAATCGAACGCGAGTTGCGGATTGCCGACGTTCATCATGATCTTGACGGGGATCTTCGGCAGTTCGCCGCGCTTCACTTCCGTGACTTCGGTTTCGAGCAGGCCGTCGTAGATCTTGCCTTCGTCGCCTTCCGCGCACGACACCGTCACCAGCGCGCCGTCCTTCAGCACGTCCGTCGCGTCGCCGCAGCCGACCACCGCCGACACACCCAGCTCGCGCGCGATGATGGCCGCGTGGCAGGTACGCCCGCCGCGATTCGTCACGATGGCCGATGCGCGTTTCATCACCGGCTCCCAGTTCGGGTCGGTCATATCGGCGACCAGCACGTCGCCCGGCTGCACGCGTTCCATTTCCGACGGATCGTGAATGACGCGCACCGGACCCGCGCCGATCTTCTGGCCGATCGCGCGGCCCGTGGCCAGCACTTGCGACTGGCCCTTGATCTTGAAGCGCATTTCGGCCTTGCCGGTCGACTGGCTCTTCACCGTCTCCGGACGGGCCTGGAGAATGAAGATCTTGCCGTCGCGGCCGTCCTTGCCCCACTCGATGTCCATCGGACGCTCGTAGTGTTTTTCGATGATGACCGCGTACTTCGCGAGCGTGATGACGTCTTCATCGGTGATCGAGAAGCGGTTGCGCTGCTCGTGCGGCACATCGACGGTCTTCACGCGACCGGGTTCACCCGGGTTGGTGAACTCCATCTTGATGAGCTTCGAACCGATCGAACGGCGGATGATCGGGTACTTGCCCTGTGCGAGCGTCTGCTTGAAGACGTGGAACTCGTCCGGATTCACCGCGCCTTGCACGACCGTTTCGCCCAGCCCGTAGCTCGACGTGATGAAAACGGTTTCCTTGAAGCCGGATTCGGTGTCGATGGTAAACATCACGCCCGCGGCGCCCACATCCGAGCGCACCATGCGCTGCACGCCGGCCGACAACGCGACTTCGGCGTGTATAAAGCCCTTGTGCACGCGATAGGAAATGGCGCGGTCGTTATACAGCGACGCGAACACGTGCTTCATGCGATCGAGCACGTCTTCGATGCCGACCACGTTGAGGTAGCTTTCCTGCTGGCCCGCGAACGATGCGTCGGGCAAATCCTCGGCGGTCGCGGACGAGCGCACGGCGAACGACAGTTCGTCGAGCGAGCCGTTTTGCAGGATGTCGAACTGACGACGGATTTCGTCTTCGAGACGCGGTTGCAGCGGCGCGTCGACGATCCATTGACGGATTTCTTTGCCACACTCCGCGAGCGCCTTCACGTCGTCGACGTCGAGCGACTCCAGACGTTTGGCAATACGGTCCGTCAGATCGTTGTGATGGAGGAAGTCGCGAAAGGCGAGCGCGGTCGTGGCAAAACCCTTCGGCACCTGAACGCCGGCTTCGGAAAGCTGGCTGATCATTTCGCCGAGCGACGCGTTCTTGCCACCGACGATTTCCACGTCGGTCATTCGCAACTGCTCGAATGAAACTACATACGCCTGATCCTTTGCGACATCGTTCGCAACATTGACTGCGTTAGTCATACAAGCCCCTAAGGTGGATGGAATTCTCGATCGCACGAGTGGACTCACATGCGCGGGCACTCTCACTTGCATCAATGAAAGCGTTCTGCGCATCTCGTACAACCTGTTTGATAAACCTTCGGGGATGCTCGCACGCTCAGAACGAGGCACGATCAAAGAGACGAGGGGAATCGGGAAATCTGCTCGAAAACGTGGCTTCAGGTGACGAAAAGCAACGAAACGACCGCAATTTGACGAAAATCCGAATCCATTTGTCCGCAATTGCTTATCGAACAGGTTTCCCGCTATTCTACCTTGCCGGTTTTCAAAATTGTCTCGGTCAGGATAGTCATTCCAAGGCAAAATCGAGGTCTTTAGCGCATGTTGGTGAGACAGCGTATATGTCCGCGCCAAGGTGCCGAAGGCTACTACTGGCTCTAATTCGTCGGGCCACCGAACCCCGCCCTCGCCCCGCCCTCGCGCGCGCCATAATCTGCTAGGCTAACACAGGTTTTTCGAGCCATTTGAACGAAGCGGACTCAAGAACTCAGCGCCCTGTTTCGACAGCATTTGAGCCGGCCCGCCTCAACTCGTTACCTCTTTTCGATTCCTTCCGCCGATGCCGCCTTCCATATTCATCGTTTCCGACGGTACCGGGATCACTGCCGAAACCTTCGCGCATTCGATCCTCGCCCAGTTCGACCAGAAATTCCGGCTCGTGCGCTTGCCTTTCGTCGACTCGATCGACAAGGCGTATGCGACCGTCGAGAAAATCAACGAGGCCATCGCGCTAGATGGACGCCGCCCGATCGTCTTCACGACGCTGGTCGATAGCGCGTCCAACGAAGTCGTCAAGGGATGCAACGCGCTCGTGCTGGACATGTTCCAGACCTTCATCGAGCCGCTCGAGCATGAACTGGAGATCAAGTCCACGCACGCAATGGGCCGCGTCCACCAGAACGCGGACACCGAGGAATACAAGAAACGTATCGAGGCAATCAATTTCTCACTCGCGCACGACGACGGTCAGTCGAACCGCAATCTCGCCGAGGCCGATGTGATTCTGGTCGGCGTGTCGCGCAGCGGCAAGACACCGACGAGCCTCTACCTCGCCATGCAGTACGGCGTGAAGGCGGCGAACTATCCGCTGATTCCGGAAGACTTCGAGCGCGGCAAGCTGCCCACGCCACTGCTGGAACATCGCGCGAAGATGTTCGGCCTGTCGATCGACCCGCAGCGGCTTGCGGAGATTCGTAACGAGCGACGTCCCGGCAGCAAGTACGCGGCGATCGAAAACTGTCGCTACGAGATCAACGAAGCCGAAGCGATGATGAAACGCGAAGTCATCAAGTGGCTGTCGTCGACGCACAAGTCGATCGAGGAAATCGCCACAACGATTCTTCAAGAGATCAAGCCGGAACGGCCGTCCTACTACTAAGGACGTTTCAGCGCTGCTGGCGGCACTGCTCGAACAGGCAGATCGCCGCCGCGGCCGCCACGTTCAGCGACTCAATGCCGCCCGGCTGCGGAATGGTCACGCGATGCGTCACGGCACCGCGCCACAATTGCGACACGCCCGCGCTCTCATTGCCGAACACCCACGCCAGCGCGCCTGACAGATTGCAGTCGTAGATTGCGGTCGCGCCGTGCGAATCGGTGATCGTGACTGGCATATCGAGACGCGCGATCAGGCCGTCTGCTGCGACGTTTTCGAAGATATCCAGCAGAAAATGCGCGCCCATTCCCGAGCGCAACACCTTCGACGACCACGCGTACGCCGTACCCGGCGCGCAAAACACGCGCTTGATGCCCGCCGCCGCCGCGCTGCGCAGGATCGAGCCGACGTTGCCTGCGTCCTGAATGCCGTCGAGGATCACGCAAGAGTCGTTCACGCGCTCGGGCATCGCGGTGTCGATCTTCTCGACCAGCAACAGCATGCCGACGCCATGCACGACGCTCGATAGCTGGCCGAACAGTGCGTCCGGCAGCATGATCACGCGTTTTTCTTCGATACGCGCGACGATATCGCGCGCTTCTTCATGCGTGAACACGCCCTCGGTGACGACGCAGGTTTCGGGCTGGCCTGCCGTGCGAGATACGCGAACGCCAGATGCAAGCCTTCGAGCAGCGCATGACCGCTGCGGCGCTGCGGCGCGGTCGAACCGGCAATCGACTTGATGCGCTTGTAGAGCGGGTTGTCCCGCGAGGTGATGGATTTCCACGTTAAGTTAGTGTTTCGATGCGGCGACGCGATGCTTCGTCGACTGTTGGATAGCATTTTATCGCCCGCGGTAGATACCCGATCGATCAATGGAGGGCGCGCGAAAATCGTGTCGACGCGCTTGGCGGTTCGGATAGAAGACGTGCGGCTAGTCCTGATAGTGAATTAGTGAATTTTATTTTACTCAGTAATCCTACCCGTTAATTATACAAAAATTTTGTCGATCTCAACCACCCGAAACAGGGGGTCGTCGCTATAATGCCGACGCGTCCAACTCGCCTTCGATCCGAGCCGCAACCTGAAGCACTTCAGGCACGATCTCCGGCAGCACCGAACCAAACAGCGCATGCGCCTCACGCACCGGCACAAACGAGCGCCGATGATGCACGCACGGCCCATGCGCGCGCAGCGCCTTGAGATGCTGCGGCGTGCCGTAGCCCGAATGCACGTTGAAGCCGTACATCGGATAGGTGTCGTGGAGTGCCACCAGCATGCAGTCTCGCGCGACCTTCGCGAGAATCGACGCCGCCGAAATCTGCTTGACGAGCGCATCGCCGCCGATGACCGCCTCCGAGCGGATCGACAGTAGGGGACAGCGGTTGCCATCGACCTTGACGAGCGTCGGCAGGACGGACAGCCCTTCGACCGCACGCTTCATCGCGAGCATGCTGGCGTGCAGGATGTTGATCGTGTCGATTTCCTCGACGCTCGCCGACGCGATGCAGTACGCGAGCGCGCGCTCCACGATCTTTTCGTACAGCTCTTCGCGGCGCTTCGCGGAAAGCGCCTTGGAATCGTCGAGCCCGTTGATGCGCGGCTTGGCCGGATCGAAGATCACAGCCGCGGCCACCACCGGGCCCGCGAGCGGACCGCGCCCCGCTTCGTCCACCCCGCAGATCACGTCGAACGGCGAACTGAAATCCAGTCCGGCTTGCGCAGAATTCGCTTTCGCAGCACGCCCCATTATTCCGGCCTCCTCGTTTCCAGCACCCGCGCCACAGCTTCCCCCGCCTTCTGAGACGTGTTCTGGCGCAGCGCGATATGCATATCGGTGAAGATGTCCGTCAGGGTACGGCGGTTGGCATCGTCGTTCAACTGTTTGAGCGTGGCGTCCGCAAGCGCTTCGGGCGTGGCGAAATGCTGGAGGATTTCCGGCACTACGAAGCGGCCCGCCAGAATGTTCGGCAGCCCCACATAGGGCAAATAGCCCTGCCGCCGCATGATCTGTCCGGTCAGCCAGGGCACCTTGTAGGAAATCACCATCGGCTTTTTGAGCAGCGCGGCTTCGAGCGTCACCGTGCCGCTTTTGACGAGGATGGCGGCGGCGGCAGTCATCGCGCGTTGTGCGTGACCATCGATGATGGTCAGTGACAAATCCGGATGCGCAGCCACCAGCGGTTGCAACAACTCGCGCAGCGCGGGATTGGCCGCGGGCATCAGAAAGCGCACGCCCGGTTCGCGACGCTGCATCAGTTCCATCGCGTCGAAAAAAGTCGAGCCAATCAGTTCGATCTCCGAGCGGCGGCTGCCCGGTAACACGGCGATCACCGGTCCGCCCTCCGCGATGCCGAGGTCGCGCCGCGCGCCCGCGACATCCGGCTCGAACGGAATTTCGTCGGCGAGCGGATGGCCGACATAGCTCGACGCCACGCCCACCTTGTCCAGAATCGCCGTTTCGAATGGAAACACGCAGAGCATGTGATCGACCGCTTTCGCGATCTTCTTGATGCGCCCGCCGCGCCACGCCCAGATCGACGGACACACGAAATGCACGGTCGGAATGCCCGCCTCGCGCAGCTGCTGTTCGAGTCCGAAATTGAAGTCGGGCGCGTCCACGCCGACGAACACCGACGGCGACTCGGCAAGCAATTGCCGCTTGATCTCGTTGCGGATGCCGAGAATTTCAGGGATGTGCTTCAGTGCTTCGACATAGCCGCGCACCGTGAGCTTGTCCATCGGCCAGTGCGCTTCGAAGCCCGCGGCCTTCATGCGCGGACCGCCGATGCCGCTATAGCGCGTACCCTCGGGCAGCACGCGATGCAGCCCGTCGAGCAGCAACGCTGCGAGCAGGTCGCCAGAAGGCTCACCGGCGACCATTGCGACGCGCGGCGGATGAATGATCTGCGTCATCGTGCGGCGTTTTAGCGGATGATACCGCGCTGCGAAGTCACGATGAAGTCGAGGAAGTCCTTCACGGGCGCGTCGCCCTCGCCGCCGGCCACGCCGAGTTCAGCGAGCTGCACCTTCGCTTCTTCCAGCGACAGGCCGCTCTTGTAGACGATGCGGTATGCCTGACGGAGCGCGGAGATCGCTTCCGGCCCGAAGCTGCGCCGGCGCAAACCTTCGACATTGATGCCGTGCGGCTCCGCCTTGTTGCCCGCCGCGATCACGAACGGCGGCACGTCCTGCACGAGCGCCGATGCGCCGCCCAGCATGGAATGCGCGCCGATACGGACGAACTGATGCACGCCCGACATGCCGCCGACGATCGCGTGATCGTCGACGAACACGTGACCGGCCAGCTGCGCATTGCTCGACATGATGACGTGATTGCCCAGCCGGCAGTCATGTCCGACGTGCACGTACGCCATGATCCAGCAGTCGCTGCCGATTGACGTCACGCCCTGATCCTGCGCCGTGCCGGTATGTAGCGTGGTGAATTCGCGGATGGTGTTGCGGTCGCCGATCTCGAGCCGCGTCGGCTCGCCCTTGTACTTCATGTCCTGCGGACGTCCGCCGATCGACGCGTAATGGCCGATGCGGTTCTCGCGTCCGATGGTCGTGTGACCTTCGACCACGCTGTGCGACCCGACGGTCGTGCCCGCACCGATGACGATGTGCGCACCGACGATCGCGTACGGCCCGATCTCGACCGATTCGTCGAGTTGCGCGCCCGCTTCGATGATCGCAGTGGGGTGAATCTTGCTCATGCTGCCTCGCCCGTGCTGTTAGTGCTGCTCGTTTCCATGAACGCCAACGCTCGAGCCGGGCTCAAGCGTCCGTGTTCTTCACGGTACACATGAGTTCGGCTTCGGTGGCAATTGTGCCGTCCACTTCGGCGCGCGCCTTGAACTTCCAGATGCCTTGCATATACCGCTCGAAGATGACGTTGAACACGAGTTGATCGCCCGGCTCCACGACCCGCTTGAAACGCGCGCCGTCGATGCCGACGAAGTAGTACAGCGTCTTGCTCGGATCGTGCGGCTCTTCCGCGAAAGTCAACAGCGCTGCCGTCTGCGCGAGCGCTTCCAGAATGAGCACGCCCGGCATCACCGGCCGTGTCGGGAAGTGACCCTGAAAATACGGCTCGTTGATCGTCACGTTCTTGATCGCTTTGATGCTCTTGTGCGGTTCGAGTTCGAGCACGCGGTCAACGAGCAGGATCGGATAGCGATGCGGCAGCAGCGTGAGAATCTTGTGGATGTCGAGATTGATTTTTTCTGTGCTCATGGTCATTCTGGCCACACGCGTGTCGTGCGCGGAAATTTGACGGCGAAAGCGGCCCGGAAGGCGCACGTTCGCGTTGGATACCTTGTCTGCGTCTCTGCTCTGGCGGCTCGGGCTCGTCCGCTCTTGCTTGATCGCTGTGTTGTGTCTCTATTGCTCTACTGCGTGCGGCCCTGTTTCTCAGGCTTTGCCCTGCTTGCCGCCGTCGCGCTCGACCAATGCCGCCTCGAGCGCCTTGATCCGGTCGCGCATCTTGTCGAGATTGCGTATCATCGCCGCGCTCTTGTTCCAGTCCGCGTGCGGTACGGCCGGAAACGCGCTGGTGTACATGCCGGCCTGGGTCAGCGATTTCGACACGCCGGACTGCGCCGTGACGATCACGTAATCCGCCAGCGTTACATGACCGGCAATACCCACCGCGCCGCCGATCATGCAATGCTTGCCGATGTTCGTGCTGCCCGCGATGCCCGCGCACCCCGCAATGACGGTGTACGCGCCGATGCGGCAGTTATGGCCGATCTGCACGAGATTGTCGATCTTCACGTTCGCTTCGATGACGGTGTCCGCCATCGCGCCACGATCGATCGTGGTGTTCGCGCCGATCTCCACGTCGTCGCCGATATCGACCGCGCCGACCTGCGGAATCTTCACCCAGCTACCGGTGCGGGCATCGCTTTCGCCCGTGAAATCAGGCGCAAAACCGAAACCGTCCGCGCCGATCACGGCGCCCGCGTGAACGATTACACGCGCGCCCAGCTTGCAGCCGTGATAGACCGTGACGTTCGGATACAGATGCACGTCGTCGCCCAGCGTAACGCCGTGGCCGACCACCACGCCCGCATCCAGTTTCACCCGCTCGCCGATCATCGCGCCCGCTTCCACGGTCGCGTGCGGACCGATCATCGCGCTGGCCGCGACCTTCGCCGCGGGATCGACATAAGCGCTCGGATGCGCGCCGGGCACGGTCTTGGGCGCGGCGAGTTCGATGAACGCTTGCGCCACGCGCGCGAAATAAGCGTAAGGATTGGGCGTGACGATGAAGTTACTGCCGTCGCGCTTGCTGCTGAGCTTTTCGATATCCGAGGGAGAAATCAGCACCGCGCCGGCGGCCGTGGTCTCCACCTGCGGCAGATACTTCTGATTCGCGAGAAACGCGAGTTGTGCGGGCCCCGCTTTGTCGAGCGGCGCCAGACCTTCGACGCGATGCGCGCGGTCGCCGACCACTTCGCCGCCGAAGCGCTTCACCAGATCGTCGAGCGTGATCGCCATGCCTGTGCCTGCTCCTCGTCAGTTAGGGCTCGTACCGCTCACCCCGGCCGGTGACGCCACCGCAAGCGCCTTCAGAACCTGATCGGTGATGTCAATGCGTGGACTCACGTACACCGCTTCCTGCACGATCAGATCGTAGTGCTGCTGTTCCGCGATCTGCTTGATGACCTTGTTCGCGCGCTCCAGCACCGCCGCCAGTTCCTCGTTGCGGCGCTGGTTCAGGTCTTCGCGGAATTCGCGCTGCTTGCGCTGGAAGTCCGCGTCGAGTTGCGCGAGATCGCGCTGACGCGCCGCGCGGTCGCTCGGCGCCATCGACGGGCCATTCTTGTCGATGTTGTCCGACATTGCCTTCAGGCGCTGCGCCATATCCTGCAAAGCCTTGTCGCGCTTCGAAAATTCCTGCTCGAGTTTCGACTGCGCAGCCTTGGCCGCCGCCGACTCGCGCAGGATGCGGTCAGAGTTCACGGCCGCGATGCGCGCTTCCTGAGCGCTCGCATTCGCCGCCGCGCCCGGGCCGAGAAACATCGATAACGCAAGCGCCAGCACCATATGCTTCGAAAGCTTACCGGTTCGCAAAGTATTCCTCACGTCACGTCTAAATAATGGAAGTTCGCATGATCCGTCGGCCGCGTCAGAACGCCGTACCGATCTGGAACTGGAACTTCTGATACTGATCGCCTTCATGCTTCTGCAGCGGGAAACCCAGGCTCAGCTTGAGCGGACCGATCGGCGAAATCCACGCGAGACCCAGACCGTAGCCGTAACGCAGACCGTTCGCGCCCGAGCTCGTGCCGCCCTGGGTCGGATCGCCCCAGACGTTACCGGCATCGAGGAAGGTGAAGACACGCAGCGTGCGGTCATAACCCGTGCCCGGCAGCGGGAACGTCAGTTCGATATTACCCACGGCCATGCGCGAACCGCCGATCGGGTCGCCCGTCTTCGCGTCGCGCGGACCCATGGAGCTCGGCGAGTAACCACGCACCGAACCGATACCACCCGAGTAGTAGTTCTTGAAGATCGGGTACGTCTGACTGTCAAGGCCCTTGCCGTAGCCGCCCTGCAGGTTGAAACCCAGCACGAAGCCGCGCGCGAACGAGTAGTAATACTGGAACTGCGCGTCGAATTTCGCGTAGGTCGTGTTGCCGATCGGTGTGCCGTATTCGGCGTTCGACTGAATGTAGTAACCGCGGCTCGGCACCAGCGCGCTGTCCCGGTTGTCGCGCGACCAGCCGACCGTCAGCGGGTAGTTGTTCACCACGCGGCCGAATTCGTTCACGTAGTTGATGTACGACTGCGGCGTGGCCGAATCGACATCCATGGTGTTCTGCTCGGCGCCGACGCCGAAGAACACCGTGTCCTGTTCCGAGAACGGGATACCGAACTTGGTGTCCGCGCCCATCGTCACGATCTTGAAGCTCGAATCTGTCGAGTAATACAGCGGCTGATACGTACGGTAGTAGGCGTCGGTGATCCGCTTGATGCCGTCGATGGTAAAGTACGGATCGACCTGCGTGACCGTCAGCGTGCGATAGGTCTTCGCGGTGTTGATGTTGACCGACAGACTCGTACCCGAACCGAACACGTTGTCCTGCGACACGCCGGCCGAGAGCACCACCTTGTCCGTCGACGAAAAACCCGCGCCCAACGTAATGGCGCCAGTCGGCTTTTCCGTGACCTTCACATCCACGTCCACCTGGTCGGCCGTGCCTTCGACCGGCACCGTCGTCACGTCCACGTCCGTGAAGTAGCCGAGACGGTTGATACGGTCCTTCGACAGCGCGAGACGGCGCGAATCGAACCACGAGCTTTCGAGCTGACGCATTTCGCGGCGCACCACTTCGTCGCGCGTGCGGGTATTGCCGACGATATTCACGCGGCGCACGTACACGCGGCGGCTCGGCTCGACCTGCACCGTCAGCGCGACGGTGTGATGCACCTGATCGATTTCCGGCTGCGCATTGACTTGTGCGAACGCGTAGCCGTATTCGCCGAGCTTGTCGACGATGGCCTTGGTCGTGGCCTGCAGCTTCTCGGCCGAGAACAACTGGCCCTGCTTGACGGTGACGAGCTTCTGCAGTTCGGGTTCGCGGTTGAGCAGATTGCCCGCAAGCTTCACGCTGCTGACCTTGTACGGTTCGCCCTCATGTACCGCGACCGTCAGGTACATGTCCTTCTTGTCCGGCGAGATCGACACCTGCGTGGAGTCGATGCTGAACTCGAGGTAGCCGTGATTCAGATAATACGAGCGGACGTTCTCGAGGTCGCCGGTGAGCTTTTCCTTCGCGTAGAGGTCGCTCTTCGTGTACCAGGAGAACCAGTTTGGCGTGGACAACTGCATTTCGCCGAGCAGCGTGCTCGAGCTGAACGCCTTGTTGCCGACGAAGTTGATCTGGCGGATCTTCGTGCTCGGGCCTTCCGCGACGGTGAACAGAATCGCGACACGATTACGGTCCACAGGCGTTACGGTGGTGGTGACTTCGGCGGCATAGAAACCGCGCGTCAGATACTGGCGCTTGAGCTCCTGCTCCGCGCGGTCCAGCAGCGCCTTGTCGTACGAGCGGCCTTGCGAAAGACCGACCGAGCGCAGCGCCTTGCCGATGGTGTCCTTGTCGAACTCGTGCAGACCCGCGAAATCGATGTTCGAAATGGCGGAACGTTCCAGCACCTGCACGATGACCACGTTGCCTTCCGTGGAGACTTGAACGTCATTGAAAAAGCCGGTTGCGTAGAGTGCGCGAATCGCTTCGGAGGCCTTGTCGTCGGTGAACGTGTCGCCTTGCTTGATGGGCAGATAAGCGAACACGGAACCCGGTTCGATGCGTTGCAACCCTTCGATTCCGATATCCTGCACGACGAACGGCGTGGTGGCGTGTGCCGCCATACCCGTTGCGGCGAGCGCCGCGGCCACTGCCGTCTTAGGAACAAAGCGATCAGGTTTGAACAACGTGCTTCCCCAGTATTATTTATAGCTGCATTCGTTCCGGCGATCGCCCCATGAGATGCACCATGAGCGACGCCAGAATGTGTGAACGTGGATCAAAAACGGATCAGGCGAGCGAGGTCGTTGAAAAGGGCGATCATCGACAATGTGACGATGCAGACCAGGCCCGCCCGTTGCAGAGCCCGTTGCAGAACCAGCTGCCAACGATCGGATACCGCTTTGCCGATAACGGCCTCAATCAAATAATATAACAGATGACCACCGTCCAATACCGGAATCGGTAACAAGTTCAAGACGCCGAGACTGATGCTGACGAGGGCCAGGAAGTAAATGAAAGCGGTCGGACCGAGTCGCACGCTCTTGCCCGCGTAATCCGCGATGGTCATCGGTCCCGACAGGTTCTTAAGCGACGCCTCGCCGGTGATCATGCGGCCGAACATGCGCAGCGAATACGTGCTGATGTCCCATGTGCGATTTACGCCCAGGCCCAGGCTTTCGATCGGCCCATAGTGCACGTCGACGGTCGGCAACTGGTTCGCCAGCGCCGCGTCGATGCGGCCAATTTCCTTGCCGTTCGACGCATCGGTTTTGACTTCGGGCGTGATGGTCACCGCGTCGCTCTTGCCGCCGCGTTCCACCGTGAGCGTGACCGGCTTGCCGCCATGCCCCTTCACGTAATCGATGAAGCTCGTCGCATTGTCGACCGGACGTCCGTCGATCGCGCGCAGCTTGTCGCCGGCGGCAAGACCACCCTTCTGCGCCGCGCTGCCCGGCCCGATGCCCGCCACCGTCAGCGTGCCGCCGCCCGGCGTGAAGCCGAGCTTGTCCATGAAGTCCTGATCGGCGTCAGCATCGGTGATGCCCGTCATGTTCACCGGAAAATCATAGGCGCCCTCGCGGGTCTTCGCGGTCAGCACGATCTGGCGATGATCGAACGACGCATCCAGGAACTTCAAGCGCAGGTCCGACCACGAATGGATCGCGTGCGATTCGCCGCCCGCCGCATTGCGCATCGAGAGGATCTTTTCGCCGCCTTCGAAGCCGGCGCGCGCCGCCGCCGTGTCGGGCGCGGGCGCTGAGACGATCGCCGCGGGTTCCGTCACGCCGCTCGCGAACACCGCCGAAAACAGCGCGATGGCCAGCACGAAGTTGGCGGCCGGCCCGGCTGCGACGATCACGATGCGCTTGAACACCGATTGCCGGTTGAATGCACGCGGCAGGTCTGCCGACGGAATACGATCCTCGAACTCGCGTTCGTCGAGCATCTTCACGTAGCCGCCGAGTGGCAGCGACGCGATGGTCCATTCGACGCCCGTTTTCTTGCTCGTCCATTGCACGAGCGGCTTGCCGAACCCGACCGAAAAACGCAGAACCTTCACGCCGCACATTCGCGCGACGCTGTAATGACCGAATTCATGGACGACGAGCACGCTTATCGCGACGACGATCGCGACGATTTCGGTCAGAAAGTTCATGACGGCCTCAATGGGCTATGGATTGAACACCCGGTTGAACACCCGGAGCGCTCGCAGTCAGCTCGGTGACGAAGCCCGTCGCCAGGCGGCGCGCATTGGCATCAGCGGCGAGAACATCGTCGAGCACTGCGGCGCTCGTATTGGGCAGCGCGTTCAGCACGCGATCCACGACTTCGCCGATCGCCATGAAGCCGATGCGGCACTCCAGGAACGCCTCTACTGCGATCTCATTGGCTGCGTTGAGCGCCGCGCTCGCGATGCCGCCCGCTTCCATCGCCTGAATGGCGAGCGCGAGGCACGAGAAACGCTTGAAATCGGGCTTCTCGAACGTGAGCTGCGCGATCTGCGCGAGATCGAGTTGCGCGACGCCCGAATCCACGCGATCCGGGAACGCAAGCGCGTGCGCGATCGGTATGCGCATGTCGGGATTGCTCAGTTGCGCGAGCACCGAGCCGTCCGCGTAGGACACCATCGAGTGGATCACGCTCTGCGGATGGATCAGCACTTCGATCTGCTTGTCTGACAATTCGAACAGCCAGTGCGCCTCGATTACTTCGAGGCCCTTGTTCATCATCGTCGCGGAATCGACGGAGATCTTGCGGCCCATCGCCCAGTTCGGATGCTTGCAGGCTTCATCCGGCGTGACATCGACGAGTGTGGCCGGCTCGCGCGTGCGGAACGGGCCGCCGGACGCCGTGAGGATAATTTTCGACACGCCGCCGTGCAGCTTCGCTTCCTTGTCCGCGCAGGGCGGCAGACACTGGAACACCGCGTTGTGCTCGCTGTCGACCGGCAGCAGGATGGCGCCGTTGTCGCGCACCGCGTCCATGAAGATCTGGCCGGACATGACCAGCGCTTCCTTGTTGGCGAGCAGGATGCGTTTGCCCGCGCGCGCAGCGGCGAGCGTGGGCGCGAGGCCCGCCGAGCCGACGATAGCGGCGACCACTGTATCGCACTGCGCCGCGCGCGCCACCTCGACGAGCGCCTCCGGGCCGTGCATCACCTCGGTCTTGCAACCCTCTGCGCGCAACGCCGAGACCACGCGCGCGGCAATTTGCGCGTCGCCGACGACGGCGACTTCCGGCCGGAACCGCAGGCATTGCGCGACGAGCTTGTCGCCGTTGCGGTGGACGCTTAACGCATGGACCGAGAAGCGGTCCGGGTGCCTTGCCACGACGTCGAGCGTGCTATCGCCGATCGAGCCCGTGGAGCCGAGCAATGTGAGACGTTTTTGCATAGATTCTTCTCTGGCCGATTAGCCGAGCATCAGCAAGGCGATCGGCAATACGGGCAACAATGCGTCGATGCGGTCGAGCACACCGCCGTGTCCCGGCAGCAGGCCGCTCGAATCCTTGAAGCCCGCCTGGCGTTTCAGGAGCGACTCGAACAGGTCGCCGACGACACTAAACACCACCAGCATGGTCAGGGCGACGAAGGCGCGATCCCAGCCGAGATGCCCGACCAGGGCCGTGAACACGGTGGGCGAGTAAAAACCGGTGGAGGCAGCAAGCGCGCTGATCACGATGACGGCGAGCCATCCTCCGAGCGCGCCTTCCCAGGTCTTGCCCGGACTGATCGATGGGGCGAGCTTGTGGCGGCGGCCGAGCGCTTTTCCGGCGAAGTATGCGCCTATATCAGCCAGCCAGACTACTAGCAGAAGCGATAGCACGAAGGCCACGCCGCGCGCGCGCGCATCGACCACCGCGTGCCAGCAGGCCAGAAACACGATGATGCCCGCGAATAGCAGGAACACGCGCCACGCGCCCGCGCTGAGCGTGGGCTTGCGCAGCAGCGCATACGGCCCCACCAGCACCCAGAAAATCGCCGCCATCTGATACAGCGAACGCGACTCGATGCCGAGAAAGGTGCTAAAAATGAGCGCGATGCCCGCAACCAGCGCGTAAGTGACCGGCCCGGCCCCGTTGAGCTTGAGCAGCCGCCCCCACTCCCAGGCGGCGAACACCACGACGAAACCGATCAGCTCTCCGAACGCTCCGATCGGCACAAACAGCGTGATCGGTACGAAAACTGCCAGCAGGACGATTGCCGTGATGACACGGGTTCTTAGCATGAAAGGGTGTCGGCCTTCTGCGATTGGGAAGCGAGTTGAGCACTGGTGCGCCCGAAGCGCCGCTCGCGGTCGCCGTACGACGCGATCGCGCGGTCGAGTTCCGTGGCGTCGAAGTCGGGCCAGTAAGTGTGCGTGAAATAGAACTCGGTGTAGGCGAGCTGCCACAGCAGGAAGTTGCTGATGCGCTGCTCGCCGCCCGTGCGGATGAAGAGGTCCGGCTCGGGCGCATAGGCCATCGCGAGATGCTCGGCGAACGATTCGTCGTCCACGCGCGCGGGCGAGCCCTGCTCGAGCGACTGCGCGATCAGCTTCTTGGTCGCCTGCATGATGTCCCAGCGGCCGCCGTAATTGGCGGCGATGGTCAGCGTGAGCCGCGTATTGCGCGCGGTCTTGCTTTCGGCGCGGTTGATGGCTGCGCGGATCTTGTCGTCGAACATAGCGATATCGCCGACCACGCGCAGACGAATGCCGTTGGCGTGCAATTGGCTGACTTCGCGCTCGAGCGCGGTGACGAACAGGCGCATCAGGAATGAGACTTCCTCGTGCGGACGACGCCAGTTCTCGGAGCTGAAAGCGAACAACGTGACGAATTCGACACCGCGCCGCGCGCAGCTTTCGACGGTGGCGCGCACCGCGTCGACGCCGCGCGAGTGACCAGCGACGCGCAGCAGGCGCCGCTCGGTCGCCCAACGGCCGTTGCCGTCCATAATGATCGCGACGTGACGCGGGACTGCTGCGACATCGGGCACGGTAACGGTGGAGCTGGTATAGGTCATGGCCGCTGAATCTTGTAATCGGGAGATGTGAGAGTCAGCCAACTATATATAAGCATATAAGCAGTCGCGACTGGCGGAACCGTTTCTACGGCCTCACACCGTCATAATTTCGGCTTCTTTGGTCTGCACGAGCTTGTCGATCTCGGCGACGAACTTGTCCGTTAGCTTCTGGACTTCGTCGCTCGAACGGCGCGCGTCGTCTTCCGAGATTTCCTTGTCCTTGACGAGCTTCTTGAGCGCATCGTTGGCGTCGCGGCGCAGGTTGCGCACGGCGACCTTCGCGGTTTCGCCTTCGCCCTTTACGACTTTCGTCAGTTCACGGCGGTGCTCTTCGGTCAGCGCAGGCATCGGCACGCGGATCAGATCGCCTTGCGTCGCTGGATTCAGACCGAGGTCCGATTCGCGGATCGCCTTTTCGATGACGACGACCATTTTCTTTTCCCATGGCTGCACGCCGATCGTGCGCGCATCGACGAGCGTCATATTCGCGACTTGCGAAATGGGCACGTTCGAGCCGTAGTAGTCGACCTGGATGTGATCGAGCAGGCCCGTGTGGGTGCGGCCCGTGCGAATCTTGGCGAGATCGGCCTTGAATGCTTCGATCGACCGCTGCATCTTCTGGTCGACGCCCTTTTTAATGTCAGCCACACTCATTTGAACCTCCGAAACCTGGTTTTACCTGCGAAAAGGCCCGTTCCTCGCGTGGCCTCCTTGCCAGCCGCGCGGCGCCTGATATCGCGAGAGTTTACACGTGGACGAGCGTACCTTCGTCGTCGCCCTGCACGATACGCTTCAGCGCACCGGGCTTGTTGATCGAGAACACGCGAATCGGCAATTTCTGGTCGCGGCACAGCGCGAAAGCCGTGGCGTCCATCACCTGCAGATTCTTGCCGATGGTTTCGTCGAAGCTGATCGTGCTGTAGCGCGTCGCGCTCGGGTCCTTCTTCGGGTCGGCGGAGTATACGCCATCGACTTTGGTTGCTTTCAACACCACTTCGGCACCGATTTCCGAACCGCGCAGCGCGGCCGCCGTGTCCGTCGTGAAGAACGGGTTGCCTGTGCCGGCCGCGAAAATCACGACGCGGCCTTCTTCTAGTTGACGAATGGCACGGGGGCGAATGTACGGCTCGACCACCTGATCCATCCGCAGCGCCGACTGCACGCGTGCCTCGATGCCCGCGTGACGCATGGCGTCCTGCAACGCGAGGGCGTTCATCATCGTGGCGAGCATGCCCATGTAGTCGGCGGTCGCGCGATCCATGCCGGCCGCGCCGCCCGCGACGCCGCGAAAGATATTGCCACCGCCAATCACGACGGCGAGTTGCGTCCCGAGGCACACCACTTTCGCGATATCCGCCACCATCCTTTCGATTGTTGCTCGATTGATGCCGAAAGCATCGTCGCCCATTAGGGCTTCACCGGAGAGTTTGAGAAGTACGCGTTTGTAGGCTGTGGGCATATGAGTTTCCGATCGCGCCGAGGAGGGTTGCAACAACGTAGAACTGTAGGGGTGAAACAATATTTACTGCAAGCGAACCGGATCGGCCCGCGGGCGCAGCAGATACCGGTTAACCTCGTATCTGCCGCGCCCGCCGTGCCTTCCGAACCAGACCACACGCGTCGAACGAAATTCGCCGCGCTTTACTTCGATCCCGCTCGCGCCTGGCTGCGCAATGTCAGCACAAACGGCTTAATGCAGGCTTAGGGACGGTTACAACTGCTTGGCCGCAGCGACTTGCGCCGCCACTTCCGCCGCGAAATCGTCCTGACGCTTTTCGATGCCTTCGCCGACCACGAACAGTGCGAACTTCTGCACCGAAGCGTTGGCTGCCTTCAGCATCTGCTCGATGGTCTGCTTGTCGTTCTTCACGAACGGCTGGTTCAGCAGCGAGACTTCCTTCAGATACTTCTGGACCGAGCCGTCGACCATCTTCGCGACGATTTCAGCCGGCTTGCCTGATTCGGCGGCCTTCTGCTCGGCGATGCTGCGTTCCTTGGCGATCAGATCGGCCGGAACGTCGTTCGACGACAGCGAAACCGGCTTCATGGCCGCGACGTGCATGGCCACGTCCTTGCCGACTTGCTCGTCCGCGCCCGTGAACTCGACCAGCACGCCGATACGCATGCCGTGCAGGTACGACGCAACCTTGTTGGCCGACTCGAAACGCACGAAACGGCGGATCGATAGGTTTTCGCCGATCTTGCCGACCAGCGCCAGACGCACGGCGTCGACGGTCGAGCTTTCCAGCACCAGCGCTGACAGCGCGGCGACATCGGCTGGATTGTGCTTGGCGACCAGTTCGGCGACGGTCTTGCCGAACGCGAGGAAGTCGTCGTTCTTTGCAACGAAGTCGGTTTCGCAGTTCAGCTCGACGAGCGCGCCGACATTGCCTTCGACGTGTGCCGTGACTATGCCTTCGGCCGTCACGCGCGATGCCGCCTTGCTCGCCTTGTTGCCGAGCTTCACGCGCAGCAGTTCTTCCGCGCGCGCCATGTCGCCGTCGGCTTCCGTCAGCGCTTTCTTGCATTCCATCATCGGCGCATCGGCCTTCGCGCGCAGTTCTGCCACCATACTTGCGGTAATTGCCGCCATCATTCGCTCCTTGAGTCTGTTTGATACGTGCCACCGGTTTTTGCAACGGGCCGGCGGCAGGAAAATGGGCACTGCTATCGCGCCGACTAAAAAAAAGGGCCTTTCGCAAAGCCCCCTTTTTTGTCGGCCGCAGGCTCGATTACGCCTCTGCGTTAACCTCGACGAACTCGTCGCCTTCGCCGCCACGCACGGCCTGGACCACATCGTTCACCGCGTTGGCGCGGCCTTCAAGGATCGCGTCTGCCACGCCTTCGGCGTGCAGCGACACAGCCTTCGATGCGTCATCATTACCCGGGATGACGTAGTCGATGCCTTCCGGCGAGTGGTTCGTATCGACCACGGCGATGACCGGAATGCCGAGCTTCTTGGCTTCGGTGACAGCAATCTTGTGGTAGCCGACGTCGATCACGAAGATCGCGTCCGGAATGCCGCCCATGTCCTTCACGCCGCCGATCGACTTTTGCAGCTTGGCGATTTCGCGTTCGAACAGGAGCGCTTCCTTCTTGCTCATGCGCTCGGTTTCACCCGATTCGACAGCCGCTTCCATGTCCTTCAGGCGCTTGATCGAAACCTTCAACGTTTTGAAGTTGGTCAGCATGCCGCCGAGCCAGCGGGCATTGACGAACGGCATGCCTGCGCGCACCGCTTCCTGAGCGATGGTGTCGCGCGACTGACGCTTCGTGCCGACGAAAAGAATCGTGCCGCGATTCGCTGCCAACTGACGCACGTACTTCAGCGCGTCGTTGTAGAGCGGCAGCGTCTTTTCGAGATTGATGATGTGAATCTTGTTGCGATGACCAAAGATATACGGGGCCATCTTGGGGTTCCAGAAGCGCGTTTGGTGACCGAAGTGGACGCCGGCTTCCAGCATTTGACGCATCGTGACTGCCATGAAATTCTCCGCGAGGGTTGGGTCTTAAGGCCGGCTGCGCATCCCGCGTTAGTCTGAGCGAGATACCCTGGGTGCTGCCGGCTTGAGTTTCAGTTGCCTGCTAGGTGGACGATCAATCGATGACCGCCTCGCTTCTTTTCCAAGCCCGAATCCTTGTGCATAACCCTTCCTTGCAAAACCTGATTGTCACGATGAAATCGTGACGTCAGTGTGTGCTGCTTGCGCTGAACTCATGCATGGGGTTCGAGCAAACCGGATAGCAAACGGATATTAATTAATTTTATTACGATTTTTTTATTACGGATTTATTAGGACTTAATCTATAAAAAGCCACTTAGTCTGACTTAGAGTATAAGTATAGCATGTAAGGATTAATGGGCTCAAGCCTGCTTTCACCCGCAAATCCTGCTGGGCGGCGGAGCGGCCCGACCCTCGCCCGCCCCGCAAAGATTCCCGCTGCGTCCCCTTATTTAAGGTGCGATAATGCGCAATTGGCGGCGCAAATTGGCGGCGCACCGCCGCATACACGCTTTCTTGAGTCAAGTCATGTCCATTACGCTGAAAAACGACCACGATATTGCGCAGATGCGCGTCGCCTGCCGGCTGGCCAGCGAAGTGCTCGATTTCATCACGCCGCATATCGCGCCGGGCGTGACGACGGAAGAGCTGGATCGGCTCTGTCACGAATTCATAGTGAAGGAACAGGGCGCCGTTCCCGCGCCGCTCAATTATCAGCCGCCCGGTTATCCACCCTACCCGAAGGCCACTTGCATTTCCGTCAACGACGTGATCTGCCACGGCATTCCCGGCGACAAGGTGCTCAAGAACGGCGATGCGCTGAACATCGACATCACCGTGATCAAGAATGGGTATTTCGGCGATACGAGCCGCATGTTCATCGTCGGCGAAGGGTCGATTCTGGCCAAACGTCTCGTGCAGACCACCTTCGACTGCATGTGGCTCGGCATCGATCAGGTACGCCCGGGCGCACATCTCGGCGATATCGGCGCGGCCATCCAGAAGCATGCCGAATCGCAGAGATATAGCGTGGTACGCGAATACTGCGGTCACGGCATCGGCCAGGTATTCCACGAAGAGCCGCAAGTGCTGCATTACGGACGCGCCGGCACCGGCATCGAGTTGCAGAAAGGTATGATGTTCACCGTCGAGCCCATGATCAACGCCGGCCACCGCGAAATCCGCACCATGCCCGATCAGTGGACCGTCAAGACGCGCGACCGCAGCCTGTCCGCGCAATGGGAGCACACCGTGCTCGTCACGCCGACCGGCTACGAAGTGCTGACCGTCTCGGCCGGCACGCAAGCGCCTTCGCAACTGATCGCCGCGATCGCCTGACCCGCTTCCGAACTTCGCTTCTCGCCTCCCACATCGATTTATGAGCGTCACCGCCGCCGTCGCCACGCCCGTCGAATCGCTGCGCAACGCCTACAAGGCGGAGAAAGCCGCGCTGATCGAACGCTTCCAGACGGCATCGAATGTCGAACCGCTGATGCGCGCGCTCGGCCGCGGCACCGACGACGCGCTCAAGGGCGCGTGGGCCGCCTGCGAGATGCCCGACGACGCCGCGCTCGTCGCGGTCGGCGGCTACGGACGCGGCGAGCTTGCGCCCTATTCAGACGTCGATATCCTCGTGCTGCTGCCGGACTCAGCCGCCAGCGACGACACGGAGTTGAACAGTCGCATCGAGCGGTTCATCGGCATGGCGTGGGATCTGGGGCTGGACATCGGCAGCAGCGTGCGCTCGGTCGACGAGCAGTGCATCGCCGAGGCCGGCAACGACATCACCGTGCAGACCTCGCTGCTCGAAGCACGGCGCATTTGCGGCGACGCGCGTGTGTTCGGGCGCTTCTCGGAGCGATACAAGGAAACGCTCGATCCGCGCGCCTTCTTCCACGCGAAAGTGCTGGAGATGCGCCAGCGACACGCGAAGTTCCAGGACACGCCGTACAGCCTCGAACCGAACGTGAAGGAAAGCCCCGGCGGCCTGCGCGACCTGCAACTGATCCTGTGGATCACGCGCGCGGCGAATTTCGGCAGCGACTGGCGCGAACTCGATACGCGCGGCCTGATCACCGACCGCGAAGCGCGCGAACTACGTCGCAACGAAGCGTTTCTGAAGAACCTGCGCGCGCGCCTGCACGTGATCGCCAAGCGTCGTCAGGACATTCTGGTGTTCGATCTGCAAACGCCACTTGCGGAAAGCTTCGGCTTAAAGGCGACCGCCGCCAAGCGTGCGAGCGAGCAGTTGATGCGCTGCTACTACTGGGCCGCGAAGGCTGTCACGCAACTCGCGACGATCCTGATCCAGAACGTCGAGGCACAACTGTTCCCCTCGACGAGCGGCATTACACGCGTGATCAATGGGCGTTTCGTCGAGAAGCAGGGCATGCTGGAAATCGCCCGCGACGATGTGTTCGAACGCGAACCGCACGCCATCCTCGAAGCGTTCCTGCTGTACGAGCAGACGCGCGGCATCAAGGGATTTTCGGCGCGCACGCTACGGGTCATCTACAACGCGCGCGACCTGATGGACCGCAACTGGCGGCGCGATCCGGAAAACCGCCGCCTGTTCATGGAAATCCTGAAACAGCCCGAAGGCATCACGCACGCGTTCCGGTTGATGAACCAGACGAGCGTGCTCGGGCGTTATCTGCTGAATTTCCGCCGCATCGTCGGGCAGATGCAGCACGACCTCTACCACGTGTACACGGTCGATCAGCACATTCTGATGGTGCTGCGCAATTTGTGCCGCTTCGCGACCGCCGAGCATGCGCACGAGTATCCGTTCTGCAGCCAGTTGATGGGCAATTTTGACCGTCCCTGGGTGCTGTACGTGGCGGCGCTGTTTCACGATATCGCCAAGGGACGCGGCGGCGATCACTCCATGCTCGGCATGGCCGACGCGCGGCGCTTTTGCCGCGAGCACGACATCGGCGCGGAAGACAGCGATCTCGTGGTGTGGCTGGTCGAGCAGCATCTGACCATGAGTCATGTCGCTCAGAAGCAGGATACGAACAATCCCGAGGTCATCAAGCAGTTCGCTGCCGTCATCAAGACCGAACGGCGGCTCACCGCGCTTTACCTGCTCACCATCGCCGATATTCGCGGTACCAGCCCGAAGGTGTGGAACAACTGGAAAGGCAAGCTGCTGAAAGATTTGTATCGCGCGACGCTCGCGGTGCTCGGCGGCGCGCGGCCGGATGCGCATTCAGAACTGAAGTCGCTGCAGGAATCGGCGCTCGCGCTGCTGCGGCTCGAGACCGTGCCGGAGAACGCGCAAAAGCGGCTCTGGGATCAGCTCGATGTAGGCTATTTCCTGCGCCACGATCCGGCCGATATGGCATGGCAGACGCGCGTGCTATACCGGCACGTCGAAAGCGAGACGCCGATTGTGCGTGCGCGACCCTCGCCCATCGGCGCGGCACTGCAAGTACTCGTGTATGTGAAGGACCGGCCGGATCTGTTCGCCGGCATCTGCGCCTACTTCGACAAGAGCGGCCTGTCCGTGCTCGATGCGCGCGTGACGACCACGCGTCACGGATACGCGCTCGATAACTTTCTCGTCGCGCATGCGGATCATGACGGGAGTTATCGCGATATCGCCAATCTCGTCGAGCAGCAATTGAGTGCGCTGCTGACCGCCGACAGCCTGCTGCCGGAACCGTCGAAGGGCCGCGTGTCGCGGCTGGTGCGCACTTTTCCGGTCACGACGCGGGTGGATTTGCGCCCCGACGAGCGTGGCCAGTATTACATCCTGTCCGTGTCCGCGAACGACCGGCAGGGCCTTCTTTATTCAATCGCGCGCGTGCTCGCGCAACACCGGATCGGCGTGCAGGCGGCGCGCATCAATACGCTCGGCGAACGCGTCGAAGACGTGTTTTTGCTCGACGAGCGAAGCCTGTCGTCCAATCGCACCCAGATCCAGGTCGAAACCGAATTGCTGCGCGCGATCGCAGCCTGAGACTTTATGCGCGTCAAACTGACAACCAAACATCCGCGTCCCATCTCGGTGACGCGTTCGTCGGTGCGTACCGGCAGTTCCACCGGGCGCGAGCCCACACGTCCGGAAGCGCCGCGTCCGCGCGATGTGGCGCCCGCGCCGGGGCATCGCGCACGAGTCCGCGAAAGCGGGTGAAGGGCGCGCGGGAAGCGTGGTAGCGATGAGCAACGTGCGTTCAAACCACGCGGCGGCGATTCGCGCCTTGCCTCCGGCGCACGGGTCGAATGCAGCACCAACGACTCCCGCACTGTCCCCGGCGCACACGACAACCGCCCTTCGCCCTCCTCGCAACTGCATCACCACCAGAAAGACGGCCTTGTCCGCCTCTCGAAAGTGATGTCCGAACTCGGCATCTGCTATCGTCGGGAAGCCGACGAGTGGATCGAAAAAGGCTGGGTACTCGTGAACGGCGAAGTCATCGACACGCTCGGCACGCGCATCGAACCGACAGCAAACATTCAGGTGCTGCCCGCCGCCCACTCCACTCAGGCGCGCCTCGTGACAATCCTGCTGCACAAGCCGATCGGCTATACAAGCCGGTCGGCTATTTCTCGGGACAGGCGGAAGACGGCTACGAACCCGCCGTCACGCTGATCAATCCGGTGAATCAGTGGAGCGAAAACCGCTCCGGCATCCGGTTCGCGCCAAATCATCTGCATTCGATCGCGCCCGCCGGCCGCCTCGACATCGATTCCACCGGCCTGCTCGTGCTGACGCAAGACGAGCGCATCGCAAAGCAACTGATCGGCGGACACTCCGATGTCGACAAGGAGTACCTCGTGCGCGTACAGTACGGCGAGCACACGACCGACATCGACCGCCACCAACTGCCGACCGAAAAGCTGGCGCTGCTGGGTCACGGTCTGGAACTCGACGGCGTGCCGCTCAAGACCGGCCCAAGTCAGCTGGCAGAACGGCGAGCAACTGCGCTTCGTGCTGCGCGAAGGCAAGAAGCGCCTGATTCGCCGCATGTGCGAACTGGGCGGCCTGGAGGTCGTCGGCCTCAAGCGCATCCGCATGGGACACGTCACGCTCGGCAACCTACCGCAGGGCCAGTAGTGGCGTTATCTCGCGGCGGACGAAAGCTTCTGACGTCGCCGCACCGTGGGCGCTCCGGCCGAACGTTCGGCCGGAGCGCGTCCCGGCCGTTGCGCTGCGTCGCAAGAAAACCACGGCATAACGTTTCAATCTAGCGCGATCCCGGTTCGGATCGCGCCGTTTATTTTGGCCGCTTTTGGGCTAAAGAGAATGAGGCATCGGCCCGTTAATCAGGTGTGCGCGAGGATGTTCCCAATTCCGCCACACCAGGAATCAGCGGTCACACGCATTGAACGGCATCAGGAGAATCGTCGTGTCAGTTGAGGTCATCGTTCGTGAAACGGGAACCGGTCTTGAGATCGTGAGTGGCCGACGACGGCTCGAAGCCCTGCTCGCCCTGCGCGACGAAGTCGTGGTGATAAGCCCCGGCCTCAGCGAAATGGTGATCGCACGTCTGCCGAACGGCCGCCTTCAGGCGTCCGCGAATCCCGAACACGTCACACTGTTCCGTCAGCCCGATATCAGCGGCAATCCGAAATCGTTCGCGTAAAGAAAAAGCCGCTCGTATGAGCGGCCCGAGCGGTACTTACGTGAACCGAACCGCGGCGCGCCTGTGAGAGGCACGCCGCAACACGCGGCGATCAGTCGTCGCGGACTGCATCAAGCCCCGGAAACAGCACGTCCGTATAGCCGAACTTCGAAAAGTCGGTGATCCGCATCGGATAGAGTTTGCCGATCAGGTGATCGCACTCGTGCTGCACGACGCGCGCGTGAAACCCTTCCGCCAGCCGCTCGATCGCGTTGCCGTACTGATCGAAACCCTGATAGCGGATCATCGAAAAGCGCTGCACTGCACCGCGCAGGCCCGGCACGGACAGGCAGCCTTCCCAGCCCTCCTCCATGTCGTGCCCGTTGGGCATGATGATCGGATTGATCAGCACCGTCTCCGGCACCGACGGCGTATCGGGATAACGCTTGTTATGCCCGAAACCGAAAATCACCACCTGCAGATCGACGCCGATTTGCGGCGCGGCCAGGCCCGCGCCGTTGGCGTCGAGCATCGTGTCGAACATGTCCTGCACCAGCGTGTGCAGTTCCGGCGTGTCGAAATGCTCGACTGGCGCGGCGATACGCAGCAGGCGCGGATCGCCCATCTTCAGAATTTCGCGGATCATGGAGTGACTCCTTCCAAAAGCTTCTTCATGCCGTCTTCGTCGAGAACGGGAACCCCGAGTTCCTCCGCTTTGGCGAGCTTACTGCCCGCCTCCGCGCCCGCCACCACGTAGTCGATCTTTTTCGATACCGAACCGGCGACCTTCGCGCCCGCCGCCTCGAGCATCTCCTTCGCTTCCTCGCGTGACAGCGACGGCAGCGTGCCCGTCAGCACGACCGTCTTGCCCGCAAGCACGCCCTGCGGCGCCTTCGGTGCGGGCGGCCCTTCCAGCCACGACACCTTGACGCGCAACTGCTCGATCACGTGCTGGTTGTGCTCTTCGCTGAAGAAATTGTGGATGGCCTCGGCCACGACCGGGCCGACGTCGTTGACCTCGAGCAATTCCTCGACGGACGCGGCGATGATCGGATCGAGCGAGCCGAAGTGCTTCGCGAGATCCTTCGCCGTCGATTCGCCGACGTGCCGGATGCCCAGCGCGTAAATGAAGCGCGCGAGCGTGGTTTTGCTCGCTTTCTCCAGCGAATCGATCAGGTTCTGCGCGGATTTGTCGGCAAACCGGTCGAGCGCGGCGAGCGTCGAGAAACCGAGACTGAACAGATCGGCAGGTGTGCGCACGAGGTTTTCATCGACGAGCTGATCGATGATCTTCTCGCCGAGGCCATCGATATCCAGCGCGCGGCGCTGCGCGAAATGCCAGAGCGCCTGCTTGCGCTGCGCCGGACAGAACAGGCCGCCCGTGCAGCGCGCGATGGCCTCGTCTGGCAGGCGTTCGATCTTCGAGCCGCACACTGGGCACTCGGTCGGCATGACGAATTCACGCGCATCGGCGGGACGGCGCTCGAGGATCGTGCCGACCACCTCGGGAATCACGTCGCCGGCTCGGCGCACAGTGACCGTATCGCCGATGCGGATGTCCTTGCGGCGCACCTCGTCCTCGTTGTGCAGCGTGGCATTGGTGACCGTCGCGCCGCCCACGAACACCCGCTGCAGCCGCGCGACCGGCGTGATCGCGCCGGTGCGGCCCACCTGCGCGTCGATGGCGAGCAGTTGCGTCAACGCTTCCTGCGCCGGGAATTTGTGCGCCAGCGTAAAACGTGGCGCGCGCGACACGAAGCCGAGCTTGTCCTGCTCCTCGCGCTTGTCCACCTTGTAGACCACGCCGTCGATGTCGTAAGGCAGCGTGTCGCGCTTCTCGCCGACTTTCGCAAAAAAGCCGAGCAAGCCCTCGGCGCCTTCGACCACCCCGCGCTCTGCGTTCACCGGCAGTCCCATTTCCTTGTACCAGTCGAGCAGGTCCGCGTGCGTGGCGGGCATCTCCGCGCCTTCCAGCACGCCGATGCCGTACGCGAAGAACGATAGCGAACGCTGCGCGGTCATTTTCGGGTCCAGTTGACGCAGACCGCCTGCCGCCGCGTTGCGCGGATTGGCGAATTCGGGCTGCACCGCATCGCGCTGGCGGGCGTTCAGGCGTTCGAAATCGCGCTTGAACATCAGCACTTCTCCGCGCACATCGAGCCGCCTGGGCACGCGCTTGCCCTTGAGCGTCAGCGGAATAGAGCGGATGGTGCGCACGTTGGCAGTGACGTCCTCGCCGGTCACGCCGTCGCCGCGCGTCGCCGCCTGCACGAACTTGCCGTCCTCATATCGCAGCGAAATGGCGAGACCGTCGAATTTCAGTTCGCATGCGTATTCGACCGGCGTATGGCCAAGCGCATCGGACACGCGCTTGTCGAACGCGGCGATGTCCTCGTCCGCGAAGCCGTTGTTGAGGGAGAGCATGGGCACATCGTGCACGACCGGCGTGAAGCCGTCCGCGACTTCGCCTCCCACGCGCTGCGTCGGCGAATCCGGCGTGACCAGCTCGGGATGCCCGGTCTCGATGCCCTGCAATTCCTTGAAGAGCTTATCGTATTCGGCGTCAAGCAGATCCGGCTGATCCAGCACGTAGTAAGCGTAATTGGCCCGTTCCAGCTCCGAGCGCAGCCACGCCGCGCGCTCGGCCGGTCGGTCGGCACTGGGCACGGCGGCGCCCGATCGGCGGGGCGCTGCGGACTTGGCTTTCGTTTTTGCGGACATGCGGCTTCGAGTCGAGTAAGGAAGTCAATCGATGAGGATGTTTCGATAACCGACCGTTCGATTGTCTCAGAAGATCGGTAAATCGTGGCATCGGCCGAACGGCCAAATGCCGCCGGATGCGGGCCGGCGTGCGGCCTAGCGCACGCAAAGAAAAGCACCCCGGCTGGGGCGCGATCTTTACTACCGACGCGCGCCCGTGACAGCGGCACGCGAGGCCCGCTTCACTGGCTGAAAAGACGCCGCGTGGCAGGCGAACCGGCCGGCATGCCGGCCTGCTCCAGCTCGGCGTACAGCGTCATCAGCTGTTTTTCGATGGCGAGCAGCGCGGACTCCGGCAGCGGCCTGCGCTGATCGTCCACCACGCGCGCGCCGATGTGCTCGGACAGCGACTTGGCGTAATCGCACATCAGGCGGAACGGCAGAATGTCTTCGTCGGCGACCGGCACGTCGAGCACCAGCGTGATCATCTGGCCACCCTTGTAGGTGAGGTCGTCGCGCAGGAAATTGGTGTCACCGAACTGGAGCATGAACACGGGATTCTGCTTGGCGTCGAGCTTGACGAAGCGCGTGCCGTCGCGCGAGAGCAGCAAGCCGTCCTGCGACGCCACTGCCTGTACGTAATTCGCCGACCACGGCGCACCGTCCGAAAGAATGTTGATCGACAACTGCGCGTCGCATTGCGCGGCGAACTCGTCCAGTTCACGCGCCATGCCGACGGTTTCCATCATGTCGGGGAAATCCGGCGCGCCGTCGATGGCATCGGCCAGACGCTGCACGGCGACCACGAACTCAGAAAACTCCAGTTCGTTGAGCGGACCGCTGCGATTGGCGAGCTGCGCGGCCACGCGCAGTTCTTCGTAGCACACGTCGCCGCGCGGAATCTCCCACGCGCTGTCGCCTTCGGGCTTGCCTTCGATCGTCACCGGCTTCGTGCCCGCGCGGCGCAGCCTTTGTGCGAGCGGAATCACGCGGTCGCCCGGTACGGGCGCGGCCAGCCGGATCGGCACCACGCAATCGATACGCCGGTCCACCGCCGCCGGCGGCACCGACGAGATGGTGGTCGCGGCGGGCATCACCGGTTCGCTGCGGGCGTCGTATTCTTCGATACGCTCGCCGTCTTCCGTCACCTCGTTCGCTGCGCCGTCGCCTGACGTAGCTTCCACCTGCAGATCGAGTGCCGTGTCGGCGGGCGCGACCGGCGGCACGATCGCCGCCGCGCTCGATGCGCCGAAGCTTGGCTCGACACGCGAATCGCCGCGGCTTTCGCGGCCGTCACGCGCAACCGGCGTTTCGTCGCCGCCGCCCGAGGTCGGACGCGACTGCCGCACCAGCTCGATGAACGGCTGCTGATCGTCGTCCGCTTCCTGACGCGCAAGCGCATCGGCCGCGTCGTCGGGCATCGGGCGCGGCATCTTGCGGCGCACTTTGGCGCTCTGCCACGCGTTGTACACGACCACGCCGCCCACTACCACGGCACCCGCTCCGATCAAACCGAGTGTCAACTCGTCCATGCACGCTCCATCGTTCTTTTGGGTTAAGCGCCGCGCGATCTGTCGCGCGCACCGCCGCGTGCCGGCTCATCCGCCGTCGCCCTGTTGATGCACGCCACTCCGCCGCCTGCGCTGCTTCCGTTGCTTCATGCCGGCTCATGGCCCCGGCCCGCCACTCATACCTGGTGCTGCAAACCGCCGACTTCAACCATTCTGGGCAAAACCCGCCGCCGACTCCATGTCCACCGCGACGATGCGCGACACGCCCTGCTCCTGCATCGTGACGCCGATCAGTTGCTGCGCCATTTCCATCGCAATCTTGTTGTGCGAGATGAACAGGAACTGCGTCTTGGCCGCCATCGCGCGCACCAGATTCGCGAAGCGCTCGGTGTTGGCGTCGTCGAGCGGCGCGTCCACTTCGTCCAGCAGACAGAACGGCGCCGGATTCAACTGGAACATAGCGAACACGAGCGCGGTCGCGGTGAGCGCTTTCTCGCCGCCCGAGAGCAGGTGGATCGTCGAATTCTTCTTGCCAGGCGGCTGCGCCATCACCTGCACACCAGCATCGAGGATTTCGTCGCCGGTCATGATCAGTTTGGCCTGTCCACCACCGAACAGGCGGGGGAACAGTTCGCCAAAGTGCCGGTTCACTTCGTCGAACGTGCCTTGCAGCAGCGCACGCGTTTCCTGGTCGATCTTCTGGATCGCATCTTCCAGCGTGGTGATCGCGTCGAGCAGATCGGCCGATTGCGCGTCGAGGAAGCGTTTGCGTTCGGCCGCCGCGGCGAGTTCTTCGAGTGCCGCCATGTTGACCGGACCGAGCGCGTTGATGGCGTTGTTCAGCCGCGTGACTTCGCCTTGCAGATACGACGGCTTCATGTCCGGCGTGAGCTTGGCCTGAAGTTCGGCTTCGTCCACGCTCGCCGCCTGCAACTGTTCGACGAACTGTTCGCTGCTGATACGCGCAGCCTGCTCCTTCAATTGCAGTTCGTTGATCTTGTCGCGCAGGGGCTGGAGCGAGCGTTCCGCCAGCAGTCGCTGTTCGTCCGACTGACGCAGGCACGCCGTCAGATCGTCCAGTTCTACGCGTGCGGCATGCAGCGCTTCTTCGCGCGCGGTGCGCACTTCGAGCGCATCGTGCAAGCCGGTCTGCGCCGTCTGCTCGTTGATGGTTTCCAGTTCGGCGCGCGCATCTTCCAGCGTGTCCGCGATCTGTTCGCTCTGCTCGTGCGCCGTGTCGATATTGCGCTTGTATTCCTCGATCTTCGCCGCCAGTCCGCGCGCGGCGAAACCCGCGTCGCTGGCTGCACGTTCGAGTTCGCGCAGTTCGTGCCGCGCGGCGGTCAGTTGTTCGTCGAGCGATTCGAACGCCAGTTGATTGTCTTCGAAGCGCGCCCGCAACTGCGCGATCTCGCCGTCGTGACGCTCGAACGCGGCTTCGGATTCAGCGCGCAGCACGCGCTGTTCCTCCACCTGTGCGGCGATCTCCTCGAGCTCCTCGCCGATCTGCGTGTTGCGCTGCTTGTAGCTTTCGTGCGCCTGCGTGAGCTTGAGTACGTCCATTTGGAGCGCATGGACGCGTTGCGTCGCGCCTTCGGCACTGGCGCGTGCGTCGGTGAGCGCTTGCGAGGCTTGCGTATGGGCAGCGTCGGCGCGCACGGATTCGGCCCTCGCTTCGTCCGACAACAACGCCTGCGCGCGGACCTGCTTGCCGAGGTTGTCGATTTCCTGCGCACGGGCGAGCATGCCGGACTGCTCGGAATCGGCGGCGTAAAGCTGCACGCCGACGCGCGTCACGATATGCCCGGCCTTGACGACGAACGCACCGCCATCCGGCAACTGATTACGCGATGCCAGCGCCTGCGCGATATCGTCCGCGACGAAGGTCGTGGCGAGCCATTCGTTGAGCACGGCGCGCAGGCCCGGATCGTCGATGTGCACGAGCGACAACAACGCCCGCAAGCCCTGCGGCGCCTCCGCCGACTTGCCCGCGACCGGCGGCGAATAGAAGGCGAGCTTGGCCGGAACCGCATCGGTCGCGAAGGCCTTGACACAGTCGAGATTCGAGACTTCCAGCGCGGCGAGACGCTCGCGCAATACGGATTCGAGCGCCGCTTCCCAGCCCGCTTCGACATGCAGCTTCTTCCACAGACGCGGCAACCCGCCGAGCTCGTGCTTGTCGAGCCACGGCTGAATCTTACCTTCGGTCTGCACGCTTTCCTGCAGCGCCTTGAGCGCCGACAGACGCGCTTCGAGCTGATTGATCTGCGCGCTTTCCTTTTGCACGCGCTCCTGCACCGCCCGGCGTCCGGCATCGAGGCACGGCAGCGTTTCCTGCGCATCGGCGAGACGCTCCTGCGCCTCACGCTGAATCTCTTCGTGCTCGGCGAGTTGCACGCGCAGATCTTCGAAATGCGCTTCGTCGGGCGCGTCGAGATCCTTCGCCTCATTCTTGAGACGCTCCTGACGCTGCTGCAATTGCTGAAGCAGCTGATCCGCGTTGCGCTGATGCGCCGCCTCCAGCTTCAACGCCTGCTCGGCCCGCGCGATACCCGCGCGTTCTTCGTTCAGTTGCGCCTGGACGGCGCGCCAGCGTGCTTCCAGCACAGGCAGCGCGTCGTGCTTCGCGGCGGCGTTCTCCTGGGCGATGGCAGCCTTTTCCTCGCCTTCGGCCAGGGCTTCGGAGGCGGTCTCGATTTCGTCGTGCGCCTTTTGCGCCTGCGCCTGCCATTGCTCGCGCTGCGCGGAAAGCGCGGCGATCTGGGCCTGCACGCGATTGCACGATTCCACGATGAAGCGGATCTCCGCTTCGAGCCGGCTCACTTCGGCGTTCGCCTCGTAGAGCGAGCCTTGCGCGCCCTGCATCGCGTCGCTGGCGCTGTAGTGCGCGACGCGCAGCGTTTCCAGTTGCGCCTCGACTTCGCGCAGACGCGCGGTTTGCGCTTCGAGTGCGACCTGCGCATCGCGGATCGCGCGCTGCTGGCGCTCCGCCTCGTTGCCCGCTTCGTTCTTGCGCAACAGCCACAGCAGGCGCTGCTTCTCCTCGCTGTCCGCCTGCAGTTCCTTGTACTTCGTCGAGACGACCGCCTGCGCTTCGAGCTTCTCCAGATTCGTCGACAGTTCGCGGACGATGTCCTCGACGCGCGTTAGATTTTCGCGCGTATCGTGTAGACGATTCTCGGTCTCGTGGCGGCGCTCCTTGTACTTCGACACGCCCGCGGCTTCTTCGAGGAACACGCGCAGTTCTTCGGGCTTCGCCTCGATGATCCGCGCGATCATGCCCTGCCCGATGATCGCGTACGCGCGCGGACCGAGGCCGGTGCCGAGGAAGATGTCCTGAATATCGCGACGGCGCGCCGGCAGATTGTTGATGTAGTAGCTGGAGGTGCCGTCGCACGTCAGCACGCGCTTGACGGCGATCTCGCCGTACGCGCTCCACTGGCCGGCGGCGGCGCGCCCTTCGGAGTTATCGAAGATCAGTTCGACGCTGGCGCGGCTGCCCGGCTTGCGCGCGGTCGACCCGTTGAAGATCACGTCCTGCATCGACTCGCCGCGCAATTCGGACGCGCGCGATTCGCCGAGCACCCAGCGCACGGCATCAATGATGTTGGACTTGCCACAACCATTCGGCCCGACAACGCCGACGAGCTGGCCGGGGACCTGGAAATGAGTGGGATCGACGAAGGACTTGAAGCCAGCGAGTTTTATCGAGGTCAGACGCACGGCGATATCGCTGTTGGAATTGAATTACGAAGGATGAATAGCAAACGAGCCGCTCAGCGGCCCGTCACACGAATTCGTCGCATGCCCGGGCACGCCCTAACTTGACACCGCGTTTCGACGCTTGCGGTGCGCTTGTGGTGTTTCGGCGCGCTCATCGAGCGAAACTCCATCATACCATCGCACGTCTTGATTTCTTTTTGCTTGCGGACACGTTTGCTGCGTCGTCCGGCAGATCGTTCGATACCACCGGGTCCGGCGCGGGCGCCGCCGGGCGCCGATGCACCCACGCCGACAGCAGACACGCGAGCACGATGCACGCGCCGCCCGCCCATTCGCGCGGACCGGGCATCTCGCCCGCAAACAGCCACGACGACAACGCGGTGACGACGAGTTCGAACAGCATGATGATCGACGCGCGATTGGCCGGCACGCGCGCGAGCCCGAGCTGCACGATCATGTTGTTGGTCGGGAGCACGACGCCCAGCCCGATCACAATGAACACGACCATGCCGATCTGCGAGGCGGCGGCTGGCGTGGGCATCGGCTCGAACAGGCTCACGAGCGACGCCACAATCGCCGAGCCACCGAAGATCACGGCGGTGCGCATTTCGGGTTTCATCGCGGGCAAGGTGCGCGTGATCTTGACAACCAGCACGTTGCTCATGGCGAAGCCCAGCCGCCCATGAGTCCGGCCCAGGCCCATTCCGCGAGATCGGCGGGCAGCGGTACGCCAAGTTCAGGGGACCACAGCATGGTCACCGCGCCCGCGAGCGAGAGCAGTGAGAACACCGCGTCGGCGCGGGTCAGGCGGTCGCGCAGGATGAAGTGCGAAAACCAGCGCGGTCCACGCGGGCGTCAGATAGAACAGCAGCACGCGCATCACCTGACCGTGGATCGCACCCCACGTGAAGCCGATGCTCGTCACGCCCGCGGCGAGCCCTAGCGCGACGAGCAGCCAGTGCCACATAATCGTGCGGATGGAGCGGCGCTGCCACGCCAGCATGAACAGGCATGCCGCGACGCTGGTGCTCGCGCTCGCGAGCGTGCCGGTCAGGCCCGTCGCGGCTAACATGCGCATCGGATACCACACGAGGCCCCATACCGATGCGCCCACCATGATGTCGAGCGTCGGCCAGGCATTGTCGAAACGACGGTTCATCGCAGTGCTCCGGCGTTCCTGCGTCTTTGCACTCGTCTCCACATTTGCGCTCTCGCGCGCCGATCCGTTCGAATGTTCTTCATCTGTTGCACAGGCCGTCGCGCCTTGCCCAGCATAGGCGCGCGGTATAATTTAAGATTAGTCACTCGTTTCGCGTATGTTTCGTCTTGTTTCGTTTCGTGAACGCGTCTCGCATGTCAAACCGCTTACCGGTCACGTCGCCGTGAATCCACTTCTTCAGAAAACTCCAGTCATATCCGTTCGAAAAGCTGCGCGTGCTGTTCAAAGACATCACGCCGCGCGCGGGATTTTCGCCGATCAGCTTCGGTATCGGCGAGCCGAAACATCCGACTCCCCCGCTCATCCGCGATGCCGTGATCGACTCGCTCGGCGGCATGGCGTCTTATCCGGCGGCGCTCGGCAGCGAGCCGCTGCGCGAGGCGATCGCGGCATGGGTAAAGCAGCGCTACGGCTTGCCCTCGGTCGATGCGCTCAGGGAAGTGCTGCCGGTTTCGGGCTCGCGCAGACGGGGTAATCGATAGCAGAAGCACGGACCCGGCGCAACCGCCCATCGTACCCTGTCCGAACGTTCTATCAAATCTACGAAGGCGCCGCGCTGCTCGCGGGCACGCTGCCGTATTTCGTCAATAGCGATCCGTCGCGCAACTTCGCCTGTGATTATTCGACGGTGCCGAAAGACATCTGGGCGCGCACGCAACTGGTCTACGCTCGCCGAGCAATCCGACCGGCGCGGTCATGACGCTCGACGACTGGCGCGAACTGTTCGCGCTATCGGACAAGCACGACTTCGTGATCGCATCGGACGAGTTACTCCGAGATCTATTTCGACGAAACCAAGCCGCCAGTCGGCGGACTCGAAGCCGCGCGTCTGCTCGGTCGCGGTTTCGATCGCCTCGTGATGCTGTCGAGCCTGTCCAAGCGCTCGAACGTGCCGGGCGCTCGGGTTTCGTCGTGGGCGATGCGACGGTCCTCAAGGCCTTCCTGCTCTACCGCACGTATCACGGCGCGGCCTTGTCGACGGTGTTTCAGCGCGCTGAGCATAGTCGCGTGGCAGGATGAAACGCATGTGCTGAAACGCACGTGCGCGACAATCGCGCCAGGTACTTGCAAAAATTCCGGACCGTCACGCCGATGCTCGCCGAAGTCCTCGACGTGCGCCTGCCCGATGCCGCGTTCTTTTTCTTTCTATCTGTGGGCAAACGTTTCGCGCACCGGCCTTTCGGACACCGAATTCGCGGCGCGTCTGTACGCCGACTATAATGGTTCTGCCCGGCTCCTTTCTCGTGCGCACCGCGCACGGCACGAATCCCGGCGAGGGCTTTGTGCGTATCGCGCTCGTCGCCGAAGTTGAAAAGTGTGTCGAAGGCGCCCGCCGCATCGTCGAATTCTGCCGCACACTCAAGTCCTGAAAGACCTAGAGCGCTGCCGGTTCAACTCTCCATCCTTGATACCAACTATGTCGGAACAACTTCAGAGCATCATCGACCAGGCCTGGGAAAATCGCGCCAGCCTTTCGCCCAAGGCCGCGCCGACCGAAGTTCGCGACGCGGTCGCACATGCCATCGAGCAACTGGACAAAGGCCAGATGCGCGTCGCCGAAAAGCGTGACGGCGAGTGGATCGTGAACCAGTGGCTCAAGAAGGCCGTGCTGCTGTCGTTCCGTCTGGAAGACAACGCGCCGATGCCGGCTGGCGGCTACTCCCAGTTCTACGACAAGGTGCCCTCGAAGTTCGCCAGCTACACCGCTGAAGACTTCGCCGCAGGCGGCTTCCGCGTGGTGCCGCCCGCCATCGCGCGCCGCGGCTCGTTCATCGCGAAGAATGTGGTACTGATGCCGTCGTACACCAACATCGGCGCCTACGTTGATGAAGGCACGATGGTCGATACGTGGGCCACCGTCGGCTCGTGCGCGCAGATCGGCAAGAACGTGCACCTGTCGGGCGGCGTGGGCATCGGCGGCGTGCTGGAGCCGCTGCAGGCAAACCCGGTCATCATCGAAGACAACGTGTTCGTCGGCGCGCGTTCGGAAGTGGTGGAAGGCGTGATCATCGAAGAGAACTCCGTCATCTCGATGGGCGTGTACCTCGGCCAATCGACCAAGATCTACGACCGCAAAACGGGCGAAGTGTCGTATGGCCGCATTCCGGCGGGTTCGGCGGTCGTCGCGGGCAACCTGCCCTCCAAGGACGGCTCGCACAGCCACAGCCTGTACTGCGCGGTCATCGTCAAGAAGGTCGACGCCAAGACGCGCGCGAAGGTCGGCTTGAACAAACTGCTGCGAGGCGACTGAACTTGGCCAAGACGACTGTCGTGTACGGCATCCCGAACTGCGACACCGTGAAGAAAGCGCGCGTGTGGCTGGAAGAACACGGCGTGCCGTTCGAATTCCACGACTTCAAGAAGGCCGGCGTCTCCGACAAGCTGATTCAGGACTGGCTGAAAGACGTGCCGCTGGATCAGCTCATCAACAAGCGCGGCACCACGTGGCGCGGCTTGTCCGATACGCACAAGGCCGAAGCCGACACCACGTCCGGCGCGAGATCCACAAGCAGTCGATCATCAAGCGCCCCGTGGTGGTCGTGAACGGCCGCGTGAAGACGCTCGGTTTTTCCGCCGAGCAGTACGAAACGCTTTTTGCGTGATCCCGTGCGATGACTGTGGACTCGACGGTCATCGGTCGAACGCTACGAGTGCCGATCACAGCGCCGGCATTTTTTATCGCTTCAGGTTAATCGACCATGTCCGGCACCCTCTCCTTTACCGAAGCGCTGATCGCACGCGCCTCCGTCACGCCCGATGACCAAAACTGCCAGGCGCTGATGATCGAACGCCTCGCGCGCATCGGCTTCGAATGTGAAACGATCGAATCGGGCAGCGTCACCAATCTGTGGGCCGTCAAGCGCGGCACCGCCGCCGATAGCAAGCTACTCGCCTTCGCGGGCCATACCGATGTGGTCCCGATCGGTCCGCTTGAACAGTGGACCGCGCCGCCGTTTACGCCCACGCATCGCGACGGCAAGCTGTACGGGCGCGGCGCGGCGGACATGAAGGCGTCGCTGGCGGCCTTCGTCGTGTCGAGTGAGGAATTCGTCGCGCTCCATCCAGAGCATCGCGGCACGCTGGCGTTCGTCATTACGAGCGACGAAGAAGGCCCCGCCACCGACGGGACGGTGAAAGTCGTCGAAGCGCTTAAGGCGCGCGGCACGCGGCTCGATTACTGCATCGTCGGCGAGCCTACCTCCAACGCCACGCTCGGCGACATGGTCAAGAATGGCCGACGCGGCTCGATGACCGGCAAGCTCATCGTCAAGGGCGTGCAGGGGCATATCGCCTATCCGCATCTGGCGAAGAATCCAGTGCATCTGCTGGCGCCGGCGCTGGCCGAACTCGTCACCGAGAAATGGGACGACGGCAACGAATATTTCCCGCCCACGACCTGGCAGGTGTCGAACCTGCATTCCGGCACCGGCACGACCAACATCATTCCCGGCCACACGGATCTGATGTTCAACTTCCGCTTCTCGACCGCGAGCACGGTCGAAAGCCTGCAAAGCCGCGTCCACGCGATCCTCGACAAGCACGGCCTCGACTACGACCTGCAATGGATCGTCAGCGGCCGGCCATTCCTCACGCCGCGCGGCGCGCTCTCGAATGCGCTGGAAAAGGCCATCCGCGACGAGACCGGCGTGAGCACCGAACTCTCGACCACGGGCGGCACGTCCGATGGCCGCTTCATCGCGAACATCTGCGATCAGGTGGTCGAATTCGGGCCGCCGAACGGCACCATCCACAAGATCGACGAACATGTGGAGGTGCGCTTCATCGAGCCGTTGAAAAACGTGTATCGCCGCGTGCTCGAACAACTGATTGCCTGACCTCACCCGACTCTCGCAATGAAGAGTCTCGCCATCATCGCAAAAGAATAGGAGCCACTCATGGCGCTGCCCTTTACCACCGTGCGCGACCTGTTGCGCTTCGGCGTCTCGCGCTTCACGCAAGCCGGTTTGTCGTTCGGCCACGGCTCGGCCAACGCGTTCGACGAAGCCGCGTATCTAATCCTGCATACGCTGCATTTGCCGCTGGACACGCTCGATCCGTTCCTCGACGCGCGTCTGCTCGACGACGAGATCGATTCCGTCATGCAAGTGATCGAGCGCCGCGCGAAAGAGCGCATTCCCGCCGCGTACATCACGCAGGAAGCATGGATGCACGGCCGCCGTTTCTATGTCGACGAACGCGTGATCGTACCGCGCTCGTTCATTGGCGAACTGCTGCAGGACGGCTTGCAGCCTTATGTGGCCGATCCGGACCACGTGAGGCACGTGCTCGAGCTGTGCACCGGTTCCGGGTGTCTCGCGATTCTCGCGGCGCAGGTCTTCGAGAATGCCGATATCGATGCCGTCGATATTTCTGCTGATGCGCTCGCCGTCGCGCGCCGCAACGTGGACGACTACGATCTCGCGGACCGCGTGACGCTGTACGAAGGCGACCTGTACGCGCCGCTGCCCGAAGCGAAGTACGAGGTAATCGTCACCAACCCGCCCTACGTCAACGCCGATGCGATGCAGGCGCTGCCCGAGGAATACCGCCACGAGCCGGAACTAGCGCTCGCGGGCGACGCGGACGGCATGGACATCGTGCGGCGCATCATCCGCGAGGCGGGCAAGTGGCTGACGGAGGACGGCGTGCTGGTGGTCGAAATCGGCAACGAACGCGCGAACGTCGAGGCGGCGGTCGGCGGCCTCGATCTCGTGTGGCTCTCGACCAGCGCGAGCGAGGACAACGTGTTCCTCATCCAAGCGGCCGATCTCCCCATCTGACGCACCGCAAGGCGGAAAGCGTCACAACTCGTGACCCGATCCGCCGCGCCCGAAAGGGTTCGGTAATATGACGCATCGTCGCCGGCGCACGCCGGCGAGGCACCGGAAACCGTCCGCGTCATATGCAAGCATCAGATTGGCTCCACGTCGGCACCCTCGTCATCGCCGCGCACGTGCTCGGCGTGATCGCGGCAATCCACGCCATCATCAACACACGCACCTCGCAGAGCGCGGTCGCGTGGGCAGTGTCGCTCGTCGCGATGCCCTACTTCACGCTCATTCCGTATCTGTTCCTCAGGCGCAGCAAGTTCGCCGGTTATATCGACGAACGGCAGCTCGAACTCGATATCCTGCGCAGCCGCTCGAAACCCGCCGAATGGGATTCCGGCGCGCGCAGCGATTTACCGGAAGCCACCGCGCTCGTCGACTCGTCGGGCGCGCGCGGCGAAATTGCGCCGGGACCGGCGACCTATCTCGGCAATCCGACCATCAGCACCTTGCAGCGCCTGTCCGGCATGCCGTTCCTGCGCGGCAACGTGGTGCGCGTGCTAATCAACGGCAACGCGACGTTCGCCGCGATCCTCGAAGCCATCGATACCGCAGAGCGCTATATCGTCGTGCAGTTCCTCATTGTGCGCGACGATTCGCTGGGCGACCTGCTCAAGGAAAAGTTGATCGGGAAAGCGCGCGAAGGCGTGCGGGTGTATTTCCTCTACGACAGCATCGGCAGCTTCGACTTGCCACATCGCTATGTGAACGCGCTGCACGGGGGCGGCGTCGAGGCGCATCCGTTCGCGGCCAAGCGCAAGTTCGTGCACCGGTTTCAGATCAACTTCCACAACCACCGGAAGATCGTCGTGGTGGACGGCAAGCGCGCGTACATAGGCGGCCATAACGTGGGCGGCGAGTATCTGGGCGGCAATCCGCGTCTGTCGCCGTAGCGCGATACGCATGTCGAAGTGCGCGGGCCGGTGGTGGCGAGCATCCAGTTCGTGTTCACCGAAGATTGGTACTGGGCCACGCAGCGTCTGCCGGAACTCGGACCCGCGCCTTCGTCGGACGAAACCATGCACTGCATGGTGCTGTCGAGCGGCCCCGCCGACAAGCAGGAAACCTGTTCGCTGTTCTTCGTCGAAGCGATCAACACAGCGCGCGAGCGCATCTGGATCACTTCGCCCTATCTCATTCCAGATGAAGCCCTGTTCTCCGCGCTGCTGCTCGCGGTGATACGCGGCATCGACGTGCATATTCTGATTCCGAGCCTGCGCGATCGTCGCGTGGTGTTCACGGCGTCGAAGCTCTACGCATACGACCTCGTGCAGGCCGGCGTGCGCGTGTTCCGCTACAAGCCGGGCTTTCTGCATCAGAAGGTCGTGCTGGTGGACGATATCGCGGCGTCGATCGGCAGCGCGAATCTGGACAACCGCTCGTTCCGTCTGAACTTCGAGATCACCGTGCTGACCGTCGACCGGAGCTTCGCGCGCGAAGTCGAGCAAATGCTGCTCGCGGACTTCGCGCATTCGTTCGAGATCGACAGCGAGGACTATCGCGGCGCGTCGTTTCCGCGCCGCATGGCCATGCATGTGGCACGCCTCTTCTCGCCGATTCTTTAAAGCAGCTTGTCGATGTCGTCCGCGATCGCTTCGGGCTTGGTCTGCGGCGCGTAGCGCTTGATTATGTTGCCCTTGCGATCGACCAGAAACTTCGTGAAGTTCCACTTGATGGCCTCGATCCCAAGCAGCCCCGGCTCCTTGTCCTTCAGAAACTTGTAGAGCGGATGCGCGTTCGCGCCGTTCACTTCGGTCTTCGCGAACATCGGAAACGACACGCCGAAATTCTTCTCGCAGAAACTGCCGATCTGCGCGGCGTCGCCCGGCTCCTGCTTGCCGAACTGGTTGCACGGAAAGCCCAGCACTTCGAAGCCGCGCGCCGCGAACTGCTGGTAAATCTCCTGCAAGCCCTTGTATTGCGGCGTGAAACCGCATTCGCTCGCCGTGTTGACGATCAGCAAGACCTTGTCGCGGTAGGTGTCGAGGCTTCGACTGACGCCGTCGAGGGTTTCGGCGGTGAATTCGTAGATGCTGGCGGGCAGGTCGCTCATGGTCGCTCCGAGTGAAGAATCCGATAGAGGATGCTACCAACGCCCGGCCGCGCCTGCCATTAGCCGAACGGACGACCCTTCCGGCGCAACCCGGCCAGTCTAAAATAGCGGTTTCCTTCAACGCTCGCGCCTCGCCCGCCGCCATTCGCCGTGATTCGCTTCAACCAGTTCAGCCTGTCCCGCGGCACCAAGCCGCTTTTCGAAGACACGAGCTTCACGCTCAATCCTGGCGAGAAAGCCGGTCTCGTCGGCCGAACAGCGCGGGCAAGTCCACGCTGTTTTCCGTGCTACGCGGCGAACTGCACGCGGACGACGGCGATTTTTCGATGCCGCCGTCGTGGCGCATCGCGCATGTCGCGCAGGAAACGCCGGCGGTGGACCGCACCGCGCGCTCAACTACACGCTCGACGGCGATACGCATCTGCGCGCCATCGAAGCACGCATCGCGGCGGCATCGGCCGCGCACGCCGCCTTCGCCGATGCCGACGGCTACACCGCGCCCGCCCGCGCCGAAATTGCTGCTCGGCCTGGGCTTCACACTCGAGTAGACGCGCGAACCCGTCGCGAGCTTTTCGGGCGGCTGGCACATACGTCTGAATCTCGCGCAGGTGCTGATGTGCCCGTCCGATCTGCTCTTGCTCGACGAACCGACCAATCCCCTGGACCTCGACGCGATCGTCTGGCTCGAAGACTGGCTTGGGCGCTATCGCGGCACGCTGGTCGTGATTTCGCACGACCGCGAATTCCTCGACGCGGTCTGCAACATCACGCTGCATCTGGAGAATCGTCAGGTCAAACACTACGGCGGCAACTACAGCCAGTTCGAAGTGCTGTGTGCCCAGTAACTCGCGTTGCAGCAAAGCGCTTACGAGAAACAGCAGCGCACCGTGGCGCATCTGCAGAGTTTGTTTCATCGACCGCTTCAAGGCCAAGGCGACCAAGGCGAAACAGGCGCAGAGCCGCGTCAAGGCACTGGAAAAGATGGAACTGATGATCGCGCCGGCGCATGCGGCTTCGCCCTTCACCTTCGAGTTTCGCGAGCCGGATACCGCACCCAATCCGACGATGGTCATGGAAGCCGTGCGTTGCGGCTATCGCGACGACGACGGGCATGAGATTCCGATCGTCGACGGCGTCACGCTGTCGATCCAGAACAGGCAGCGCATCGGCCTGCTCGGCGCCAACGGTCAGGGCAAGTCGACACTCATCAAGACGCTCGCACAGACGCTCAAACCGCTGTCGGACGGCGTGCGTCAGGGCAAGGGTCTGCAATCGGCTACTTCGCGCAGCATCAACTGGAAACGCTGCTTCCCGACGACTCCGCGCTCGAGCATCTCACGCGTCTTGCGCCCGACACGTGCGAGCAGGAACTGCGCGACTTCCTCGGCAGCTTCAACTTCTCCGGCGACATGGCGACCGCGAAGATCGCGCCCTTCTCGGACGGCGAAAAGGCGCGACTCGCACTTGCGCTGATCATCTGGCAGAAGCCGAACCTGCTGCTCGACGAACCGACCAATCACCTCGGCCTCGAAACGCGTCACGCGTTGACCATGGCGCTCGCGCAGTTCGAAGGCACGCTGATCATCGTCTTGCACGACCGCCATTTGCTGCGCGCGACGACCGACACCTTAATGCTGGTGGCCAAGCATCGTCTGAATCCGTTCGACGGCAATCTCGACGATTATCGCGACTGGCTGCTGCAACACGCCGCCGAGACGCGCGCGGCAGCCAAGGAAGCGAGCGGCACCGCCGATGTATCGGACAATGCGCCCAACCGCCGCGAAGAGCGCAAGCAAGAAGCGCAGCAGCGACAGAAGCTCGCACACCTGAAGAAGCCTTTGCAGACGCGCATCGCGAAGATCGAGAAGCTCCACACCGAGAAAGCCGAACTCGACGCGTTCGTGGCCGATTCAGCGAGTTACGACACCGCGCAGAAAGCGAAGCTCATCGAGACGATCCGCCGGTCAGGGCGAGGTCAATGCGCGCCTCGAAACGCTCGAAATGGAATGGCTCGAAGCCCACGAGGAGCTGGAGCAGACGTGGCGCGTGGCGGCGAAGGACGGTACCTCGACGCGTATCGATGACCCACGCGATGCACGCGCACAACGTGATGGCGCATATCGGGCTCACCAACGACGATTACGCCAGCACACGCGCGCGGGCCTGCTCAACGGCGGCGTGCCCTGCTACGACGTCTATCGCACAAAGGACGAGCGCTTCATTGTCGTGGGAGCGCTGGAACTGAAGTTCTGGCAGACCTTTTGCGAGGCCCATTGGACGTCCGCACTGGGCGGCGCGGCACTGGAGTCTTGGTTAGGCGATCGGCGGCGCGGATGCCGCGCAACTCGGCGCAGAACTCGCCGCGCTGATCCGCGAGCGCACCCGCGACGAATGGGTGGCGCTGCTAGAACCGCTCGATTGTTGTGTGGCGCCCGTGCTCATGCCCGCCGAAGCCGCAGTGCATCCGCTCTTCGCCCGTTGAACACTCAGCGCCGCGGCAAGGTTTGACGCGGCTGGCGTTCGTCGTCGATGAGCACATGCTTACGGCCCATCACATGATGACGAATGGTGGCAACGACTCGTCTTCGGTAACATCCGCCGCGACTACCCGGCGCGAGATCTGCCCTTCGCCGTCGATCTATTCGACGATCCGGCAACCGCTGCCCAGGGCTGCTGCAAGGGTGGCGACACCCGGCATCCGCGCAGATGGAACGCGGCTTTCGGCCGGATTGATTTGGCTTGTTTCAAAGCGTGATCCTCTCGATCCTTCCGGTCACTTCGCCTGTCTGAGAGCATCGGCGGGGTTGACTGGTTCCGTAGCACTGAAAGGATAGAGACGTAGAAACTTAAATAGATTACAGGTCCCGGCGCTTTTTTACGACGCGTTACGAAGCGCACAATGTTCCGCCATGTTCGCGTCAGGAATCGTTCGAGATCGCGGACACGGTCGATCCCTTCCTCGATCCGGTCGACCGCAATGACCTTCAATCCGTCAATGGCCTGCTTCGGTACATTCGCTTTCGGAATCAGCGCGATCGAAAAACCGAGCTTGGCAGCTTCCTTCAAGCGATCCTGCCCGCGCGGCGACGATGGACGAATCTCGCCCGCGAGGCCAACCTCGCCGAACGTGATCAGGCCTTTGGGCAGCGGCTTGTTGCGCATCGGTGAAAATGGATCGCGAGCAGCACAGCCAGATCGGCGGCGGGCTCGGTGATCTTCACGCCGCCCACCGCATTCAGAAACACGTCCTGATCGAAACACGCGATACCCGCATGCCGATGTAGCACCGCCAGCCGTTTCTGCTCCAGCCCGACCGCGAGCCCTCCTGCGTCACCAGGACGCAGGATCCCGCCACGCTCTGCTCATGCTGCGACAAGAACAGCGCCGATTGATTGGCGACGCCGCGCAGGCCGCGATCGGTCATCACGAAGACGCCGAGTTCGTTCACCGTGCCGAAGCGGTTCTTGAACGTGCGCACCAGACGAAGCGACGAATGCGTGTCGCCTTCGAAGTACAGCACCGTGTCCACGATATATTCTAGCACGCGCGGCTCCGCGATGCTGCCCTTCCTTGGTCACGTGTCCGACCATGATGATGGCCATACCCGTCTGCTTGGCAATGTGCGTCATTTGCGCCGCGCATTCGCGCACCTGCGCGACCGAACCGGGCGCGGACGTCAGCGCTTCGGAATAGATGGTCTGGATCGAGTCGATGACGGCAACTTCGGGCCGTTATTCGTCGATAGTCACCTGAATCTTTTCGAGTTGGATCTCGGCGAGCAGGCCGAGATCGGCAACCGCGCTGTCCTTGTTGCCGATGAGCCCGAGCCGTTGCGCGCGCAACGCGATCTGCGCGCCGGGCTCCTCGCCGCTCACATACAGTGCGCGCCGCTCGCGGGCGATTGCAGCAAGAGCGTCAATTTGCCGATGCCCGGATCGCCGCCGGGCAACAGTCCGCCGCCCAGCACGCGATCGAATTCGCCTACGCTGGTCGTGAAGCGCGGCACATCGGCAGCTTCGATTTCCGCGAGCCGCTGCACCGGCGAGCTTTTCGCCAGCGCCTGAAAGCGATATGCCGACGGCGTTTCGGCCACCAATTCCGTCAGCGTGTTCCAGGCGTGACACGCCGCGCACTGCCACGTCCATTTCGGCGCCTGCGCGCCGCATTGGCTACAGACGTATAGCGTCTTTGCCTTCGCTACTTTTGCCACACCGACCTTGCCTTGAGTTTTCGTTCGAATTCTTGCGATGCGCGACTGGCCCATGCATCATTCGGCGCACACCGGCACGCGCTGCGCGATCGCGCACATCAGCTCGTAGCCGATGGTGCCGCACGAACTCGCGACCTCGTCGATAGCCAGGTTCGCGCCCCACAATTCGATGCGCGAACCGATGCCCGCGCCCGGGCACGGCGTGAGATCGACGGTGAGCATGTCCATCGACACGCGGCCGACGAGTTGCGTCCTCACGCCCTCGACGATGACCGGCGTGCCTTCCGACGCGACCCGCGGATAGCCGTCCGCATAGCCGCACGCGACCACGCCGATTTTGGTCGGCTTGGCGGCGACATAGGTCGAGCCGTAACCGATGCTTTGGCCCGTCTCGACCGTCTGCACGGCGATGATTTCGGACGCGAGCGTCATGGCGGACTTGAGACCGATATCGGCGATATCGGCGGTTTTGCCCGACGGCGACGCACCATACAGGATGATTCCCGGCCGCACCCAGTCGAAATGTGCGTCCGGATGCCACAGCACCGCCGCCGAGTTCGACAGGCTGCACGCCCCTGCGATACCCTCCGTGCCACGTTCGAACGCCTCCAGTTGATGCGCGATGCCGCACGGGCCGTCGGCGTCGGGAAAATGGGTCATGAGCGTGATCTGGCCGACGCCCTGCACCGCCCGCGCCCGTTCCCACGCCACGCGGAACTTCTCCGGCGTGTAGCCGAGCCGGTTCATGCCGCTGTTCATCTTCAGCTGGATGTTGACCGGCTTGGACAGGCGCGCCATTTCCAGCATGCGCAATTGCTCGTCGCAATGAACCGCCGTGGTCAGGCTGTAGCGGTCGATCACGTCGATGTCGGTCGGGCGGAAAAATCCTTCCAGCAGAAGAATCGGGCCGGCCCAGCCCAATTCACGCAACTTCGCGGCTTCTTCGAGGTCGAGTAGGCCAAAGCCGTCGGTTGCACGCAGTCCGGGGAACGCTCGGGCGAGTCCGTGGCCATACGCATTGGCCTTGACGACAGCCCAGATCCGGGATTTCGGCGCGAACTTGCGCGCGACGGCGAGGTTGTTGGCGAGTGCGGCGGTATGGATCGTTGCTGAGAGGGGGCGCGGCATGAGTATTCAGTGGTCTTGCAATTCGCGCAGCGGGACGGAAAGCGGTTTCGCGGTCCGGCTCGGATGCCTTGCGAATCAGTATCTTATGAGGAATTCGGTGCACGATCGTGTGTTTCCGCACGCGATCGAGATTACTGCTAGTCAGAATGTGCCTATTTTCGTGTTATAAAGCCGTGCGCACAACCTATTTCGAAAGGCATAAGCCTGGACGCAAGACGCGCGGCACGGCGAGCGTTCGGGGCGAATCACCCGCAGTGAGGAAAGCTTCGGATCAGATGAAAAAAGGTTTTTACACCATCATGGCCGCGCAGTTTTTCTCATCGTTGGCCGATAACGCATTACTGATCGCTGCCATCGCACTGCTGAAAGACCTCCACGCGCCCAACTGGATGACACCGCTGCTCAAGCTGTTCTTCGTCTTGTCGTATGTGATTCTGGCCGCATTCGTTGGCGCTTTCGCGGATTCCCGGCCCAAAGGTCACGTCATGTTCGTGACCAATTCCATCAAAGTAGTCGGCTGCCTCACCATGCTGATCGGCGCGCATCCGTTGCTGGCTTACGGCATCGTAGGCTTCGGCGCAGCGGCTTATTCGCCCGCGAAGTACGGCATTCTCACCGAACTGCTGCCGCCCGACCGGCTCGTCGCCGCGAACGGCTGGATCGAAGGGACCACGGTCGGCTCGATCATTTTGGGCACCGTGATGGGCGGCGCGGTCATCAGTCCGCATATCGCGAGTCATCTGCTGTCGTACCACATACCGCGCATCAACACGCCCTCCGAAGCCGCGATGCTCGTCATCATAGCAATGTACGTGATCGCCGCGCTCTTCAATCTGCGTATTCCGGACACCGGCGCGCGCTATCCAAAGCAGGAAACGCGGCCGATCAAGCTGATCACCGATTTCGCCGACTGCTTTCTCACGTTGTGGCGCGACAAGCTCGGCCAGATCTCGCTCGCGGTGACCACGCTCTTCTGGGGCGCGGGCGCGACGCTGCAATTCATCGTGCTAAAGTGGGCCGAGGTGTCGCTCGGCATGATGCTCTCGCAAGCCGCGATTCTGCAGGCCGTGATCGCTGTCGGCGTAGCGATGGGCGCGGTGCTCGCAGCGGCGCGCGTGCCGCTCAAGCGTTCGCTATCGGTGCTGCCGGTGGGCATCATCATGGGCATCGCCGTCATGTTGATGGCGTTCTACACGCGCCATCTGTTCCCCGCGCACTGGGGCATCTATTTCGGCAAGATGCACTTTCCCAGTTATCTGCTGATCGCCTATCTGTTCCTGATGGTTGTCGGCGGCCTGTCGGGCTTCTTCGTCGTGCCGATGAATGCGTTGTTGCAGCATCGCGGGCACGTGCTGTTGTCCGCCGGGCATTCCATCGCCGTGCAGAACTTCAACGAGAATCTGTCGATGCTGATCATGCTGTGCCTGTACGCTCTGCTGGTGTGGCTCGACATGCCGATCCAGTTCGTCATCGTGCTGTTCGGCTCGTTCGTCTGCCTGATGATGTACTTCGTGATGCGCCGCCATCAGGCGAATCAGCACGCTTTCGATTCCGTCGCGCTGATCGGCGAAGCGCGCCATTGAGCGTCGCGCTTCACGCTTTTTGCCGCGATGAAGTCACATTCTGGGCACGGATCGGCTAATCTTTCTCGATCATGCTCTCAGCCGATTTCTTTTCCCATGTCACGCGGATACGCTCCGGCGCGCCGCTCGTGCATTGCCTGACGAATCTCATCGTCACCATCTCATCGTCACCAATTTCACCACCAACGTGCTGCTCGCGATCGGCGCCGCGCCCACGATGCTCGTCGCGCGCCGGAAGTCGCCGAGTTCGCGCCGCTCGCCAACGCGCTGTCCGTCAATCTCGGCACGCTCGACGAGAACTGCAGGCACGCGCCATCCGCCTCGCCGTCGACGCCGCGCGACGCCGCGCGCGATGCCGGCAAGCCGTGGGTACTCGATCCGGTCGTGGTCGGTCCGCTGTCGTTTCGCACCCGCCGTCACGTTCGGTCTGCTGGATGCGAAACCTGCCGTGATACGCGGCAACGCGTCGGAGATCATCAGCCTGTCCAGCGGCGCAGCGAGCGGCCGCGGCGTTGACAGCACTGCGGCGACGGACAACGCGCTCGACGCCGCACAGGTCCTCGCGCTGAAAACGCAGGCGATCGTCGCGGTCACCGGCGCTACGAATTACGTCACCGACGGCAAACGCGTGATCGCGCTGTCGGCAACCGTCGCCGCCTTTGTCGGCGCGGATGGCGTGCATGTCAGTCAGCGCGATCTGCCCGCCGACGTCACGCGCAAAATGCTCGGTCCCGACGCGCTGATCGGCCTGTCGGTGTCGAATCTCGCCGAGGCCGAAGCGGCCGACCGCTTCGATGGCGTCGTCGACTAGGGGCGCGGGTCCGGTCTGGGCAATGCCCACCAAGACCGACGCGTCCGCGCCCTACGGTATCAACGGAATCGCGGCGATCCGCGCCCGCGCGCTATCCGACAGTCGCCATCGGCGGCATTCAGGCCGACAACGCCGCCGACGTGATGCGTGTGCGGCCGCCGGCATCGCGGTGGTGTCCGCGATCTGCAAGGCATCGAATCCGCGCGATGCGGCGGCGGCGCTCGCCGCGACCATCGCGCAATCCCGTTACTGATTCATCACGTTATGACTGCTTCGACCTCATCCAACTCTTCGACCGCTGCGACGAGACATATCCCGAACGCGCTGACCATCGCCGGTTCCGATTCAGGCGGCGGCGCGGGCATTCAGGCGGATCTGAAGGCGTTTTCCGCGCTCGGCGCATACGGCCTGTCGGTCATCACCGCGCTCACGGCGCAGAATACGCGCGGCGTGACGGCCGTGCATGCGCCGGAGCCCGCGTTCATCACCGCGCAGCTGGACGCCGTGTTCGACGATATCCGTATCGATGCGGTCAAGATCGGCATGCTCGCGAACGCGGGAATCGTGCGCGCGGTCGCCGAGGCGTTGCGGCGCTATCAACCGAAACATGTCGTGCTCGACACCGTGATGATTTCCAAGATCAATCATGCGCTGCTCGCGCCCGAAGCCGTCGCCGCGTTGCGCGACGAATTGCTGCCGCTCGCAACCATCGTCACGCCGAATCTGCCCGAGGTCGCCGCGCTGCTGGGCATGGAGAGCGCGGCCGACGAAGACGCGATGGTGCGTCAGGGCGAAGCGTTGCGCGCGCTCGGTGCAAAGGCCGTGCTAATGAAGGGTGGCCATCTCACCTCGCCGGATAGCCCCGACTGGCTGATCGAGGCGAACGGCGCGTTGCGGCTCGGCGGCGCGCGCGTGCCGCTCAAGAACACGCATGGCACCGGCTGCACGTTGTCATCGGCGATCGCGGCGCTGGTCGCGCATAGTGGCGATCTCGCCAGCGCGACCGCCGAAGCCAAGCGCTATCTCACCGGCGCGATCGAAGCGAGCCCGCAACTCGACGTCGGTCACGGTGTGGGACCGGTACATCATTTCTTCAGATGGTGGTAAGCGCGTTTCAAAGCGCCTGCGCCGTGAAGGCGCGCGCCCGCTCCGGCCAGTTGTCCGGCACGATGAAACCGCGCGTGTCTTCGGACCACGTTCCCGCGGCGTCGCGCACGTAGGACGCGACCATCGGCGGCGTCGCGATGGCAGCCAGATGCGTGCGGATCGCGGCGGCTTCGGCCAGTAGCGGACCAGCATCAGCGACAGCAGACGCCGCGATGCAAGCCACGCCATGCGCGGTTGCACGACCCACGCGTGATCGTCGATGGACGCCTCCCCGTCAACGCCGTGCGAGGCATGCCATTCGGACGCCGTCGCCCATCAGCCACGCAGATGGCCATCGGCGATTTCGGGCGCGGAATCGGCGTGGGCCTGGTCGGATGTTCGACCGTGATAGAACAGCCTGCCTTTCACGAACAACTGCGGCTGCCACGGCCCTTCGTAACCCAAAGCAACGAACCCGCTGCGCGCGGTCAGCGCCAGTTGGTGTGTCACGAGCTACACCTGTTTCAGGTCGAAGCGATCCTGCAGATTCGGCCCGACGTAGCCCGACGTAATCGGAGAGCCGCGCGAGGTGCGGCACGACGCCACCGATATGCAGATAGAACTTCACCGCCAGTTCCCAGTGCAGGCGCGCGCCCGCATGGTCTTCTAGCAGAAAATCGCATTCGCCGATGGTGCGCCGCTGCCAGTGCAACGGCACGTTCGCCGCAATCAGCCGCGTGAGCGGTCCGTGCGCGGTGAAGTATTCGAGCAGGCTTTCCGCATAGATGCCCAAGCGCGTGGATTTGGGATTGTGTGTGTGGGCGTCGAGCGCGGCATCGAGCTGGGCGAGCCAGGCGAGCACCGCGTCGCGTTTGCCGTCGCTTGCGCAAGGTTCGGCGAGCGGCGCCCCGGCATCGGCCGCGCGCAACAGGTCGGGCGCGAACAGCAGCCAGGCCAGATCCCGCACGGTCACGTCCTCGAAGCGATCGACGAGCCGCGCAAGTTCGGTCATCAATCAGCGTGTGCCCTTCCTCGCGGCATCGTCTCCCGACGGTTGTACGCCGAGCTTTTCCAGCGCATCGCGATACGCGCCGCGCGCGAGACACAGATCGGCCCATGCCTTGGCCTTATCGGGCAGGCTGCGCAACAGATACGCCGGGTGATACGTGACGACCACCGGCACGCCCTGATAAGCGTGCACGCGGCCGCGCATCGACGCGATGCTGGCTTCGGTCTTGAGCAGACTCTGCGCCGCGAAACGCCCGAGTGCGACGATCACCTTCGGCTTCACCAGCGCGACCTGCCGTTGCAGATACGGCTTGCAGCGGGCGACCTCGTCGAGCTCCGGATTGCGGTTGCCGGGCGGCCGGCACTTGATCACATTGGCGATGTACACATTCGCTTCGCGCGACAAGCTCAGCGAACGCAGCATGTTGTCGAGCAGCTTGCCCGCCTGTCCGACAAACGGTTCGCCCTGCTTGTCTTCGTTTTCGCCAGGCGCTTCGCCGATCAACATCCAGTCGGCCTCGCGATCGCCGACGCCGAACACCGTGTTGGTGCGGCGCTCGCACAAGCGGCAGCGCTGGCAATCCGACACGCGCATGGCAAGCGCCTCCCAGTCGAGCGTGGGGGTGTCGTCCGGCGGCAGCGCATCGGCGATGGACGGCATGTCGATCGCAAGATCGTCGGTCCAGGAAAGATCATCGTAGGCGTCCAGCGGCGGGAACTCGGGATCGGCAGATGGCGCGGGAGGCTCCGCGCGCTTGACTGCAGATTTTGCCACCGTTTTTGCCACTGGTGCTTCGACCTGCGCGACGGGCTCCGCGCGTTGCGCCGCGGACGCTTCGGCTCGGTTCGCTTGCATATCAACCGCTTGCGCATCAGCCTGAGCAAACCCTTTCACCACGGGCGCAGCATCGTCCTGCGCTTCCTGCTTCGCCACACCCGGCGCCGCTTCGGCTACCGCATCCGGCACGCGCCGCCGCACCCAGATCGTGCCGATGCCGAGTTCGTCCAGCAACAATTCATCGAACGCCATGCCCAATCTCCTTCGAAAACACAAGACGCATGACGATTGCGTCCTCGCGCACGCAATGCCGCGCGGGGTAATAGTTCTTGCGGCGTCCGATCGCGACGAAACCGAAGCGCTCATATAGCAGGATCGCGCGCGAATTAGACGGCCGCACTTCGAGCAGCATGCCTTCGAACCGTTCCGCCCGTGCGATGCGGACCGCCTCGCACAACAGCGTCAGCCCCGCGCCAGCGCGCTGCGCCGACGGGGCAACGCACAAATTGAGCAGATGCATCTCATCGACCACCGGCATCAGCACGCAATAGCCGATCAGCGTGCCGGTCACGTGACGCAGGCACACGCCGTAATAACCGTTGCGCAAAGAGTCCTGAAAATTGCCGCGGCTCCACGGAAACTCGTAGGCAAGTTTCTCGACGGCGGCGACTTCGTCGAGATCGGCTTCGGTCATCAGTGTGAGATACCGATCCGCGAGCAGCACGCCGCTCACCGAAGCGCCTCCTCGTTTGCCGCGCCCTTCTTCGCTTCCATGCGCTCGGCCGTGGTCTGCGCGACCTTGTTGCGGATGTACTCGGGCGCGGCCTGATGCGCCGCAATCGCGCGCCCGGCACGCCATGCGCGCAGGCCGATCAGCGCGACCGGCAGCGCATGCGGCAGCGCTTCGGCATCGACGTGCGATGCGGCCGCCAGCGCCGGCAGGCGATCGCCGAACGCAGCGGCAGCGTTGCCCGCGAGCGCGAAAGGCGCATCGGGCAGCGGCAGCGCCGCAGGCGCGTCCAGTGAGGCGGGATGCAGCGTGCGCCAGTCGCTCGTCGATCCGGAATCGGCCTCGGTTTCGGCTTCGTACAGCGCCCAGTAGACCTCGTCCATGCGCGCATCGAGCGCGACGAGCACGTGCGCGGGCAACGCCGGCGACCGCAGGCGCGCGGCCTCCGCGCACGCGGCGAGCGTGCTGACCGACAAGACCGGCACGTTCAGCCCGAACGCCAGCCCTTGCGCAACACCTGTCGCCGTACGCAGGCCGGTGAACGAACCCGGCCCCGCGCCGAACGCGATGGCGTCGCAAGCGGCGAGCGTCACGCCCGCCGCATCGAATAGTTCGCGGATCATCGGCAGCAAGCGCGTGCTCGAGACCGCGCCGGTCGCTTCGTGCCGAAACCAGACGCGCACGCTCCCGTTCTCGTATTGAGGCGGGTCGTCGGGCGCCGCGGCCGTCGGAGCGGCATCGGCGAGCAAAAGCGCGGCGGAGCAAAACTCCGTCGAGGTGTCGAGGGCGAGCAGTACGGTGCGTGTCATGGCCCGTATTGTAATGCGGGAGACGCACCGAATCGTCGCCAATCCTGCAAGCGGCGCGCTCCGAAAAGGCGCCGTCGAACCGCCGCACCTGCCGAAGGCATCCTCGATTCGAAGAAAGCCTCCATTGGCCGTGCGCGGTGCACTTGCTACGCGGTGCACTTGCTAAGATCCCCCGGTCCATCCCGAAAACAGGCAGGAAGGCAGGAGCCTCGATGACCGATATCGATTAGCAATTCGCGCAAGCTCAGATCGACATGACGCAACTGCCCGAGCGCCCCGGCAATCTCACGCTGCTGCGCCTATATGCGCTGTTTAAGCAAGGCAGCAGCGGCGACATGAGCGGCACAAACCCGGCCTGACCGATATCGTCGGCAAGTACGAGGCATGGGCCGCCCTGAAAGGCACGCCCGCCGGCGATGCCAAGCAGCGATACGTCGAACTGGTCGATTCACTCAAGCGAGGCGAAGCGGTTTAAGCGCATTTTTTGCGGTGAGCCGCGCCGTTTCGGCAACTTCGTGCCCGAACTTAGCGCAGAAATGCGTTAAAATGTGGCGTGATGCAGCAAATTCGGTTATACTTTTGTTTGGCGTCTGTTAGCGAGCGCACGGCCCGTCCACGGCGGGACAGGCTTCTCAGGCGCTCCGTAGCGTTTTGCCCCAATCCAGTTTAGAAACTGTCCCTTCCCTGCTAGGCCGCTTGTCGTTTGCATCGCGTATGGCGGTGCGGATTTCTCGGCCCGTCATGCATCAGGCTACGTCAGCGCTCTCCGAGCCTGGCGTATCCGATACAGCTTCTAAAAAAGATTCTCGCCGCACGTTCGCGCGAGGGCTCCTGTTTTTCGATTTGCTCGCTTGTTTCTTCGCTCGCTGAATCCGACGACATGGATATGCCGATTGGCGCCGATGCCTCATTTCCCGCTTCAAGGATCAATATGACTTCGAGCTTTACTCCTAGCCCGTTGGACAACATCGCTGCACAAGCGCTCGGCACGGCGCCCGTGCTCGCCGACAAAACATCGGCAGCATCCGCAACACCCGCAGGTCCCTCGTTTGAATCGCTCGGTTTGTCGGCGGAGATCGTCTCCGCGCTGACCGCCGCCGGCTACCAGAACCCGACGCCCGTGCAGCAGCGCGCAATTCCCGCCGCGCTCGCCGGCCGCGACCTGCTCGTCTCTAGCCCGACCGGTTCGGGCAAGACTGCGGCGTTCATGCTGCCCGCCATCGAAAAATTCGCGCAACTGCAAAAGCAGGAAGCGCAGCAGCCGCGTCAGCCGCGCGACCCGAACGGCCGCCCGGCGCGCCACCCGATGCCGGTCGCACGTCCGCACCTGCTCGTGCTCACGCCAACGCGCGAACTCGCGATGCAGGTTTCGACCGGCGCAACCACGTACGGCAAGCATCTGCACCGTCTGCGTACCGTCAGCATTCTTGGCGGCGTTGCGTATGGTCAGCAACTGATGCTGCTCGCGAAGAACCCCGAAATCCTCGTCGCCACGCCGGGCCGTCTGCTCGACCATCTGGAGCGCAGCCGCATCGACCTGTCGGAACTAAACATGCTAGTGCTCGATGAAGCCGACCGCATGCTCGACATGGGCTTCATCGACGACATCGAGACGATCGTCGCGGCCACGCCCGCCACGCGTCAGACGCTGCTGTTCTCGGCGACCATCGGCGGCAAGATTTCGTCGCTGACCGGCCGCCTGCTGAAGGACCCGAAGCGCATCGAGATCGTGCAGAAGCTCGAGGCCAAGAGCAACATTGCGCAGACCGTGCATTACGTCGATGACCGCGATCACAAGGACCGTCTGCTCGACCATCTGCTGCGCAACGACGACCTCGATCAGGCGATCGTCTTCACGGCGACCAAGAGCGATGCCGCCCTCATCGCCAACCGTCTGGCCGACGCCGGTTTCGAATCGGCCGCGCTGCACGGCGACCTGCCGCAAGGCGCGCGTAACCGCACCATCCGTGCGCTGCGCGAGCGTCGCGTGCGCGTGCTGGTCGCGACCGATGTCGCGGCGCGCGGCATCGACATTCCGGGCATCACGCACGTGTTCAACTACGATCTGCCGAAGTTCGCGGAAGACTACGTGCACCGCATCGGCCGTACGGGTCGCGCGGGCCGCAGCGGCACGGCGGTAAGCCTCGTGCATCACGCCGAAATGGGCGCGCTGAAGCGCATCGAGCGTTTCGTACGCGCACCGCTGCCGGTAAACGTCGTCGCGGGTTTCGAGCCGCGCAAGGCGCCGCCGAAGCCAGGTTTTGGCGGCCGTGGCCGTCCGGGCGGCTACGGTGGCGGCCGCGGCTACAGCCCGAACAACGCCAGCGGATTCGGCGGCAAGCCGGCCGGCGGCTCGCGTGAAGGCGGCTATCGCGGCAATCGTTCGAAGGTGGCTACGGCCAGCGCGACGGCTACGGCGCGCGTCGTAGCGATGGTGCACGCGCACCGCGCCGCGGGGATTAAGCGCAATTGACGGAGGCGCTGTTGTCCCCGCCTCCGCCCGCTTCAGAAAAACCGATGCCCTCGCGCATCGGTTTTTTCGTCCAACCGCTATTTTTCACGATGTGCAACGAGCTTTTGTCTCGCAAAAGATGTGCTGCAAGGCACAAACTCGTCGGTTGCAAGATGGAAAAAGTCATTTTGCATCGTAAAAATATTAACCCAATCCATTGAATATATTGAATTAAAAAATCTCCATAAATCCCTGACGAGGGTTTTTCCACGGCCGCTGTTTATTATAAGAGTTGGACAAACGGAACGCGCCATGAACGGCACAGGATACTCAAGTCATCAGGAAGCATCGCTCTGGAATCGTCGTTCAAACCAATCTCAAGGAGAAACGCCATGTCGACTCGTCAGGAACAAGCTCAGCAACTTCACCAAGACTGGGAAACCAACCCGCGCTGGAAAGGCATCAAGCGCGGCTACAAACCGGAAGACGTCGTGCGTCTGCGCGGCTCGGTGACCGTCGAGCACACGCTCGCGCGCCGTGGCGCGGAGAAGCTGTGGGCGTCGATCCACGAAGAGCCGTTCGTCAACGCGCTCGGCGCCCTGACCGGCAATTAGGCAATGCAGCAGGTCAAGGCCGGTCTCAAGACATCTATCTGTCGGGCTGGCAGGTGGCGAGCGACGCCAACGTCGCGGGCGAAATGTATCCGGATCAGTCGCTGTATCCGGCGAATTCGGTGCCGCTGGTCGTCAAGCGCATCAACAACACGCTGACGCGCGCCGATCGTGGCCGATGCGGAAGCCGGTTTCGGCGGTGTGCTGAACGCCTTCGAACTGATGAAGGTGATGATCGAAGCGGGCGCCGCAGGCGTTCACTTCGAGGACCAGCTCGCCTCGGTCAAGAAGTGCGGCCACATGGGCGGCAAGGTGCTCGTGCCGACGCGCGAGAACATCGCCAAGCTGACGGCCGCGCGTCTGGCCGCCGACGTGTGCGGCACGCCGACGCTGGTCATCGCGCGGACGGATGCGGAAGCCGCCGATTTCGTCACGTCCGACATCGACGAGAATGACAAGCCGTTCCTCACCGGCGAGTGTACAGTGGAAGGCTTCTTCCACACCAGGCCGGGTCTGGAACAGGCGGTGTCGCGCGGACTCGCTTACGCGCCGTATGCCGATCTCGTCTGGTGTGAGACCGGCAAGCCGGATCTCGAATACGCGAAAAAGTTCGCCGAGGTGATCCACAAGGAATTCCCGGACAAGCTGCTGTCGTACAACTGCTCACCGTCATTCAACTGGAAGAAAAATCTGGACGATGCCACCATCGCCAAGTTCCAGCGCGAGCTGGGCGCGATGGGCTACAAGTTCCAGTTCATCACGCTGGCGGGTTTCCACGCGCTGAATTACTCGATGTTCAACCTTGCGCACGGCTACGCCCGTTCGCAAATGAGCGCTTTCGTCGAGTTGCAACAGGCCGAATTCGCCGCCGCCGACAAGGGCTTCACGGCGGTCAAGCATCAGCGCGAAGTGGGAACGGGCTACTTCGACGCGGTCACGCAAACGATCGAAAAGGAGTCGTCGACGACCGCCCTGCAAGGTTCGACGAAAGACGAGCAGTTCTTCGACAAAAAGGTCGCTTGAACGAGGGGAAGGTCGCTTGAACGAGGGCGTGCATCAGGGAGAGCGGTAAATAAAAGGTTCCTCGAGCTTTTCCGGGGAACGCGGCGCGGATTTTCAAGAAGAAGTATTCGTCGTCGCGGTACCCGTAAGCGCGTCGTTTGATGACTTTGATGGTGTTGTTGATGCCTTCGACGGCGCT
>LFLF01000198.1 GCA_001184395.1 Candidatus Paraburkholderia calva | reverse complement strand
CGTCGCGTCGCGTGCGTTTGCGGCAAGTCTCGAACCCCGCACCTTGATCCGCGGCCATCGCCAGGGTCTGCTGCTTCATCGTCGTTTGTCTTTCTCCTTGCACGTGCGCTCTATAACACCTGACAAGTACTAGTGGTGGACTTAATCAGCATTGCCTTAAACGGTTGACTGGCTTAACTGTTCTGCTTCTTTATCGCGCAGTTCATCGCGCACAACTCTTCGCTTGACCGACTGCCGAAACTCTCACCACATCCGTTAATGCTTCGTGCAGGCGGGCGGCGCGCATTCGCGCCCGTGTGCTTTGCCCCACACTTGAAGCGCGCCCGAACACTCCAGACGACGGCAAACACGCGTCTTTCACTCGCACGGGTGAACGCCGGCCCGCTTAGTGTCATGCTACCTATGTTGGTCCTCGTAAACGACGAGGTCGACGATTGGTAAGGAAATCAGATTCGCGCGGCAGGCATTGACGTTACGACGCCGCCGCGACGTGCGTTACACAAACCGCGAGGACGAGCGGCGAGCAGAAGCACAGGCACAAACGTTTTTGGCCAAGAAGTTCATTTGGTCGCACGATCGGCAACTTATGATCGACTTGTGCAGCCTGCTCGACTTGCACGAGGAGGATGCGGGCGCCGCCTGGAAGATTGAGCGCGCCCCGTCAGGTCGGGCGAGCTGGTGACGATTGCGAACCGCGCCGCGAGAGGATCGCCGGCAGGGCAGAGTGCGGTGGTGCGCGAGCGGAGCAGCCTCGCGTAGCGGGTTTTGCCAGCACGCCCTCACAACTATCCGCCGCGCGGCGGGCGCTTTTGTCAGCGTCTGCCCCTCCCTGCGGGTAAAGCGGCCGAAGCTTGCACGACGATATGCCGTCAACCTTCGCAGCCAATCCCGGCGACGTGCTGCCCGATGGCTTGATCGCCACGCCGGTCGGAGTGAGCGGCTCGCGGTTCGCCAATGCGCAACCGTTCGAATATGTCCCCGACATACTCAGCGATGACGTGATCGAGCTTGCCGCCAGCACGAACAATCCCAACCACGCCACAAAGATGCTCGGATACGACCGCAAGACGTTTAACTAGCCTCTCCGGTACAATTTCAGCCATGTTTTTCGCGTTGGGCCGCGCTCGGGCGGCGCTTTTCAGCGCTCCTCGCCATGCGCGCGGCACGCGGTTCGCATCCACTTTCAAGCGCAAGCCTTCATCCATGTCCAAGAACCAAGCTCTCTTCGAACGCGCCCAGCGCAACATTTCGGGCGGCGTCAACTCGCCGGTGCGGGCATTCCGTTCGGTCGGCGGCACGCCGCGCTTCATCGAACGCGCACAGGGCCCGTACTTCTGGGACGCGGACGGCCAGCGCTATATCGACTACATCGGCTCGTGGGGCGTGGTAATCGTCGGCCACGTCCATCCCGAAGTACTCGACGCCGTGCAGCGTGTGCTCGCCAACGGCTTTTCGTTCGGCGCGCCGACCGAGGCGGAAATCGAAATCGCCGAGGAAATCTGCAAGCTGGTGCCGTCGATCGAACAGGTGCGCATGGTGTCCTCCGGCACCGAGGCGACCATGAGCGCGCTGCGTCTCGCGCGCGGCTTCACGAACCGCAGCCGCATCATCAAGTTCGAGGGCTGCTATCACGGTCACGCGGACAGCCTGCTGGTGAAGGCAGGTTCGGGCCTGCTGACGTTCGGCAATCCGAGCTCGGCGGGCGTACCGGCAGATATCGCCAAGCACACTACCGTGCTCGAATACAACAACGTCGAACAACTGAACGAAGCGTTCAAGGCGTTCGGCAACGAAATCGCCTCGGTCATCGTCGAGCCGGTCGCGGGCAACATGAACCTCGTGCGCGCGACGCCCGAGTTTCTGAACGCGCTGCGCGATCGCTGCAACGAATACGTCTCGGTGCTGATCTTCGACGAAGTGATGTGCGGCTTCCGCGTGGCGCTCGGCGGCGCGCAGCAGGTGTACGGCATCAAGCCGGACCTCACGTGTCTGGGCAAGGTCATCGGCGGCGGCATGCCGGCGGCGGCCTTCGGCGGACGAAGCGACATTATGGCGCATCTCGCGCCGCTGGGCGGCGTGTATCAGGCAGGCACGCTGTCGGGCAATCCGATCGCGGTCGCCGCGGGTCTCAAGACACTGCAGCTTATCCAGCGCCCCGGCTTCTACGACGACCTGGCCAAACAGACGCGCAAGCTGGTCGATGGCCTCACCCGCGTTGCGCGCGACGCGAAGGTGCCCTTCTCCGCCGATTCGATCGGCGGCATGTTCGGCCTCTACTTCATGGACCACGTGCCGGCGAGCTTGGCACAGATCCAGCAAGGCGACACCAAGCGCTTCAACGCGTTCTTTCACGCGATGCTCGATGCGGGCGTGTACTTCGTGCCCTCCGCCTTCGAAGCGGGCTTCGTGTCGAGCGCCCACGACGACGCCGTGATCGACGCGACGCTTGACGCGGCGCGCGGCGCGTTCGCATCGCTGGCCGCCTGACGCGCGCACGCGGGGCCACGCCGATGTTCTCGCAAACCGACTTCACTCATATGGAGCGCGCGCTAGCGCTGGCCTCGCGCGGCATGTACACGACCACGCCTAATCCGCGCGTCGGCTGCGTGCTCGTCAAGAATGGCGAAGTGATCGGCATGGGCTTCACGCAGCCCGCCGGTCAGGATCACGCGGAAGTGCAGGCGCTCAAGGATGCGCGCGCTCGCGGCAAGGACCCGCGCGACGCGACGGCGTATGTGACGCTCGAGCCGTGCAGCCACTTCGGGCGCACGCCGCCGTGCGCGCATGCGCTGATCGACGCGCGCGTGGAGAAAGTGATCGCGGCGATGGAAGACCCGAACCCGACCGTCTCCGGACGCAGCCTCACGATGCTGCGCGATGCCGGCATCGACGTACGTTGCGGCCTGCTCGGGAATGAAGCGCACGAGATGAACATCGGTTTCGTCTCGCGCATGACGCGGCGCCGGCCGTGGGTGCGCTTGAAAGCGGCGGCCACGCTCGATGGCCGCACCGGACTGCTCTCGGGCGAAAGCCAGTGGATCACGGGCGAGGACGCGCGCGCGGACGGCCACGCATGGCGCGCCCGCGCCTGCGCAATCCTGACCGGCATCGGCACGGTGTGCGAGGACGATCCGCAACTGACCGTGCACGCGGTCGATACGCCGCGCCAGCCACAGCGCGTGTTGGTCGACAGCCGTCTGGACGTGCCGCTCGATGCGCGCATCCTCGAGGGCGCGCCGGTGTGGATCTTCCATTCTGCCGACGCCGATTCCGTGCGCGGCGACGCGCTGCGCGACAGAGGCGCGGAACTGATCGAGTCGTCGAACGAGCATGGCAAGGTCGATCTGCCCGCGATGCTGACAGTGCTCGCCGATCGCGGCATCAACGAACTGCATGTCGAGGCGGGTCATAAGTTGAACGGCTCGCTGATGGGCGAAAGGTGCGTGGACGAACTGCTGATCTATCTCGCGCCGAGCCTGCTCGGCAGTGCGCCGGGCATGTTCGACTTCGCGCCGCCCACAACGCTCGATGCGCGGCCGCATCTGAAGTTTCATCACATCGACCGGCTGGGCGACGACCTGCGCATCCTCGCGCGCTTCGCCGAAGCCAACGTGGCGCACGAACTGCGCTGATCCCGCTCTCGCAACTGAAGCCCAAATCACAGTCATAGGAAACGCAGCCGATGTTCACAGGAATCGTCACGGCGCTAGGCCGCATCGAAAAAGTCACGCCCCTGGGTCAAGAGCCGGAAGCGGGCGTGCGGCTGACGGTCAATGCGAGCGGGCTCGATCTCGCGGATGTCGAACTCGGCGACAGCATCGCCATTCAGGGCGCGTGCATGACGGTGATTCAGAAGTCGGCGAACGCGTTCGATGTCGATGTCTCGCGCGAAAGCCTCAACAAGACCGTCGGCCTCGGCAACGCCGGCGCGGACGTGAATCTCGAGAAAGCGCTGCGCGCGCACGACCGGCTGGGCGGACATCTGGTTTCGGGTCATGTCGATGGCTTGGGCGTCGTGTCGAAATTCGAGCGCGTGGGCGAGTCGCACGAACTGCGCATCGTCGCGCCCAAGGAGATCGGCAAGTATCTGGCCTACAAGGGATCGGTGACAGTGAACGGCGTGAGTCTCACGGTGAACGCAGTCAACGACGGCGCTGCCAGCTGCGAGTTTTCCATCAACCTGATTCCGCATACCGTCGAAGTGACGACGCTCAAGGCTTTCACCAAAGGCGCGAAGGTCAATCTGGAGATCGACCTGATCGCGCGGTATGTGGAACGGATGATGAACGCGAAGTGAAGCGTACGCCGCGTCTCGCCGCACCGATAGTCCATCGGCAGCAACGCCTGCATCCTGCGGATCGACAGCAGATGCACGGTGCCGCCCGCATCGAGATAGACCAGACGATACTACGATACTGTCCGGCCGATTCGTCTCCAAAGGCGTATTCGCGCACTTCGCTTCCGGCGGGCGCATCGCTCCCGGCCAACTCTTGCAAGGCAAGGCTCGCATGTGCAGCTTCGGGCGCTTCGGGTGACGCCGCGCACGTATCGAGCAAGCGACGGCCGGTCTTAGGTGAGCGCACCAGCAGCGGCGCGACTTCGTCCACGAGCAAATCCACTAAGCGACGAAACGCGCCGTTGTTTTCCTGTTTGACGCAGTACGCCTCGATTTCCGCGAGTCGATCCTCGAAATAACGGGAGACGCGCATTGCAGCGCGTTTCTCACCTCGGCCTGCGATCTGGCCCTTTTCGTCTTTTTTCTTCGTGACATGCGTGGTTTGCGACATCTTTCAGCATCCTTGACTGGTTTGAGGTGCCGCCAGTGTCTCGCCGACGCCGCTCCCGCGCCGTTCAGCCAGATGGCTTAGGGCAACGCTGAACCAGCCGGTTGTATTCATCGATTCAGGCGCAAACAGCGGCAGATTCATCGTGAGTGAGGCTTTGCGCCTGGATTTCCGGTCCACCAGGGTGTTGCGCCTGGGCCTGCGGC
>LFLF01000197.1 GCA_001184395.1 Candidatus Paraburkholderia calva | reverse complement strand
CGGATATCGGCGCTTCTTTCCCGTCGGCGGCAACACCGTCATTCGCTGATACCGAAGCTCAAGCGTCACAGTCATCGGACGCCCTTGGCATCACGAATCTCGACCCGGTGTAGTCCCTTGACCTTAACCTGCTCCATTTCGTCTGTGATGGTATGCTGACCACCTCCTGCGAACCTGTCGACGCAAGTTCGCACAAGAAAGTAGGTGCTCAGGTCGTGTGCCGTGCAGAACAACTCGTAAATGTCGCTTTCCTTCCCAATCTCCAATGTGGATGCAACGCACTGGCTCCCCGAGCAGCGCCGTTGACTGGCGCATGTTCTCCAGCCAGCGATAGCTTTTCTTCTCCTCAACGGGTACGCGAGTGGGATTGATGTGACGCTTGAGCGCGTCCGCGCCCTTGAACTTTTTTCTTGTCCAGAACTTTACCGCTGCCAAACCCAGGGACAAACTTTCGGAAGTGACAACCAGACTCGAATGTATCAGGATGCCGCATTGGGTTCGCGGCTGCAACAGATGTTTGCCACGGTGCATTGATGTCTTGCCCGTATAGCCAATGCGTTCGGGATGCTCCCGCTGATACGAGAATGTCGTCGTATCTTGCAGAACGAGAATCGGGCCTTGTGTCGTCTTGAAGTGATCTGCGCTTGCCTGAAAATGACCGCTCAGGATGCCCTGTTCGCAAACTCGATCGTTAGACAGAAATCGATACGCTGCTTTGGTCGAGGCCCAGTCCTGACACGCCAAAGGAATCGTCTGCCCCTATGCTTGACCAGAGCCGTTCCAGCACCTTGCCAAAGCGCTTGCGTAATCTGGCATCTTGAAATTCGCTCGCCTCGACCCTTTTCTCGAACCAGGTCGGTTCGTTTGCTTGCCGTTTCCCCGCCGTCTCTCTCGCACGCAGGTTATGACGTACGCCAGGTTACCAAGTTTCCTAACTGAAAAGTGGGTAATTGCAAGCCTGGGCTCCGCGTCGCACCATGACGCTCGCCGATGCGGACGGTGTGCGATGACACGCGCGGCGCTCGCATTCATCGTCATCTGCATGTTCATGGCTTGCGCGCGAGCCGAAGAACCGTTCACTGTCAAAGAGATCGCGCTGGGCAATTACGTGCATCGCGGTCACGACGATGTGGCGACGCGCGAAAACGGTGGCGATATCGCCTACATCAGTTTTATCGCGGGCATGCGTTGCGTCGCGGTAATCGATACCGGCGGCACGCTGGCCGAAGGTCGCGCGCTGCGTGACGCGATCCGCGCAAAGACCAAGCTGCCGGTCTGCTACATGATCAACACGCACATGCATCCGGATCATATCTTCGGCAATGCGGCCTTCAAGGACGATCATCCGCAATTCGTCGGCAGTTTCAAGCTCGCGCAAGCAGAGGCATCGCGTGCGAACAACTATCTGCATGCGTTGAATCGGGAGCTGGGCGATGAAGCGAAGGGAAGCGAAATCATCGGGCCGACGAAGACCATCGATGGTGAAGGCACACTCGATCTCGGCAGTCGCGTGCTCGAACTCCGAACATGGAAAACCGCGCATACGAACAACGATTTAACGGATACGAACAACGATTTAACGGTATACGATGAAAAGACCGGCACGTTCTGGCTGGGCGATCTTCTGTTTGTGTAGTGCATTCCGGTAATCGACGGCAGCGTGCTCGGATGGCTCGACGACATTCCGCGCATTAAGCAGATGAATCCACGTCACACAGTGCCGAGACACGGTCCGATCGATACGCGCTGGCCCGATGCAATCGATGCCGAAGCGCGCTATCTAACGCAACTCGCATCGGATGTGCGTTCTGCCATCAAGGATGGGCAAGACTATGCAGCAAGCGGTCGATAGCATCGGTCCCGAAACACACGACTCGTGACTGCTGGTCGATCAATACCATCGTCGGAATGTGACGGCGGCGTATGCCGAGCTCGAATGGGAGCAGTAGGGGGAGATCATGAAGCGCATTCGTCAAGCCGTACTCTTAGCGCCGTTGCTGGCGATGCTCGTGCCTTTGGCAACGCATGCCGCGCAACCGGACGACGACCCCAACAAGAATGAACGCTGGCTCGACTTTAAGGCGGGCACCTTCAAGGACCGCGCTATCGACCCACACAGCGATGCCGTCATCAAGCTCGACGCCCCCGCGCGCGCGGCGGATACAGTCGTGGTGCCGATTGCGATCAACGCGCAGTTTCCGCAGATCAGCGCGCATTACATCAAGCGTGTCTATCTTTTTATTGACGAAAATCCCGAGCCGTATGCGGGCTCGTTCGACTTCACGCCGGAGTCGGGACTGGCGACCATCGAAACACGTGTGCGCGTGGAAGACTACACGTTCATGCGCGTCATTGCCGAGACCAACGACGGGTACCTGTATAGCGCGGTGCGCTTCGTGAAGGCATCCGATGGATGTTCGGCGCCTGCGGACAAGGACGATGCGGCGGAAGAACGCTCGGCAGGGCAAGTGCGCTTGCAGGCACAAGGCCAGGCCGTCACCGGCAGCCCGAGCTTGCGCAACTGATGGTGCGCCATCCGAATCGCACTGGCATGGCGATGAATCAGATCACGCGCAACTATGCGACGGCGTACTTCATCCGCAATGTGTCGATCACGTATGCCGACAAGCCCGTGACGACTGCGAATGTCAACTTCTCGATCAGCGAGAATCCGAATTTCCGTTTTTACTTTCTGCCGAACGGCAGCGGCGAACTGAAGACGCATGTCGAGGATACGAAGAACAAGAGCTTCGATGGCGCGGTGGGGTGAACGCAGGACAAACCTCGGCAATGAAATGAGGGGGCGCGCGGATTGCGTGCCTTATTCATCGAATCGTGCCTGCTTGCGGCATGCGTCGTGGCGCGTGCGGCGCTCGTCGGCATGCCAGCGCCGCGACAGATTGCGCCGGGCGTGTATGCGTTCATCGGCACCGGCGACGCGGTTGCGCGCGCGAATCACGGCATGGTGTCGAATAACGGCTTCATTGTCGGCACGCGGGGTGTAACGGTGATCGATACCGGGCCGTCGTATCGCTACGAACGCGCGATGATCGAAGCGATCCGTCGCGTCACGCCCTTGCTGGTGGAACTCGTCACCATCACCCATCAGGCGCCGGAGTTCGTGTTCAGCGCTGCCGCATTTCGCGATCGCGGTGTGCCGATCCTCGCACACGAACGCGCCGCGCAACTGATACGGGAATGCTGCCATATCTATCTCGCCAATCTGCGCAAGACACTGGGCGAGGACGAAATAGCGGGGTCGCGCGTGACGGTGCCGGACCGCACTGTCAGCAGCACAACGGAGATCGACAGCGGCGGGCGCAGGCTGCAACTGCTGCACTTCGGGCCCGCGAGCACGCCTGGCGATCTGACCGTGCTCGATACGCAGACCGGCGTGCTGTTCGCGGGCGGCATCGTATCGAACGGACGTGTGCCCGAACTGCGCAACGAGCAGATTCCCGGCTGGCTCGCCGCGCTCGAACATGTGCGCGCGCTCGATCTGAACGAGATCGTGCCGGGCTTCGGTCCGCCGCTGCACGGCGACGGCATCTTGCGCACGGGCGCTTACTTGCGCGAACTGGATGCATCGGTCGGGCGCGCGTACCGTAGCGGCACCGGCCTGACCGAAGCGATGCACGACGTGCAGCTTCCCGAGTTCAGTCACGACAAGCTCTACGCAATTACGCAGCCGCAAAACGTTCAACGCATCTGATTGCAGTTGGAGAAGCAGTAAATCAATCGCACGTTCCACACTTCGGAGACACCTTCATGGCCACGCTCGTTGCGCTGTACAAGCATCCCGCCGATCCTAAAGCCTTCGACGATTACTACGCTTCGACCCACGCGCCGCTCGCGAAGACGCTGGAAGGATTGCGCAACTACGAGATCAGCGCGGGACCGGTCGGCACACCAGCGGGCGACTCGCCTTACCAGCTCGTGGTGCTGCTCGATTTCGATTCGCTCGATGCGCTCAAATCCGCGCTCGGATCGCCACATGGCCAGAAAGTGGCGGGCGATCTCGCCAATTTCGCGCAAGCGGGCGTCGATCTGCTGATGTTCGATACCAAGCCTGCCTGAGAAACGCTAAGGGCACGTGTCCGCATCCGGTGAATCATCAGATTCGAGTTCGGTATCGGGCACGCTCAGATCTTCGCGCCGGTGATTGATCACGAGAAACGTGCTCATCAGCACGAGAAAGCCGGCGACCAGCATCGCCGAGTTGAGAAGCACGCGCTCATGCTGAGTTCGCTCACGTCGATGAACCAGTACGGGTAAAAGTCCGACGCGTGACCGCGCCATAACGTGACGAACAGATAACAGAGCGGATACGCGAGCCAGGCCGCGCAGCGCCGCCATGACAGATGAAAGCGCGGCACGAACAACAGCCAGTACAGTGCCGCGAGACCGGGCACGAGCGTATGCAGCGATTTGTTGACGAGCGCGCGATAACCCGACGGCATCCATAGCCAGCGCAACAACGCGTTATAGGCGATCCACACGAACATGATATACACGACCACCGCGGTGATCACGGTCGTCCTGCGGAAGCGTGATGGGCCACGATGCGCACGTGGCGATGCAGGTGAAGCACAGCGCCGTCAACAGCAGGTGAGATTCTCAGATAGCTGCTCATGCGCGCGACGGTGATGTCGGTCTGCGCGGCGATGGCGAGCCACGCGATCATCGCAACGGCGGCCGTGAGGGCGAGCGATGCGGTACGCGGCGTGGGCAGCGGCAACTCGGATTGACGGGGTGGTTTGTTCGAAGGAGACATGCGGGCATTTTATCGATGCCGCCCGCTGCGCGCAGTTTGCTTTTCTCAGGCGAAAGGCCCCACGTGATAGTGGGGCCAAGCTACGTCCTCCAGAGGTCCTCGCGACGTCGAGGGACGGTCGGCGGCGAGGCAGGAACCAGATCAAGGCGAACGCATGCCCCCCGTTCCATCGCTACGTTGTAAGCGGCGCGCTCGCTTTTCCTTAGGGAGTTAGGGCAACGCTGAACCAGCCGGTTGTATTCATCGATTCAGGCACAAATAGCGGCAGATTCATCGTGAGTGAGGCTTTGCGCCTGGATTTCCGGTCCACCAGGGTGTTGCGCCTGGGCCTGCGGCCCGCTTTCCCCCATTACGGGCGAACCTGTGCCATCAATCGCTTGCGCGAAAGATAAACGTTGGTCAACGCCAGCGC
>LFLF01000196.1 GCA_001184395.1 Candidatus Paraburkholderia calva | reverse complement strand
CTTATGGTGGATGGTTTTGTTGTTCGCTGGTTTCCGACTTCGACAATCAGATTCTCAGCTGAAACCACCACCGCCTTCAATTTCCTGCCTCAACTACCCCCATATACACCACTTCCGACTTTAGCTCCGGGTACTTCTGCGTCACCCGGTAAGATATATAGTCGTTTCGGAGGATTGTTCGACCACGGATTTTGCAAGGTATAGACGACGCACGCGCTGCAATCTCACGGTAACTTCCATCCAAAAGTTGTATTGTGCGGCCTATTTCTCAGCTGCGCGGATGGCATAAGCATACGTGTCCCATTCGTTACAAGAATATTGCTATTCGAATATATTGCTATTCGAATGTCTTATAATATTCTGCTTCACCTTCACGATCAGCATACCTACGCCAGCAAGAATGTCGTGCCCCGGCTCAAACAGAAACCGCACTGTCTCTGGGATGCCCATCTGTTCCGCCAGTTGGGCAATTCGTTGAAAGTAGGTGTCCCAGTCGAAGTGTTTATGCTCTTCGGAAGTGTTTATGCTCTTTGTCCCATGCCACGTATTCGAAGCCGTGGCCGCCAGCGAAATTGATAGACTTCGCAGTCGGAAAATGATTAAGATAGATTTGGAAGATTTGCTGCACGATGTCGACCATCCCGGCTAACGAGTTACCGCTACCGCAATAGACCTCGAAGCATTCTAGTGTTATTCTAGTGGTTCGGCATACTCATCAAGCATAGCTGCCAAGGCTTTGAGTTGGGCGATTTTTACGACTGGCTTTTCGCAGCCGAGACTATCGATTCGCACACTAATTTGTTTCACTTTGCTCGCTCAGAGCGAACTGAACCTCGTCGAGACTAGCAAGGAAGGTTGGTAGCGCTTCTTACTCCAAAATGCGATCCTCTGCGTTTGACACATGGCCAGGCGATACAATGAAGTCCGAGAACTCGTGTCTCGTCAATATTTCGTATTCCTTTGGCATTTGACGAGGACGCCAACTCTCTGTTGCTGTAGCGGATGCAGGACATGAGGATTGGCGTTGGGAAAAAACCCAACATAAAGCGACACGCGCCCCATCAGCCTAACCGCCGTTGCAGCCGACTTAACGCGGCGTACGTTCTTCAGCAATTGTCTCTCGCTATAAATAAAAAAACGGGCGTCCCTACCGACGTGCAAATGGACTGCAAGTCTGCCTCCGCCACCCAGTGGGAATTGAGCCGCCCCCCCTGGGGCGCTCTCAAAGTCAGCGGTGGATGGATGCTTGTTCATGTTCTGTCTCCTTCCAATTGGAAATTTACCGGGTAGCGGCTTCGAGTTCAGTGGACTTCAGCAAACTTTCGCCAATAAGGAAGCTACGCATTCCGCAACTGTGCAGTAGCTCTACGTCACCGCGATTGCTAATCCCGCTTTCGTTAACGACGAGACAGTCATGACCGACGCGCTGAGCAAGTCGCATAGACGCGCCGAGGTCGGCATCGAACGTTGTCAAATCCCGATTGTTGATCCCGATCATAAGAGGCATGCATTGCATGGAAGTGCACGATCGAGTTCAACGTCGTTGTGAACCTCGATAAGGGTATCTAGGTTTAGCTCTAGCGCAGCATCCAGCAGTTCCCGCGCTTGGATATCGTCGAGCATTGCGAAGATTAACAGAATGCAGTCAGCGCCGAGGGCTCGGGCTTCGGTCACCTGAATAGGATTGGTTAGAAAATCTTTCCGCAGGATAGGCAAACCAGACATAGCGGCGGCCAATGCAATATCCTTTCCAGACCCCTGGAAGAATTGTGCATCCGTCACGACAGATAAGCATGAAGCCCCGCCGCTCTGATTAGCTCCGGCTATTTGGCCAACATCGAAATAAATCTGCGCGGATCATACCTTTCGAGGGACTTGCCTTCTTGATCTCTGCTATGAATGCGATCTCGTCTCGCGCGTATTTCTCGGCAATTGCCCTAGCGAAGCCGCGTGGTGGCGGCAGTTGCCGGCAAATTTCCTCGAATTGAGTTCGAGCTCCGAGCGCCTTAAGCTTGGAGACCTCCTCAACCTTGTATTCTTTTACGTTGTCTAGAACGCTCATGCCCTTTCCTCGCTAAAGTTGACTGGCAAGGCAAAGTGGTTTCAGCATCGGCACGAGAGAGATTTACCAGCTGCTCTAGAACACTTTTCGCGTGCCCTTCATCAACAGAGGCGCGAGCCTGCGCTATCGTGTTTGTCCAAGAGCTCGCGGCGTCAGCCGCCGCTAGGTCTCTCGATAAAGCGCGTCGCTGGGGTTTTGCGCAGTGGTGAGAACCGCTGCGTCCGCAGTTATCCGGCGTCGCCTGCCGCTGAAGCAGCAAGCCAAGTCGACAAATCCCGCTTCGAGTGCAATCAGCTTTGTTGAAACATAAACAGCTGCGCAGGATTCGATGACGCACTTCTGGATGCGTGGTTGCTCGACTGTGTTAGTTGTCCAGGCGGATACCAGGCTCTCAGATGTAACAAAGGTCACCTCATAACCACTTGTTACCAAAAGCTCCGCGATGATACGCCCATGTAAAATTGATCGTCGTCAAAAATTACAACGCGACCTTCAAGGTCGGCGGTTGACCAAAATGTCATCGGGCGTGAACGTAGGTAACTTTCCCGTCCGGTCGCGGGCAGGCAGTGAGTGCGCCCGGTTCCGTCTGTACGCCACACGGAACCGTTGGCTACGGCGAACAAGGTAAAATCTGTGTCGAGGGCAATCTCGGCGGTGACTTCACTCTCCGGCAATAGGGTAACATTTAATAGGGTAACATTTGGATCTTTACGCAACTGTTGTAGCCGCCAAGCAGAAAGTCCAGACAGTGCTGCTTCACGAACTACCCTCCCTCCAAAACTGCACTTCGATCGGCCAACACAGTGGGATAGCTGCGACGATCGAGCCAAACGGCGGCCTCCATACCAGGAGGTCCACACCAATTGACTAAAATGCGATCTTCCGTGGCCTCGGAGTGATATATTTGGGATGCCAGTCGCGTCGCCACTCTTCGCCGATCGTCGGGTTTTGCGTGCAACGCAACGGAACTCCGAGTTTGTCAGAGGCCACCCAGACATTACAGCCGATACATTCGCGAATATCGTCGAAAGTACCGGCTTCGATCTTCTTCGGTAGAAATGGATCGGCAATCGACAGTCTTGCCGCACCGATCAAGTCCAATACACCAGAAGTTACTAGCGACAACATTCGATCGGCTGATGTGTAGCGCCATACCTACAACCGGCTTGCCCGACACAGTTTCTACGACCAAACATAATCCTCTTGAAAGCTTTCTTCGCTAAAGCGAGACGTTTGGCCGTCGTTACTGAAATTGCTGACGTTAACATCCCAAAGATCCGGTAAATTTGCTAACATAACTACGATATATATCATATTGTGCCCTTTGTTGTCGCAACTAATTCCGTCTGGACCGAGCATCTCATCAACGCTGAAGCGCAAAGCTATCGCGCACCGGTCGCCCACTGCGTCCTTCGTTGTCTTTCAAAAGTTCTCTTAGCAGCCGGACACGACGGTTCTCAAGTGGGCCACCGTAGGCGTTACTGCGCTGGTTGTGCCGTCGGGAAAGAAAATGCGCTGGTAACGTCATGTCGTGAGCGGCATAGATGTAGACGATATCGAAACCTGCGCGTTTGCGTTGATTGCGGCCTGCCGATGCCAGCAGCGAATGTCACGGATATCTTCAGGGTCCGTTACCTGTGCATGGACCGGTGTGGTGCCCCGAGTAGGCGTCGCCGATGGCGCGAGTGGAACTGCCCTTGTCTCAAGATTATGAACATGGAAGCCATTATGGGCTAACTCAATTCCCGCCAATGCGCTGCCTGCATGGATCTGTTCAACCACAGGAATGAGAATCGGCAGATCTCGGTCGTCCCACAGCCGAAGCTCGCGGGGGTGAAAGCTAGAGTAATGCACGTCGCATTGTTCGGTACAGATTGCACCCCAGCCACCTTCTGGCTTTGATGCCCGCATTCGCGCCATCGCACTCGGCGCTACTCATTCCCATCGAAAGGGTATTCAAGCCTTCGGCTCTTGTGATTTCACCCAGCAGAGCGAAGTCGGCGGTATGTTCACCCTCTGTTGGAATGCATATCAGGCCGGTTACATCGAGATCGCATTTCTCGCGGCAGTAACGGATTAACTTAGCTGTCTCCGCAGGCGTGCCCCCACTTTTTTGCCGCTCGCGGCTGGTGTTCACATAAATGTAAAATTTCGGGTCTTCGCCCTGATTATCGCTTTGCTTCGCGATCGCCTCTGCGACATCAACTCGATCAACGAATTGAAGCGCGTCAAACAAGGCCAGCATCCTTGGCCTTATTGGTCTGAAGTGGCCCTTATGAGGTGTAGCTCGATATTTGGGTGCACCTCCTTAAGTGCGGGCCACTTTTGCCTTGCCTCTTGAACCCTATTCTTACCGAAAACGCGCTGGCCTAAGTCGATGGCGTGTCTCAGTCGGATTGTGTCCACTGTTTTAAATGCGGCTACTTAAAGTGACTGCGTCTATGCTTCGACCGCTGCTACGGCTGACGTTAGAAATATTAGCCTTCACTTGATCAAGATTTGTCTTGAGATCAAAGAAAGACGAATCCTCTTTGCTCGCATTTAAAGGAAGCTCAACTATCCGATGCATAATCAAACCTCCAGTTACTGGGGGGTTAACAGAGCACTTTCCCCCAATGACGCACCCAAAGTGAGGGCATGACTCTCCACTCGGGATTTCAGTGCGATCAGATCGGTCTCCGCTTCCTCATGCAGTGCCTCAGCGATGATTAGCACCGCGTTTGAAGTGCCATTTACAGCCGATTGGTGCCCTGCCGATAAACCCACCGACGCGAGTGAGCTTGTCCAGCTGTATCTGAGAAAATTATCTCCTCAGGCGCAGGGTGTTCGATTCCTCCATCAAATGTCTCGTAAATTTCGTCACCCGTGGCCGGGCGAACCGTAATTCCCTCAACGAGATGAACAATATCGAAAACAGCAATAGGGATCGTGGTTTTCATAGATTCAGCATTCATAGTATCTATCAGGGGGTGGACCCGTGGCAGTATTTGATCTTTACGAAATCGACGCAGCAACGCCTCAGCGGCGCATCGATACTGCGTAGGCTTAAACGAGCTAAAGTCGGAAGTGGTGTATATGGGGGTAGTTGAGGCAGGAAATTGAAGGCGGTGGTGGTTTCAGCTGAGAATCTGATTGTCGAAGTCGGAAACCAGCGAACAACAAAACCATCCACCATAAGCAAGGATACGGAAAAAACGGTCATGGGTCTATCGGGAGCCGG